>JAACDM010000040.1 GCA_009936795.1 Verrucomicrobiaceae bacterium | reverse complement strand
TGGCTCGGCTCGACCTCTCGCGACTTCACGGCCCGCCTCTGGCCAGTCCGAGCGTTCTAAGTTGACTACTTCAGAGAAGGGATAGGCGCATTGATCGCTTCCCGCCATTGATTCAGTTCGCCGAGCATCGATTGAGCACGCCGGCCTTCCGCCTTCGCAAGATCATTCATTTCACCAATATCATTGGCCAAGTGATAGAGTTCCAGAGCATCATCCTCAAAGTAGTGGTGTAACTTCCAGGGCCCCTTCCTCATGATACTACACGGGCGGCTGCGAAAGAGCGGATCACGCTGTTCATCGACCATACCTCGATACGATTGGAGATAGGCGGGAAAGTGCCAGTAAAGAGCGCGTTCGCCTAACGAATCGACGTCCCCTCTGAGTAAAGGCACCAAACTCTTTCCATCAAGAGGTTGCTGAGGCAACTCAGCACCAACCATGGCACACAACGTAGGATAGAGATCGACACCAGTGATAGGCTCAGCACTCCAGCCGGCCTGAACGACACCCGGCCAGTGAACGAAGAACGGCACGCGAATCCCCCCCTCGTAGTAAGTCCCTTTGTAACCTTTCAAAGGATCCATGTCCGTCCCGGGTCCATAGCCGCCATTGTCAGAATAGAACACAATGATCGTCTTCTCCGTCAGTTTGAGTTCTTTCAGAGTTCTCAACAGTTTCCTCACACCGTCATCAACGGCTTGAATCATCGTCGCCATCTTCGCATTGTCATGAAGATGCCCTGCCCGCTTACCTTCATACTCCGCCAGAAGTTCCTTCTTCGCCTGAATCGGCGTGTGGACCGCAAAGTGGGTGAGATAGGCAAGCCATGGCTTGCCTTGATTCGCGCGAATGAACCCGTCCACTTCATCCGTGAGTCGATCTGTGAGGTACTCATCCTTGGACGCATCGCTCAATCCAACGGCATTGGGATGGGGAGGGTAGTAGCCACGGGGAGGGCTTCCACGGTGATCGCCGCCGACGTTGACATCAAATCCATACGGCAACGGATCCCCACTGAGATGCCACTTGCCAAAGGTTCCCGTCGTGTAGCCCGCGTTCTGGATCCGGTGGGCCCACGTCCGAATCTTTGGATCGAGGACATCCACCCCAGGAACATGCCCAAGCTTGCGATCCTTCGCCTTGCCACGTGGCTTCGTTCCCACATTGTAGACCTCATGCCTCGGCGTGTACTGGCCGGAAAGCAGGCACGCCCTAGCAGGGGCACAGTTGGCCGCAGCCGAATAAGCGTCCGTAAAGACGAGACTTTCCTTAGCAAGACGATCTAGATTCGGCGTTTCATAATAATCCGAGCCCATAAAACCGGTATCTCGCCAGCCGAAGTCATCGAGATAGATAAAGAGGATGTTAGGTTTTTCCTGCCCAAATCCAGATGAAATCGCCACTATGGCGATGAGAAAAAAACGGGGAAGAATCAATTGGAAAACCTCCAACGAATCAGCTCGTTCTCAGTCTTGATGAGCAAGCCGTCCCGCAAGAACACCGGCGGTGCCCACGTGCTACCGTCAGCAACCTCCACCTCTCGCTCTTCGTCATACGCTTCAGAGTTCCCTTTCAAGACCTTCAGCATTCCGCCGGTCGTTAAGGCTAACAACCGGTCTCCTACGGAAAGAAAGGAGGCGTGATCTCCTTCGCGCCCTTGCGTCAGCCAGAGCACCTTGCCTCTCTTGGGGTCCAAACAGAAGAACTGACCTCGCTTGTACTCCGAGATCCCGTATAGACGCCCCTCGTGTTGAATCGTGCTACTTGTGTCCAAAGAGACTTCCTTTTGATGCCAGCTCTCACTCACAATCCAGCGATCCCCAACACGCTTTGGTTCAATGCTCTTAATCCCCCGGCCTTCTCCACCAACAATGACAAATCCATTGTGATAGGTTGGCGTTGCCGTGTTCTGATTATTTCCACGATACGGCCAATGAAACTTCCATAATAGTTTACCTGTCTGGCTTTCCACTCCAATGAGATCTTCTCGGTTCCAATGCACGATCTGTCGCACACCTTCTATCTCGACGACTATTGGCGACGAATAAGCCGTGGCATCCTCACCAAGTCGCCAAACGAAATCCCCCGTTGCCGCATCAAAAGCGAACAAGCTACCTTCCTTATCATTTCCAAGATAGGTGACCACTTGGTCCCCATCGACCAAGGGTGACACACTCACCCCCCAATAAGGTTGATTGGGTCTGAATTGCCTTCGATAGTCTTTCTGCCAGAGCAGTTTGCCAGTCATCGCATCACGTGCCGTAAGCACACCCGTGATACTCTTCGTAAAGATGCGCCCGTCAGCATAAACCGGACTGGATTTGGGCCCCTTGCCATGAAGCTCGCCACCGCCTCCAATCTTGAACGCAACGGGCTTTCCCTCTTGCCAGACCTGTTTGCCAGTAGCCAATTTCAAGCAGGTCACCACCTCCGACCCGTTTAGACGAGCATGCTGCCATACATGCTCACCAACAACGATCGGCGTCCCGTGCCCAGTTCCAACTTCCACCTTCCAAACTTGCTCCAGTTCGCCATTCCAGTTCGCAGGAAATGCCGCACCGGCGACTCGGGCATTGCGCTCCGGCCCTAGCCAGCCGGTCCAATCTTGATTGAAATCCTGAGGACTCGCTGTAGTCGCTGTAAATTGCGCTGCGGTCGGTAGAGCGGCGAGGGCGCTTTCCTGAATCTGCAAGTAAACCGCTCGGTTCCACAAGTGCGGGCAGAAGAGATGGATGGTGCCATCATCGATCACCGCGTCCAAATAGGAGACTTGGTGGTTGAACCAGCCATTCTTCTTTGGATCAGGCACACTGGCATTGGCTAAGAGAAACTGCGGCTCGCTCCAACCGCGACCGCCATCCTTGGAGAGAGCAATCCAGATCTCCGACCGATCCTTCATGCCGTCCATCTTGCCGGTAAGCCCCAAGTATTCAGTGCCCATGTGGCGATTGTGGATGAACGTGATCAAGGTTTTCTTATCGCTCAAATGATAAACCATCGGCGGAGCATCCGGATGCACCAGTTCGGAAGGCTTGGGATCTCGCCAAGTGGCACCGTCGTTAAAGCTACGCGAGGTCCAGATCCGGCCTGTCGGGGTCCGCCCCATGAAGAAGACCTCGCCATTTCCCAAAGCAATCGGACGCCCCTCGTCCATACGTTTGAATTCGGACGAGAACCAGCCATTAGGACGTTTGTTAGGCAACAATGTCCATGTTTCTCCCTTGTCAGTACTTCGTAGAAGGTACTGCTGCGTGGTTAGAGGGTTCTTCGACCAATCTGCGGCGTGCGAGCCTAGAATCCAGCTTCCACGATCCGTCTCACACATGCGTGTGACGGACATTCCAAGAAATCCGGGATCATTCTCTGGCTTGATCAAAGTCGCATCACTCCAGGTGTATCCATCATCATCAGACCACCGGAACCCGATAGGCGTATTCTCGTGCTTCCCTTTCTCTCGGCTGTATGCCGACGGGATCGGCTGTGTGCCAAAGGCATAAATGCGTTTGCTCCCTTTTGGGATGAGCGGAATGAACCCGTGTTGACTATAGTTGATATCAAACGCAATGCTAGGACCTCTCCAAGTCTTGCCGTTGTCTTTGGAGCGATAGGCTATGAAATCATTCACCTTGCCTGAGCCTGCGGCATAATGATCGCCCTCCGGAAACATGAGCAGCAGATCCCCCTTCGGCGTCCGCACGGCTCGCGTCTCAAAAAGCCCCCGGACACCGCTCTTAGCCGAATGCACGACCTGACCAGTGAGTGATTCGTGACGCAACATGCCAAGTTCGGCATCAGCAACCAATCCACCCGGAGGGGCTGATATAGAGATCTTGACAGGATTCTTTACGCCGAGGCTGAGAGATTCGACCAACTCGACCGCACCTAAATGCGAACAGCAGCTTAAAGAAAAGGCGAGAGCAAGAAACGTTGGAACATGCATCGGCGCTATCCTAGGAAACTGCCGGCCAGGCGTCAACAAAGCGTGCGCCTGCACCAGACAGATTCCGGATTTACCACGCGGTGACCACTGACGCAACTCCCGCCACCGAAGTGCGTTCAAATCCACTCGACGACCTCTTGATCGCAGAGATAGGCACCGCAAACCGCCTGCTGGTGGCGCTGGGCAAAGCGTGCCCAAAGCGATTGTCGACGCCCCACCGACGTCGCTTTTCACGTTGCTAGACACGACGCTACCTCCGTTAGAGCGACTGACTACAGAGCTCGATTTCGTTTCGAACCACCTTCTGCAGAGCACCAAGGTGGGCAGCATGGCCTTCTACACAATTGCGCCTAATCCTCCGATCTTCATCGATCCAGAAACCGGTACTTCCCTCTCCATTGGCGAATTGCTTGAAGCTGTCATGAGCTTCGACAGCAGTATTGTTGATACAGGTGGCTTGTGTTTTCTCGAAGAAACGTTTCTCTCGGGCTATCTTCATGGGGCCTGTTAGGTATTCGCATCGCTGATGCGGAGGTCACGGCGTTCGCCCCGGACTCAACCAAAGGCACGAAAGGCTGCTTCGAGATTGTGGCTGGAGTTCCGGAGCATACGTGAATGACGGGCTTTGTTGACTCGGTCAATCTCGAATTCGTAGACAAAAAGGCGCCCCCGCGCCCAATTGAAGAGTGCTTCATGAAACTCCAAGTCAATCTCAACGACTTAATCGCAAACAATACCAGTCCAGCTGCGATGCTGCCGTTCCTTGCAGAGTTCCAAAGTAACCTCGACAGCAAAATGCCCACGGCTTCGCTAAAAGTGAACGTAAACAATTTCTGAGTCCCAGATGGAATAGAGATCTGATTGCGCCCGAAAGCTCTACAAATGCCAGCCTGGCCGACTACTCCCCATGTTATGACCCTGGCGCCGTAGGCGCCAACCCTCTCACATTGGCGAAACATTGCGGCACCATCGCTACACAGGCCAGACTGTGTTTTCTCAACCTGATTACGGTGAACAATGCGGAACTGGGCATCACGCCGGGTGAAGGCCTCCACTCTTCTCTGTTGGGACTATCGAGATAGCCTTCGATAGTGGACCGGACATCAACCTGGCCCTATTTGAGTTTCGAGGGGGGGGGTAGATCCTGTAACCCTGGTTTCATCGGTAAGTCTAGAACCACTCGGTGTAGCGAGTGAATTGCAAGGGAGCTTTCAAGCTATTCAAATAAACACGGCCGCCTCAGCCGTCAGCGTGATGCTGGAACCTGCCAAGATCACCACACCGATCCTGGGAGACAACCTGGCCTTGACCGTCCACGGCTCCTCGGTCGATGAGGCCTTCAGCTTTTCTACGGAAGCTCCGTGGAACGCGAGCCTAACACTCCAGAGCAAACTCAATTCACGCAACACCAACGGAGAGATTCTCGTCGCCATCGGCACTGCTGGGCAGAACCTATCGACGAGTTAACATTCCCAGTGGCGTACAACTCACAACATTGCCAAACCACCCTCACGGGAAGACCCTCACCATTAGTTCAGCAGGCGGCGTACCTTCAGCATTGCACATCGAATCCAATGGGCGTGTCTGCTGAAACGCTGGTTTGCATGAGGACATCAGAATGCCTGGCGTTATCACGGCCAGCGGCCGACTAGAGTGGGGTTACGAGCCTGATGATCGCATTGCTGGCTTTCGCGCTAGTTTTTGATCTATCAATTTCGGATCGTCTAATCTCGCCGCACCTATCACACGCACGGTCACGATCAGCAATCAAGGGGAGACGCAACTGCCAGTATTCGCCAACATCGAAGGAGATACTGACTGCCCCCCATTCGAGTTGCTAACGAAAGGGCGTGGTGGGTTTACCTCAGCGCCGAGCGCGCTTCATGGTTCCGCCTACGCTGGTCAGATGCAGAGTAACTTGAAGGCTCTAGCTAAGCGTCGTCCGTTGAGTCTTCTGATGGCTCGGCAGCAGCGGTCTCTTCACCTTCGGCAGCAGCTTCCGCCTCGGTGCCTTCTTCCGCAGCTTCATCATCAGGATCTTCACCAACCACGCGAACGATGTCTTTGATGATCTCGCCCTCTGATAGGGTAACTAGTTTCACGCCCTGAGCGTTTCGACCGATCGAGCTGATGCCACTCGCTTTGATCCGGACGGTCTTTCCACCGCTAGTCATGAGCATGACATCATCGTCTTCGAGAACGGCGATGGCGCCAGCGACTTTGCCGGTCCGATCCGTCGTCTTCATGGTGATGAGACCTTTACCACCTCGACCTTTCGTTGGGTAATCATCAAACGGGGTTCGTTTGCCGAGGCCTTTCTCGGAGGCGACGAGGAACTGGGCAGATTTATCGACAATCGTTAGGGAAACAACGTAGTCTTCGCCACGTGGTCGGATGCCGGCGACACCCTTGGCAGTGCGTCCCATCGAGCGGATCGTATTCTCACTCGTTCTTACACAGAGACCATCGCGGGTGACGAGACAGATGTCGTCTTCGCCCGTGGTAAGGCGCACACCGATGAGTTCATTGCCTTCCTCGATCGTGATCGCATTGAGGCCACCTTTACGGTAATTCTTGTAGTCTACTAGGGCGGTCTTCTTGACCGTGCCAGCGCGGGTAGCGAAGAGGATGAACCCCTCTTGCTCCCACGTCTTGTCGCCTTCGTCTTCGAGGACGGCTTCAAGACGCAGCACGGAGGCGATCTTCTCGTTTTCACGCAAATCGAGGAGGTTCTTGATCGATCGTCCTTTGGCCGTGCGGGCCATTTCTGGGATGATGTAAACGCGTTCGACGAAGAGGCGGCCCGTGTTCGTGAAGAACAAGAGATAGTCGTGAGCCGTGCCGGAGAAGAGATGTTCGACGAAATCTGACTCCTCCTCCTCCGTCTGTGCATCGCGTGTCTCCATACCTTTAAGTCCCTTGCCGCCACGCCCTTGCGTGCGGTAATCGACTGCAGGCGTGCGCTTGATGAAGCCACGATGACTGATCGTGATGATCGTCGACTCGTTGGCAATGAGATCCTCGATGTTGATCTCACCTTCATCAGGAACGATGTCCGTCTTACGAGGCGAACCATACTTCTCTTTCACCTCAAGGAGTTCTTCCTTGATGATCGCGAGCACACGGACCTCTTTGGCAAGGATGTCTAGCAAGTCCTTAATCTCGTCTAGCACCTTATCATACTCATCCTTGATCTTGTCGCGCTCAAGAGCGGTCAATTGATAAAGACGCAACTCAAGGATAGAGTTGACCTGACGATCGGTGAAGACGTATTCGCCTCCTTCAATGCTAGGTTGGCCTCGAATGAGGATGCCCAGCGCTTCGGCGGCTTCGGTCGTGAACCGGTAGGCTTTGATTTTCTCGCGCGCCTCGTCTCGGTTGGCCGAATTGCGGATGATCTTGATAAAATCATCGAGATTCGCAATGGCTAATAGATACGCTTCAAGAACTTCGGCACGATCTTCGGCTTTGCCCAAGAGGTAACGCGTGCGGCGTATGATAACTTCGCGGCGGTGCTCCAGGAAGCAGGTCAGAGCGTCCTTAATATTGAGCAGTTTCGGACGGCGATTATCGATCGCCAGCATATTCGTGGAGAACGACGTCTCCAGCTGCGTGTGCTTGTAGAGGTTGTTGAGAACAACCTGGGAACGAGCATCGCGCTTGAGGTCGATGACCACCCGCGTGTTCTCATCCGACTCATCGCGCACCGCGCTGATCTCGGGCAGCACTTTCTGATTCACCAACTCCGCGATACGCTCGACCAAGGTTGCGCGGTTCACGTTGTAAGGAATCTCCGTGATGATGATCTGATCGCGATTACTAGGAAGCGTCTCGATCGTGGCACGACCACGGGCCTTCACACTACCGCGACCAGTCCGCATGTAGTTGCGAATACCATTGAAGCCAAGAATAGTACAACCAGTCGGAAAATCAGGGCCCTTAATGTGGGTGTTAATCTCATCCACCGTGATCTTGGGATTCTCGATTTGCGCACAAAGCGCATCGATCACTTCGCTGAGATTGTGTGGCGGAATATTTGTCGCCATACCAACGGCAATACCCGTGCCACCGTTGATCAACAAGTTAGGGAAAGCAGCAGGAAGGACGCTCGGCTCAGTTCTCGTGCCATCATAGTTAGGCACAAAGTCGACCGTATCCTTGTCCATATCGTTCATCAACGACACACCAAGATGAGTCAGACGGGCTTCCGTGTAACGCATGGCAGCGGGAGGATCGCCCTCGACCGAACCAAAGTTACCCTGGCCTTCGACGAGGATCTCTCGCATCGACCATGGCTGAGCCATGTTCACAAGCGTAGGATAAATGGCACCATCACCATGTGGATGATACTTACCCATGGTATCCCCGACAATACGGGCGCACTTGAGGTGGGCTTTGCTAGGCCCCAAGCTCAAGTCGTTGTACATCGCATAAAGAAGGCGACGTTGGGAAGGCTTAAGACCATCACGTGCATCAGGAAGGGCACGGGAAATGATGACAGACATCGAATAATCCAAGAAGGACTTCGACATCTCGTCAGCCACGTTAATCGGGGCAATGCTATCGTCAGAGTGTTCGCTCACAGGGAAACCAGATTCGTTCGGTTAATAAGAAAGTTTGTTAGACATCAAGATTGCGCACGTTGAGCGCATTGTCTTCGATGAAGCGTCGGCGTGGCTCGACGATATCCCCCATGAGAATGGTGAACATGCGATCTGCTTCGACCAGATTGTCTTCGTTCAGTTGCACGCGCAGAAGCTTGCGGGTGTTAGGATCCATGGTGGTACTGAACAGCTCTTTCGCGTTCATCTCACCAAGACCCTTAAAGCGTTTCACCTCCACACCTCGCTTACCGATGTCGAGGACAGCTTCGAGAATGTCCGTGACACAATGAATGTCATGCGTGGTGCCATCCTTATCACCTTCGACGAGGTGAAGGATGGGCTCTTCACTGCGAATATACTGTTCAGCAGGGAAACCAAGCTCACCTAGCTGCTTGAACAGTTTGACCATGGAATGCGCCTCGTGAATCTCGTGCAAGGTCGCGCGACGCGTGACCCCATCTTTCGAAGCGGCAACAGGAGCGGCTTCAGCTTCTTGGCCTTCAACCTCGACCTCTTCTTCCGTAGGAACACCGAATAGATGAAGGTCGCGGTTGGCAATCGAGAACTCGCGCAGGGCATCCTCATCGCTAAAATACTCGATGTGTTCGTCGTTTCCTTCGCGGACTTTAACAATGTAGGCCGGAAGTTCACCCGTATCAGAATTCCTCCGTCGTAGATACTCTTCAAAACGACCGCCCGTGCGAACGACCACATCACTGAACCGCGTCATCTTGGTAAGGATGACAAGCGTCTTCTGGAGGTTCTCATTCGAGATTTCATTACTGCCGTCAGCCGACCTCAGAGTGACATCCTCAGATCCTAACTCAATCAAAATCGAATTAAGAGCGTCGTCGTCCTGCACATACTCCTGACGCTTCTTCCGCTTGACCAAGTACAACGGCGGCTGCGCGATGTAGAGGTAACCTCGCCTAACCAATTCGGCCATTTGGCGACAGAAGAACGTGAGGAGAAGAGTCCGAATGTGAGAGCCATCCACGTCAGCATCCGTCATGATGATGACCTTGTGATAACGTGCCTTGGTGATGTCGAATGAGCCTTCCTGATCACCATCGCCAATTCCGGTCCCGATGGCAGTGATCATGGTCTGGATCTCTTTGTTTTGAAGCGCTCGATGCAAGCGAGCCTTCTCCACATTGATCAACTTACCACGCAGCGGCAGGATAGCTTGAGTGCGGCGATCACGGCCTTGCTTGGCCGAGCCACCAGCGGAATCACCCTCAACAATGTAGAGTTCAGTTTGTGAAGGGTCGCGCACCGAACAGTCGGCGAGTTTCCCTGGCAAACCACCGCCCGTGAGCGCTGATTTCCGGACAGTTTCACGCGCCTTCCGAGCCGCCTCACGAGCACGCGCTGCGTTGAGGCATTTATCGATCAGCCGTTTCGCAATTTGAGGATTCTCCTCGAAATGATTCATGAGACCGTCGTAGGCGATCGAACTGACAACACCGTCCATCTCGTCGTTGATGAACTTCTCTTTCGTCTGCGAACTGAAACGCGGGTTCGGGTGCTTCACACTGACCACACAGACTAGCCCCTCTCTCACATCGTCACCCGTTAGCGCAGGATCTTTGTCTTTCACCAAGCCATTCGTCTTGGCATATTGATTGACGGTACGGGTCAGAGCTCCGCGAAAACCGGTGACGTGCGTACCGCCGTCGGGGTTGGGCACCATGTTAGCATAAGCCAAGATCATGGAGTCGAAGGAGTCGTTGTATTGTAAAACGAGATCCACGATGGCCATGTCCTTGATCGTCTGGCCCTCCGATTCGTATTCAATCTCACGCTTGCCCCCGAGCACGATGGGCTCTGGATGCACGAGGTTTTTATTCTCTCCAAGCTGATCAACAAACTCCACGATGCCTTTCTCATAGAGGAAAGTGGTCTTGCGCAGCTTGTCACCGCGCTCATCCGTGAGGTTCAGAGTGAGCCCTGGATTGAGGAAGCCAATCTCGCGCAGGCGCTTGGCAATGAGATCGAAATTGAAATCGATCGTCGTAGTAAAGATCGTTGAATCTGGCAGGAACGTGATGCTTGTGCCCGTGGCCTTCGGATCGTCGAGGTCACCCATCACCTTCAACGGGTGGGTCGTCTTCCCTTTCTCAAAAGAAATCGCGTAGAGTTTCCCATCACGAGAGATCTCCGCACGGAACCATTCAGAAAGAGCATTCACACACTTGGCGCCCACCCCGTGGAGACCGCCAGAATACTTGTAGGCCCCCTGACCGAACTTACCACCCGCATGCAAGTTTGTGAGGACTAGCTCCACCGCGGGGATACCCCATTTCTCATGAATATCGACCGGAATACCACGCCCATTGTCTTTGATAGAAATCGAGCCATCAACGTGAATGACAATGTCAATCTTGTCACAGTGCCCAGCGAGATGTTCATCGATCGAGTTATCGAGAACCTCGGAAATACTATGGTGCAAACCACGCTCTGTTGCGGGGTCCCCGATATACATTCCAGGGCGTTTGCGGACGGCCTCCAGGCCTTCAAGTTTGTCGATCTTTGAGGAGTCATAAACTTCCTCGTTTGGCATGTCGTGCTGGGTATCTTCGCTCATGGATGGATGCGCTTCGCAGCCCTTAAAAACAAGGCTCAGGCTGGACTGTAAAGTTAGGCTCAATGCGCTTAAAAACCAGTGAAATCGCATTCCTATAGAGCTTCTTTTTTAGGGCGTGATCATCGCGTCATCTCTAAGGCTTTTCGTAATTTCCAGAAGGTTAAACCCTCATTGCTGCGAGCATGCGGCCACATCAGCTTCTTCTCACGCACGCCCATGAAATCCAGACCTCTTCAGTCTTCGTTGGCCTCCTCTTGCTGGCTCTCAATGCGCTCACATCGGCTGGCATGGAGCCCCTCGAAGCGGTCACGTTTCCATCCGAAGATAATCTGTCCGTCACGGCTGATTTCTACCCGACGACGAATCGCGCTCAAACGCCTATCATTGTATTATTCCACCAGGTAAATTGGAGCCGCACAGAGTACCCCGAGATCGCGCCTCGACTCCAAGACCTCGGGTTGCAAGCTCTGGCCGTCGGTCAACGGTCGGGCAACGCAGTCAACGGCGTGACTAACCACACGGCGCAGCAAGCCAAAGCCGACGGCCTCGGAACCAGTTTTATCGATGCCCTCCCAAATATGCGCGCAGCCCTTCGGCATGCCAGCAGCCTGACATCAGGGCCGATCCTAAGCTGGGGCAGCTCGTATTCCTCTGCGCTGATTCTCAAGGTCGCTGCCGACGACCCTAGCCAGGCCGACGGAGTGCTCTCCTTCTCGCCAAGCGAATACTTCCCAGATCGTCAGTTGATCCAGAAAGCCGTGATCAACTTGACCGTGCCCACCTTCATCACTTCAGCTCGCTCTGAGGCGAACAATTACGCCGCCATCGTTCAGCAACGTGCCTCCAGAAACTCCGTTGACCACCTTTTGCCTGTCCACAGTTGGCCGCCACGGCTCAAGCACGCTTTGGGCAACGACCACTGACAACAAAACGGCCTGGCGAGAGGTCGAAGCCTTCTTAGCACCCTTTCTTGAAATATCTGTAGTACCAGTAGAGATACGTGTCACTTCTACTGAGCTAAGCGTGAACCCAGGTGACTCGCTACAACTCCTCGAGCGTTCCAACGATCTCATGACCTGGCAGGGGCTGACGGTGATTGAGGAAATGCCCTCTAGCGCACCGATTGACCTATCGACCGATCGCCAAGCGTTCTACCGCCTCTTTGAGCAAGCAGAAGCCATCACCGCGGATGTCATCTCAGTCACGGCCACCAGCAGCTCCATCTCTGTCGGCACCCGAAGCCCAGAAACCGGGTGCGAGCCGTATGCGGATTGGTGGGAGATTCTGGATGAAGAAGGCAATCTTCTTTACCGACGCATTCTTGCCCATAGCCATGTCAATGAGCAGCCCTTTGTCCGATCTGGATCCTTTGCCCTAGCCGCCGATCAAACAGTCTGGATTCGCGCTCATATGAATTCACACGGTTATGGCGGGCAAGCATACCGAGGCTCGATCACCGAAGGCTTCCAAGCGACCGAACTTACACCTCTCTTTGCCTTGCAGGTGGCCGGTTAACCGCCTCTTCCTAACGGATACGCCTTCTAAAAAACTCTGAGAAATCACTAGGCAAAATGGTAAGCGCAAACTCTAGGTCAACTATCATTGCCGCCAATTCGCGATCCATAGCTTCGCATCATCGCCAGGAATGACTGCACCGTGAGACCACAGGTCAAAGGTGGTTGTATTGTGAGTATCGGAGCTTTCATTCCCACGACGATAACCAAATGGAATTCCCCATGGGTCCATGAGGTAGAAATCTTCGTGGGTTAACGACGACTGGCCGCGGCCACGGATAGCCGCCTCGAGGAAGAACTCACCATCGGTGCCTGGATTTCCATCCGAAGTGGTTGGACTCGCACCATCGATCATGTCGGTGCCATCACCAGTGACGGCCTGATAGAGCATCTTGGCAACGGTGACTGGATCATCCGTGCCGCCCACAGGACGGGGATAATTACCGTACTCATTCTTGTAAG
>JAACDM010000334.1 GCA_009936795.1 Verrucomicrobiaceae bacterium | reverse complement strand
TTACGGTCGACATCTACGAAGCGGGCGCTCATAGCTTAAATTCTAGCATCAACCGCAACTTGGTAAAGTCCGACAGACTCCTAGCCGACCTTTATCTACAGGCTTCCTGCCTAAAAGACGAGAGCGGTCGTTGGCGCCGCGTTCCTCGATGAAGACAGTATCCAAATCCGCCAAATCATGATTGATCCCGCCTGGCAAAGCCAAGGCATCGCTACCGGCATGCTCTATCATATCATCCAGGCACTATCGGATGAAGAGAACACCACTCTCAGAAGCCGCAAGGCTTCAAGCAATGAGCCTAGCCGAGAATGGCATCACCGTATGGGCTTCATCAATCCATAAAAGGGTTTAGATAAGTGATCTAGCCCGCTGTGGGCTCCACAGGCGGCTTCTTAATCCTACACCGACCGCAAATTCAGCGCGTCAAGAGCCTCCGTCCCGTATAAGTTAAGACTCTCCTTGCATCGACTCGGTAGATTCACCCAATCTTCAACAGTGAAAAGACGCTGGCCACTCTTCATCGCCCTCTCTCAAGTGGGCGCCCTCTGCCTGCTCATGTTTTCGCTCGCTTCGGAAATCACAGGCGTGAGCCAGATCGGTCTGGTCGTCTCCGAGCTCATGGTCTCTCCCCTTGCTCCGTCGGAAGACGAGATCGCGGCAGGTCTGACGGAAACCGAAGCCTTCGATTACCTTGAATTGTTTAACCCAACGGACCAACCTATTTCTTGCGCCGATTTGGAAGTGAATGGAACGATCACGAGCTTCCAATTGCTCGATGAAGACAACGCCACGCTTGATCCAGGGGCGTTCGCGATGGTGGTAGCCAATGTCGAAGGGTTCCATCGCCGATACGGCATGGATGCTAGAATTCTAGGAACCTTCTCTGGCACATTGCCATCTGATTCCGCGAAGATTGAACTTCGGCTGCCATCAAAATCGAGCCATCCGCTACGCTTTCGTTACGCCACACAAGCACCTTGGCCGCGGAGCCCAGGAGGCTTTGGATTTGCGCTAGTATTAAAAGCTCCCTCGAGCGAACCCGATCACGATCTTGCCATGCACTGGCGCGCAAGCGCCGAAGCCGGGGGATCCCCGGGAATGGTCGACCCGCCAAAAGCCGACTTACCTATCGTCATCAGTGAGATTCTTCCGAAGAGACCTGTGCTGGATACTTACTTCCGCATCACTAGCTATCCTACTGTTCCAGATCAGGCACCGTCTGATTTCATCAACACCTACATCGCCGATATGAAGGCAGAACCCTATGATTTCAGCTTTATTCATCTGGTGGCACCAGATCTCGTTGGGCACAACTTCAACTGGTACAGCGCCGCTCAGGACGAAGCCATCAAGGGAGTGGATGTCGAATTGGGCGAAGTCTTCAAGCTGATCGACGAACACGAACCTTTCAAAGGAAAGACCGCCATCATCCTGACCTCCGATCATGGCGGCGGTGGTGGCGGGGTGGTCAACAATCACGTTGATCCGATTTGGCCTATCAATTACACTATTCACTTTCAGGCTTGGGGCCCAGGCATCCCTGCGGGTCAAGAGTTGTATGAACTCAACGAAGAGACCCGCCTCATTCCACCGAAAGATAGGAATCCTCCGTACGTCGCAGACACCTCGCAGATGCCCATTCGAAACGGAGACCTTGGGAATCTCGCCATGGATCTGCTGGGGCTACCTCCCATTCCCGGTTCCTGGATCAACGCGGACCAATCGCTGAACGTCGAAGCGGATAAGGAAGCCATCGACTACGTCATTGGAATTAGTATCGACGGCCTCGCCCCTTCGAGCATCGTTCGACTTGGTCCAGAAGCTTTGCCCAATCTGCACCGACTGCGGACGGAAGGTACCTACACAGACCGAGCCCGCACGGATGCCACGCACACTATTACAAACCCTAATCACACCTGCATGCTCACAGGCCGCGGCGTGCTCACGCACGAAGGCGTGGGGCGAGGTCACTTCGTCACCTTCAACAGCAACTTGCGCACCACCCTCCAGGTCTGGAATCATGGCGTCTATATCGCCAGCGCCTTCGACGTCACCGATGCATTTGGAATGAGTTCGGCCTTTTATTCCAACAAGTCGAAACTGGACTTCCTTGGTCGAAGCTATGGCGCCATCAGTGGAGACGCCATCGAACTCTACAATCCTACCCCAGTAGCAAAGAACATCACGGGCTGGGGACTGACGGACGATCCTAACGACCCTATGAAATTCATCATCCCGTCGTCAACCTCCATCGTTCCCGCAAATGGACGCTTGGTCCTGAACGAAGACCCAGGCTGGCGATCGGCACAACGCCCAACACTGCACACCCGGTACTTCGGCAGCGCCTTCTCCCTCGATCCGAACGGAGGGGAAGTTTATCTATTCGAAACAAAGTCCAAGGCTCTAACCGGAGTCGATCATGGACTGCAATTCGGTCCCATTCTTACAGGAGGCAGTGCTATCCGACAAACCACCATCGACGGCGAACGTACCGTCATGGCAGGCGTAACTACCCTCGGGCTTCCCAATGCCGCACCTTTCTCTAACGCCGTCATCATCACGGAGATCAGTCCACAGAATGGCAATGATGCGTTTATCGAATTGCAGAATGTGGCGAACGAAGAAATTCAGATAGACTCAAGCTTCCGCCTGGACGGAAGTTATCAATTCACCTTTCCTAGCCAGATCATCCTCCAACCGGGCGACCTCCTCATCGTGACCGCGCTAGCACAAGAAGGCGAGCCAATGGCACCTATAGTGTTAGGTCCACTAAAGAATGTGCGAACGGCCGATGACGAAACCACTCGCGTGGCGCTGGTCATTGATCAGTCTAATACCTCCACCGTGACTCTCGACCAAGTGATCATCGAACGAAACAGTGCTTGGCCGGAAGCCTTTTGGCACAACGATCATGCCATCGAGCGCCGCAATCCCAGGGTTTTCGGAGAGGACCCCGGCAATTGGAAACTCGCTCAGACTGCTGTGGGGACGCCGGGATTCGTGACCACTGGAAAATATGAAAACTGGACAATGACTGCATTAGGGGGACTACCCGATGCCGAGGTTACCAACGATGCAGATCCCGACGAAGATGGCTTAACTAACTTCCACGAATACGCTTTCGCCTCCGATCCCCAAGTTGCGGATCTTCACCTGCAACCCGAGTTCTCATCTACAGCAGATGGCCTGCTTTTGACCATTCGACGCCCACGCGACGTCGCCGATGTGAACTACATTCCCGAGATTTCTAACGATCTTGTAATCTGGAACGCAGCAGCGCCAAACGTCATTCTTCAACTCAGTGATCGAAAGATCCTCGACGCCGAAACGGAAGAAGTCCGCTATCTCGTCATGCCTTCCACGACAGTGAAGCAATTCTTGAGAGTCCGGGCGATCCCGCGTCCCTAGCAAAGAGTGGAACCTTCGTCGGCAGGCTTCGAAGGTGAACAACTGCGGAATTGCACGGAACGTTACTTCCCATTCCTGTATCGGTTTAGTTTTCCGTGCGATTCCGTGGTTGTTTCCCCATTTTACTGCTATTCCCTCGTTCATTTAAAGCACTCACTTCAGGAGCTTTGGCAGATTCAAGGAGCTCATCAATAGCCCTGAAATCAGGCGACACTCCCAACCACCTCTCGAGCCAAGCGTTCGCTGTATGAATTGATCTTCCAGTGCCCCGGGCTCCAGCCTTTTAGGAAACGATGAAAGTCTGTCCAGGCCACTGGATAGAGAGCACGCCATTCTGCAATGACGACCTCTGCATCGATGTGAGGGTGTCGCTCCCCCAAGGCTTCTTGGAGAGCTGAAAAGTAGGTGTTTAAGAGGGACGTTTCTTGTGACTCACATTCGCGTTCGTTTAGGCAACTACCGACGAAGTAAGCCACGTCCTTCATCCCGCAGCCGCCGCCAACGTATTGGAAATCGACCGCAGCGACGCGACTGCCGTCCTTTGAAAAGCAGAAATTCGCCAGCTTGGCATCTCCATGCACGAAGGTTTGAAACTTGGCCGAGGTGAGTCTTGCATCGATCGCGGATGCCGCGGCTTTCAGGGGTAGGTCTCCAAGGGCATCCAGCTCATCGGGGCGCGTGTCGACATGCCAGTAGGTTCCCACCGGCCACAAGCCTGTCGGCTCGCATCCCATGAAGGTAGCGTGAAAGTGCGCCAGCCAGTGAAGACATGCTTCGATCTCGATCGCCCCCACACTCCCCAGTCGGCCTGGAAAGCCCGCCACATCAAGATCCTCTAACGTAATGACCCCCCCCTCCTCTCCTTCACTCAGGGCAAGGCAGTCCGGCACGCGACAACGTGCATCGCACCGCGTACTGTAGTCTCGATACCAGGCCGTTTCCACTTCATAGGAACGGACCTTCCGCTCATGAGAACGATCCGTTGCCCACCCTCGAGGATGAGAACTGGCCTTGGCAGATCTGACTCGTTTCACAATCACGGTACCATCAGCGACCGGCATCCTCACAATCTCACCATACCCGCTCCAAAGCTCTTGAATAATCTCTTCACCCATAGCTAACAGCGCACGAAATGCTTGCCAGGCAATTGCTTGACCAAGCGCTTCATTTCCAAACGCATCAGGGTCGTTGCCACAACCTGCGACGGCAAGTCTGCCTGGCGAATGAGGTCTTCGATCCCGACTTCCATTCCTGACAGCAGCGCGAAGAGCGCAGATTCCTCTTCCGAAAGGTCTGGCCTCGTTTCCTCCGCCTCATCTTCAGACAACAACTCCAGTTGCCCGAACTCCTCCAGGATATCTTCCACACCCATCACCAATTTCGCCCCCTCTTGGATGAGGCGATGGCAACCTTGTGACGTCGGACGATCGATTGGTCCTGGCACGGCATAAACAGGCCGCCCTTGTTCTGCCGCTTGGTTTGCGGTGATCAAAGAGCCGCTCCGTTGCGGTGCCTCAACAACAAGAATCCCACTCGCCCAGCCACTAACAATGCGATTTCGCAGCGGGAAAGACTGTTTGTCTGGCAGGTAGAGAATAGGAAACTCGGAAACCACGGCTCCCTGCTTAGCAATCTTCTCAGCCAACACCTGATTCTCGGGCGGATAGAGTTTCCCCAAACCGGATCCTAATACCGCGATGGTTCGACCTCCAGCGAGAGCGCCCTCGTGCGCTGCGGTGTCGACACCTCGAGCTAATCCACTGATTACCGTGAGCCCAGCCCGCGCAATTTGATAGCTGAGCTTCTTGGCTGCCTGGAGGCCATAGTGCGTAGCCCTTCGCGAGCCTACCACGCCAATGCAGCGCCAATCTGCCTTCGTCAGTTGCCCCCCCACATAGAGGACGCTGGGCGGGTCGTAGATCTCGCGGAGAGATGGCGGGTAGTCCTCACATGCAGGCGTGATCACCTCCACCTTCGCGTCTTTGATCAGATCCAATTCGCGCTTGAGATCAATACGGTCCTCCCACTGCACCACGAGATTCGCCATTTCTTGCCCAAAGCCATCAAGCTCCAGGATCTGATTTCGGTTTGCCGACAAGATCGCCTGCGGTGTCTCGAACCGATCCAACAGCTTACGTACACGCACCGGCCCGATTTTGGGCAGGAGATTCAGGGCAATATAAGCTTCCTTTGTCGTCATATTCCCTTTCCCCATGCCTAAACCACCCGACCAAACTTCTTCTCCAATTCCTTAAACGAGATTTGCACCAAAGTCGGCCGACCGTGGGGACAGCAGAAGGGCAATTCACAATCCAGCAGATCTTCTAACAACTTCTCAAGTTCCTTGGGATGCAAGTCATCGTTGGCCTTGACCGCGTGTCGACACACCGTGGTCGCGACCATGTCCTCCCCCAGCCGAACCGATGACATCCGCCCCGTATCCTTGGGAAGCTCTTCCAAGACATCATTGATGAAGCGATTACTATCACTCTCACTGACAAAGGTTGGTAGGGAATCAATCTTTAAGGTATTCGCCCCGAACACCTCGGCACCGATACCCAACTTCTGCAAAGTGCCGACATGCTCACGCACGAGGTCGAAATCTTTCGGTGTCATCTCAATCGTTACCGGCATGAGCAGGGACTGGGTAGGCACGCCTTCTGTTTCCATGCGCGAGCGCATCTGCTCGAAAAGAATCCGTTCATGAGCGGCATGTTGATCCATAAGCACGAGCCCCTGCGTGTTCTCCATAATTACATACAGCTTACCGATGACACCAAGAATACGGAAATCTTTTGCCTTAGGTACCTGGGTAGCAACAGGCTCGGGCGGCGCTTCGATCAGCTCTTCATCGGGCTGCTCAATCGCCTCCTCAGGAGCGACGGCAGCAGGTTCGGGCAGTGCATCCGTAGCCAAGAGCGGTGACCAATCTTTACGCAAGGCCTGCTGCTCCAACTCAGGAATCAGGGACTCCTGCCGGAGGTCTTCTACCTCGGATACTTCGAAAGACACACTGAGCTCCTCTGGAGCTGGCGTTTCCCGAACACGATTGGGACTTGGACTTTCACGTTGTTCCAGCGTCTCCGCCACCACATCCGCCACCATAGACTTCAAGGTGTTTCCATCGTGAAAGCGAACCTCACGTTTCGCGGGATGCACGTTCACATCCACCTTACGCGGATCCATCTCGAGAAAGAGAAAAGTCACCGCCTGTTGCCCCTTCATCAACGCCGTGTGGTAACCTTCACGCAAAGCGTACTGCAGCATTGCTCCTTCCACGGGACGACGATTGAGAAAGATCATCTGCAAACTACGATTACTCCGACTGACTCCTGGTTGACCAATGAAGCCAGATATCTTGATGCCGTTGCGCTCCTGCTTGCGAATTTCTAACAATCGCATTGCTAGCTCATTCCCCACCAAACCTCGCACACGCTCAAAGAGGCTTTCCGTCGCGGGCAAGTGAAAGGTGGTCCTTTCATTGTGCACAAGCAAGAAACGGATACGAGGATGAGCAATGGCATGAACCCGCACCTGATGCTCGATGTGGCTAAACTCGGTATTCTCCGTTCGCAGAAATTTGCGTCTTGCAGGCATATTATAAAAGAGCGAGCGCGCCTCGATCTGCGTGCCGGGCGCTTCCCCTGCTTCCTTTACCGAAATCAACTTGCCGCCATTGATAAGAATCTCGGTGCCTTCCAACGCATTGGTCTCACGCGTCGTTAAACGGAATTTTGACACACTAGCAATACTCGGAAGCGCCTCTCCACGAAACCCCATTGTGAGAATGCTCTCAAGATCACTCGACTCGCGCAACTTGCTCGTGGCATGGCGCTCCAGGCTCATCAAGGCATCCGTCTTGTCCATCCCACAGCCGTCATCGGCAATCTGGATGGAGGAAATGCCCCCCCGACGCACCCGCATCTCAATGTTTCTCGCTCCGGCATCGATGCTATTTTCGATCAGCTCTTTCACGACCGAAGCCGGACGCTCCACCACTTCGCCAGCGGCGACTTGGCTGGCGAGAGTATCGGAAAGGAGCTGAATTTTTCCCATGAGGTGCTAGTAGATGCGATCCGTGGCTGAGAGACCAGGAATCTTGTCGTAGAGAGGCTCGTATGACAGCACGACTGCGCTGATGCTCAAGGCACAAGTGGCGACATGGAGTTCAGGAAGTTGAATTGCAAGACCGCGTTTATCTAGAAGACGTCCCAGATCCATGGTCATTTCCCAGCACTCTGGATCAGAAGGCACATTGACCATAGTCTCCCACGCCGCCCGAAATCGTTCCAACGAATGTGGCTCCCGCACACAGCGTCCAACTTCAGCGCGAATAAGCCCGCAGGTTGCGATGTCTCTGGATTCCGCAATGAACGCCAGCCCACGCAGCGGGTCTCGCCCGCTAACAGCCTCGCCAAAGTACCAAGAACGATCCACGAGAACCGGAACACTCACCCCTTCAGCCCTTTAGTGGTGTAAGGCGCAGCATCTTCAGCAACGCGAAGCGTCTCCAAGCTGCTCTCCCCCCTCGGCGACCCAAAGAGATTCCGAATCTCATCATCAGACGATACTCCCGTTCCAGCGCGAAGCCGCTCCACAAGATGCGCTCTCCGGTCCACCTCTCGCAGAGCAACGTGAATCGCCTCCGTCTTGGTCGCTGCTCCCGTGACCGAGATGACGCGCTCAAGAAGAGCAGTGTCAATATTGAGAGTGTATTTCATACAGACTTAATACCTCTTAGATCCAGCAGCTTCAAGTATTCTTCTCTCAACATCATGAGTTTCCAGGAATAGGAGCGACTCGTAGCATCGTTAATGAGAGTGCGGTGTCTGCCTTCGTTGCCAAATCGAGCACGCTTCGTATCGTCTTAGGCAAGTGCAGGATCGTTGTCGCCGAGCCCCACTCCTGCGAATCGTGATGTTCAAACTACTCCCCTTGCTTTCCACCATGGTCGTTCCCCCAGGGGAACCAACCACCAAAGATTTCGAGCATGCGCTCAGGCTTCCGGAGATCGGGCAGCATGAACTCCGCATTCTCGCACCTCGACTACTCGAAATATCCCGGATTACCACCCAAGAACAGCCTGGCGGTTGGGATACGTCGGCAAGTCGGGTCGCAATGACCCCCCCCCTGACCTCACCACAAGCCTGGAATTTCTTGGGCCCATTCAATCCCACGGAGGATGCCCCGAATAGAGATACGCTTCAGGTCACGGTCGATGAAGCTGACGTTGCGATCGAGCGAGTTGGCTTTCGACGACGAACGCATTACGCCAAGAAAGATGGTGGCGACCTACGAATCGGCCACTCGATCTACCTCTTGCTAGGGGAAGGCGTCCCAACGGGAGCGAACGTGTCCGTGACGGACGTTGATAGCTCCGAAACCAAATGGCTCGAGGACCTCGATTTCTCGGCACAGTCCTTAGCAAACCGCTACAGCCCCATGATTCATGTCAATCAGGTGGGATACGGAGCGACCTGGGAAGGCCGCGACGGCGGGGCGACAAAGAAGGCCTATGTTCATGGGTTCTTAGGCGACCTAGGCTGGCTCCTAGCTGATGAAGCACTTGGAGAATGGGTCGTCGCCTCTGTCACCCTTGAGGATGGCCCTTCGATGGAGGACGCGATTCCGGTCGGCCTTTCTTTAGACACCTCTTTTGAGATCATCGATGCAGAAACGTCTGCCGTTGTCTATCAATCCCCTCAAAATCCATACACCGTGCGGGGTGACAGCCGCTGGCCCACCTACAATGGCGTCCTCGAGGTGGATTTCAGTGAACTGGTCACCCCTGGGAATTATCGTCTGCGCGTTCCTGGATTCGGAGCATCCATGCCTTTCAATATAGGCGAAGCCTTGCCCAAGCAGCTCACACGAACGTTTGCTCTGGGTCTCTATCACAACCGCTCTGGCCAAGACCATGCTTTGCCCTACACGCGATTTGTCGATCCCCCAAGCCACCTTGCACCGGCCACGATGCCGTTCGATGACGAGCAATACTTCTTTCCTTACCGGAATTTCCGCGAGCAGAGCAATGGCAATTTCACGTCGTATGACAAATATTGGAAGCACCCTGCTCCACAAATTCGCTCACCCGAAACCATGCTCTTTCCCTACGTCGGTGACGTGGTGGCGTGGTGGCCCATGGACGCAAAGGGGGTCGTCGCCGCTGACAAGGTCGTCGCTGGGTTCAACGATCTAGTATATGCCGAATCCGCTACCATGGAAGACCCCTTTGGCGGTCATCCAGATGGCAATGCCTTTGGCGAACGCCCAGCCCGCTCAGCCTACCCAGGTCAGCGCGAGAATGGTGAAGTGGAGGCGATCGTGGCTCAGCAATCCTGGAAGAATCCTGACGGCCAAGGCTATGGCGAACTCGGCGGCTTTCACGGCGTTGGTTTCATCAACACCTACCAAATCTATAGTCGGAACGACGACGAGGAGGATGCCCCTGACCTAGAGACTCGTGCTACAGGAATTCTCGACACTGCAAGTTTCGTGATTGACGAACCCTGGCTCGCGTTTCTCATCGGCGGATCAAACCAGCCATACGACCTCGATCTTGGAGGCCAACAAGCCGGTGTCACTGCGGTCAACCTTCTCGTCGATGGAACGCCGATCCGAACGGCAACGGGTTCGGATAAGAATCTCATGACCTGGAAGTACTGGAATGTAAGCGACCTCCAAGGCCAGACCGCGTCGGTTCAAATCCTCGATAGTAGCACGACTGGATTCCTCCTTGCCGATGAGTTCATGCTAACCAAGCGCGATGCCCTACGAGAGATATCCTCCTATCGAGAGACCTCCCAGCTACAAGGAAACCCAGAGTTCACGACAAAGCAGAGCGACGCCGTCTTGGGCAACAGCCTCCGTTTTGACGGCGTGGACGATACCGTCGAGGCTCATTCGTTAGATCCTCTAGCGGCTACCGACAGCCTGACCCTCAGCACGTGGGTCAAACTTGAAACTCGCGACCGCGACCAAGTCATCCTAAGCAAGGGCGACGACTTTGCGCTGAAATTCGTGGCCGATGAGAACAAGATCAGTTGGACAGTTGGTGACATTGAAGTCACCAGCCCTCGCAAGATCACGAACAATGCCTGGCATTTCGTGGCAGCAACCTTCAAGGTCGGAGCGGATGATGGCTTAAGACTCTGGGTGGATGAAGTCGACCAAGTCGGCTCTGCCTCCACCGCAGACCTCGCCTCCTACCCACACACCTCTTCCATCCTCATGCTCGGAGGCGACGGTGAACAACGTCTTCATGGAGGACTCGATGATCTGCGTATCCGTTCCTCCGTCGTTTCGGACGAGGAACTGCTCGACTCCAGTTCGGGCTCCGGCCCTTGGATCGACGTCTCATTAGGGCACTTCGATGCGGGAGACTACAGCAAGTATATGATCAATAGCGCCCTTGCCCTACACGCCCTCACCTTTACTGCGGATCAGTTGCTACAACTCGGTGCCGAGGATTCAACTAAGCTAGACAACTTAGGCATTCCCGAAAGTGGCGACGGCATCCCCGATGTCCTGCAGGAAGCAAAGTGGGAGGCGGATTACATCGCCAAGATGCAAGACACCGATGGCGGGTTCTTCTTCCTCGTGCATCCCCGAGGTCGATCATTTGAAACCGATGTGCTCCCGTCACAAGGAGACGAGCAGGTCGTTTGGCCCAAGACGCTCTCCGCCACCGGAGCTGCAGTAGGTGCTCTCGTAGAGATTGCCACTTCACCCAGTTTCCAGCACCACTACCCAGAAGATGCAGAACGCTACCTCGCCGCCGGTCTCCGTGGATGGGATTTCATTCTCAAGGGAGTGGAGAAGTACGGTGTCTCAGGCGGATACCAACGACTCAATCACTACGGCACACTAGCGGAAGCACGCGACGAGATCGCTTGGGCTGCGGCAGCACTCTTTGGAGCCACTGGTGATGCGGGCTATGAAGCCCACATCATTGAATGGATGCCTTGGAATGCCGAGGAGTTCAATGGCGTTGCCTTCGCCTGGCGCGAATTCCGACGCTTCACGTGGCAGAAACTCTACGAGCCTACCGGAGCAGCCATGCGGTGCTACTACTTCGCGAATCGCGGAGCCCGCAAGAATAATTCTATCTCCTACGACGAGACTCTTATTGGCCCGAAACCCTATCACGAACACGTGCGCGACGAACTCATCGGTGCCGCTGACGACTTGTTCGCCTGGGCCGAGAGCAACCCTTACCGAGCGAGCATCCCTTCAGAAGCAAAGCGCTTCGGAAGCGTGTCCTACTTCTTTGGAATTTCTGATGCCTTCGATCTTCTCACTGCCCACCTCATAGATCCCAAACCTGAGTATTTCGACGCCATCGTTGGCAACCTCAACCACGCGCTCGGAGCGAATGCGGCGAATCGGTCCTACGTCTCAGGCTTGGGCTGGAATCAGTCCCACGAGTACGTTTCGCAATTTGCCCACAACGACGAGCGCCAACTCCCGCCCACGGGCGTCAATATTGGTTCCGTCAATACAGCCATGCCGTGGCTCCTCGAGTATCAGGGTCTGCTCGGTTGGAACACTTATCCACCTGACGCAGATGAGGCAGACGTTCCTACCCCCTACGGCGTCTACGATCGCCAAACAGACGTTTGGAACGTCTCAAACGAATTTGTCATTCCAATTCAAGCGAGAGCCTTCGCTATCAGTGCCTATCTCTATCAGTTCACCGAAGATTATAAAACAGCCTGGAAACCTGCTCCTAGCATTGAAATTGTCGGCACTCCCGAGTCTGCTGAAGTCGGCAGCACTTACGATCTCACCCTCACGGCAACGGGAGCCGATCTCACCACGGGTCGCATCGTCTGGGAAGCACCCGACCAAGCGTTTGGTTTAACAAGCCCTAACTACACCATCAATACGGAGATCGCCAGACGTGGCTGGGTGGAAGCTGAGGTGTTCTGGCCAGATGGCAAACGTAGCTTTGCTCGGAAAGACTTTCCCGTCACGGAGAAGGTCAATCAAAACATTGAGCAACACCAGCCAGATCCCGTCGAGCCTCCCCCAGGCATCTACGGCAAGATACTTGGAAATGGCAATGTTAGACTATACTACCCGCTCGATAGCGACTTCAACGACGCCATGCAGATCGTTAGAAAGTCCCCGGGCTCGAGTGAGAATCCTTACAGACTGACAACGAACGGAAACCCAACGTTCGATACCGGTAACTTTGAGTGGCCCGGCTATACCACAAGCCGCCCAGACTTTCGCCCTCTCCGCATCGACGCTTCCGAAGACTTACTGCAAACCGAAAACAGAGCCCTCTTTGTCAATGATCTCTTTCCTCCACACGCAGAGTGGATCAGCATGGAAGCGATTGTCTTTATTGACGAGTTTAATCAGAATGGCAGTGCAGCTTACATGCCAGCCCTGGATATCGAAGGACTCTCTCAGCCAGTGCGCCTTTGGATTTACAAAGACCCTTGGAATGGACCCATCACCGGCATCTACGGGAAAACCCAGCAGACAAACCTCGATGAAATCATTCCACGAAAAACTTGGATGCATTTACGCACGGTGATGAACGAGGAGACCACCACGACCTACATGGACGGCGAGGTCATTAATACGGTACCTACTGAAGAATTCGATGCCTGGCTAAATCCTGCGTACCGCATCAAGATCTACCTGGGAGGCTTTAAGGGTTTTGTCAGTGACCTTATCATCAAGGCAGGGACGGGAGCCGAAGAGTCGCTCGGTGAAACCGTTCCCTCGCCATTAAGTAGCTTTGACGAGTGGCTCGACTGGCAGTTTCTCGGGGAGACAGGGGCAGACTCGCTCCCAGAAGCCGATCCTGATGCCGATGGTCGTAGCAACTTGCTAGAATACGCTTTGGGCTCATCGCCGCACGACATGGATCGCATGGACGTGCCATTGCAGCTACTCGAGGCGCCAAGCGGTGAGTTATCCCTAAGATACAGTCGCCCACGCGATGAGGATCGACCTGATCTTTCTTACGCCATCACCCACTCCACAGATATGGAGATCTGGAAGGAATTTGATCCACCTCTAGAAGTCAGCCAAGCCACGGAAGATGTGTTCGGCATCATTACCTACCAAATCAACGATGCCCGCCTCCAGCCAGAGTCGACCACTCGTTTCCTCCGGTTAGAAGTGAACATCGACTAAGGAGCCGTTACACGGAAGCGGATAAACAGGTCACCATCCAAATCGCCCGTCCGTTCAAATCGGTAGAACTGCCAGGGGCCAAAGAGCAGCGAAGGAGGGTCCAGTTCTTCCCAGTCGGTCGCGGGCAACCAAGAACCGGGCATCATGGTCTTGGATCCCTCGATGGCATACTGAAGCTCACCACCACTGACCTCGCCGGTGTAACGGCGAAACGTCAACCGACTAATCAATTCCCCAGAACGCTCAAACTGGGAAAGGTGCGGCGGCTGCGATGCTGCGACGTTTTCCGGAAACCCCTGCTCATAGTTGATCACAAGGAAAGGCGCGCGATCACTCCCGCTCTCGGAAGAGGCCAGCTCACGGGTGCCAACTCCCTCCTCCTCTCGTTTCTCCAGGAAAAGATTCAGGGTCCCTCCAGGTGACCACCCATCAATTCCGATCACTTCTTGGATGAGCCCAGAAAGATCGGGAGTCCGTTGAGATGAACTACGCTGGTTTGTAAACAACCAAGGAGGTAGCATCCACATCACTTTGGAAATTGTCCGAGTGCGGGGCGCAAGCGGATGGCCACCAGCAACCAGACCTGCCGCATTCGGCTGCGCCTCCGCATGAATACTCACCGCCCCTGGAAGCGAACTGGCCGAAGCTGCTGTAAACTGAACGTAAGCCCGTGAGATGGTGATATCCTGGGGGAGCTGCAGTTCTGGAAAGCTCAAGGCGACAATCCCATCTCCCAAGGTGAGCGAGTCTCCCTCACTCTCTAACACCCCATTATCTTCGACTGCATCATCTTCCCCAGACAGGATTGGCGTACGCACACCTACTAACTGATGCCGGCGCAACCACCCAGTCTGGGTCTCTGGACTCTGCCGGGTATCCCCTCTCCAAGAGGAGAACGTCCTCAGGAACACGTCCTGTTCCACAACAATGGGGCCGTTCGCCTTTGCAGATCCCAGCGTAGGCGGACTACCATCCAATGTATAGTAGACCTCCGCATCAGGTGCAGGAGGACTGGGTGTAATGATAATCTTCAACCGCCTCTCACCAAGTAATGCTGTCGTCACTCGCGGGCCAAATGGACGCCACGGATAGGCGAGCCTCTCAGGCGGATCAACCGATCCAGATTTGATTATCTGAAAACGATCTGGAATCTGGCTAAGCCAGTTGATCATATAGCCCGTGAGCGTGTCTCCATCCACGTCGAGCAAAAGCGAGCCCGTTTGCGGAATGGTTTGCCGCATGACCGGCATTGTCCCAATGGACTGGACTGCACCACGACCATTTCCAGCGACCACAGCAATAGTTCCTTCGTTAGGATTAAGCCCTTCACTTTTGCGATAGGGCCCGTCGCCAGACGGGCCAGGATCACCATCACCATCGTCATAGACCACGCCATCGACCACCGTTGGCGTGGCATAAGCCCCATCGATCAGCATCGACCGCTCATAGGTATGCGAATGGCCCGCCAGCACCAAGTCGACACCATGAGATTCCAGTATCGGCATGATATGCTCCCTCATCTCTACAAGCTGGTGCTCCCAATCACTGTCGTGGGTGCCTTTCGTATAAGGAGGATGGTGAAAGAAGGCGATCAGCCACTTTGCTGTTGCCCGCCCAAGATCCTCACGCAACCACAATGCCATTTCTCCACTAGGCAAACGATCCAAATCGTGACTATTGAGGCAGACAAAGTGAATAGATCCGCTATCAAAAGAATAATAGCTTTCACTACCTGAAGGCACACCGCCTGCCTCTGCACGCGTAGGCACTACATAGGCATCAAAGTAAGGCCCAACCGCAGAGATACCACTAGACGATGCACCTTCATGGTTTCCCATCGTCGGCCAGGTGACTGTATTCCTCAACAGGGTCTCGTAAACATCGAAGAAGTTCGTCTGGAACTCTGCATCGTCTCCGAAATTATAAGCCATGTCACCCAAATGAAGGTAGGCATCAATCTCGCGACCAGAAGCGGCCACTTGAGCTTGGACGGCTTGAAACGCCTGCCACTGCAACAGCCCACCATCCCCAGAATCGCCAACCACCCAGAACCGCTGCGGCGCCTCACTACCCACCAGCGGCAAGGTCTGCATATAGTGAGAGTCCGTCCCACCTGCTAACAATACCTCACCATCATACACCCCATAGAAATAGCGTGTGCTCGGCTCCAGCCCTTTCACCAAAAACTCATGCTGATACGTGTTTGGAGGAGCGCTGGCCAGGTGGGTAATGCCGTCCTCTTCCAAGGGAAGCTCCTCCAAATCATTGATAGGCGGATACTTGGTGATTCCGCTCGAGACAACTTCAGTCAAAGTGTCCGGAGTCGTTCCATAGCGTAGGCTAGGATTTCCAAGGCCGAGAGTTCTCCATACGACAAAAGCAGCGTGAGGGGTCGTTTGCTGGATGTAGGGTTTCCTCGTCAACGTGATATCCACCACCACGAGAGATTCAGCAGCGTGCGCCAACAGGCACCCACAACAGATCACACTTACGATACGACGAATACTCACCGACATAGCCTCGATACTCTAGAAAGGTCGTTGAACGGAAACAACCAGATTAGTGCTCGTGTGCACGACGCTTTCGCCGAAGGCCATAGACCTCAGGAATGGCTTCCGCCCTTTCATGAAGCACTTCGGTCGCTTTAGCCAGCACTTCCAGAATAGCTTCCCCATAAGCCTTCTCTCCAAGCTGCCGCGAAGCAACGCCTAGCACACTTCCCAGATCCTCTTCCGAGACAAACGGTTCCAGACCATACCCAACAGAAAGATTTGCGCGATCATGCCTGGCATCAATTACAAGCAACAGGTGAAAGTTTAGTCCGCCTTTGTCCAAATGGCTGCACAATTCAGACCCATTAAAGACCCAGAACGCATACTTGGCCAGTGGCTCTTCTGATGACAGCGTCGTCAGCAGCACGTTGAAATCAAGTTGAGGGAATTGCCTCGCAAACTGCCTTATCTTCCCGCGCACCTTTGAGGCTTCACGCATGGAAAGCACTCTGGGTAGGTCTGACAAAGCGCCTTTCAAC
>JAACDM010000333.1 GCA_009936795.1 Verrucomicrobiaceae bacterium | reverse complement strand
GTCCTTGCCATTGTTTGCGGGATCCTACCAAAGGGCGCTTTGGCACAACGCCAGATGGAGGTATTGAAGCGAGGAATTGTCGCCGTGAAGCATGAGGATAGCGTGTTTGTGAGTTGGCGACTGTTCGGAACGGATTCAGAGCGCGTTGCTTTTTATCTCTATCGAAGAACTGGGGAAGGCGAAGCTACAAGGGTAAATCCAAAGCCGATCTCGGGCGCGACTAATTTCACCGATTTTGATGGTGACACTAGCAAGGAACTAGATTACTTTGTGCGGCCGATCTTAGATGGTAAGGAGCTTGATGCATCTAACGTCGTTCGGGCCTGGGATGAACCCTATTTGGAGATCCCGATACGGCCGATCAGAGATTATAATCCAGGCGATGCTTCGATCGCTGATCTAGACGGCGATGGCGAGTATGAGATCGTCCTGCATCAAACCTCTCGGGCTCGTGACAATTCACATCCTGGCATTACCGGTAAGCCCATTTTGGATGCCTACGAGTTCGATGGGACTTTTCTGTGGCGGATCGATCTCGGCATAAATATTCGTGAGGGCGAACATTACACTCAATTCATGGTTGACGATCTGGATGGCGATGGAAGCGCCGAGATGGCTTGCAAGACGGCGGATGGAACGATTGACGGGGCAGGTAACGTTATTGGCGATGCGAGTAAAGACTGGCGTATCAAGAATGAGGGTGATCGGCGCCATGGCCGGGTTCTTGACGGGCCAGAGTTTTTAACCATCTTCGATGGAAAGACTGGGGCAGCTCTGAAGACAGTCGATTACATCCCGAGCAGAGCTCCCATCGATGGCTGGGGAGGGAAGGGCGGTAATGGTGGTAATGATAGCTACGGTAACCGTTGTGATCGGTTTCTCGCCTGCGTGGCCTACCTGGATGGCGACTGGCCTAGTGTGGTCATGTGTCGTGGCGTTTATGGGCGCACCGTGATGGCGGCGTGGGACTGGCGCGAGGGTGAATTAACCAATCGTTGCACCTTCGACTCGGGGACGAGTTATCCTCCTTACGAAGGAGCCTCGTCTTTCTCCGGTATGGGGGGGCACTCACTCTCTGTGGCTGATGTCGATGCTGATGGCAAAGACGAGATCGTTTATCAAGCAATGGTTATTGATGACAATGGTGAGGGGCTCTACTCGACTGGGAGGCGTCATGGGGACTCTATGCACATCAGTGATTTCTATCCTGATCGGCCTGGGCTTGAACTGTTCTTGATCACGGAGAATGAAGCTCGAACCGTGGCCTTGCAAACTCCGGGAGCAGGGATGCACGACGCTCGAACGGGAAAAGTGCTTTGGAGCCACAGCCTCGGAGTGGATGTCAAAGCCGGTCTTGTGGCCGACATCGATCCGCGCCACCCTGGAGCGGAAGCCTGGGGCGGTCCAGGAGGCCTGCGCAATGCCGCAGGAGAAGATATTGGCCCTTGTCCACAATCTAATGGATTTGCGCTTTGGTGGGATGGGGATCTCCTGCGCGAGTTGTTGGGCCGGGGTTCTTCGATCACCAAATGGAACTGGGAAAAGGGCCGAGAAGAGACTTTGTTAGAAACACGCGAAGGCAACGCTGGCCGTCGTCGGGGCAGGCGTCCGAGTCTTACCGGAGACATCCTAGGAGATTGGCGCGAAGAACTGTTGATTCCTTCTCCCGATGGAAAATCTCTACGGCTCTATACGACAATGATTTCGACGGAACACCGTCTGGTCACTCTGATGCATGATCCCCAATATCGATTGGGAATGGCTTGGCAGAACGTCGTCTATAACAAACCACCGCATCCAAGTTTCTTTCTAGGCGACAATTAGATCCCTTGTTTCGATGCTAATTCAGGTCCAGCCAGAGGACCATGGCTGTGAACCTCTTTCTTCATTACCAATGGTGGCCTGATTTACACGATCGATCCTAGTTTCTAGATTCGTTATCGATGATAGGCTCACGGGTGATGTTTTCGGAATCCATATTGACGCTGCTTGCAGATGATTAGTGGTGAGCTTTTTACTCGCATCCTCGTCTGGATTGCATTGCTATGTTATAGCGTGTCCGCAGTCACGCTTCTAGTTCGGCGTCAGCACCTGCGATCGCTCGCGCGATGGTGTTGGACCTTGGGGCTGTTTGCTTACCTCGGTCACGTGGCTGCTGCTTTTCACTATTACTACCAATGGAGCCATGACCTAGGCATCGCAGAGACAGCGAGACAGACGCGCGAACTCACGGGTAAAGATTCGGGAGCTGGTTTGTATCTGAACTACTTCTTTACCTTGGTTTGGATTGCTGATACGGCGTATTGGTGGGTAGTCGGACTATCTGGGTATGCTAGACGTTCTGGATGGATTGACTGGATCATTCATAGTTTTTTTATCTTCATGATTGTAAACGGGGCTGTGGTGTTTGCGCGAGGACCTGTGCGCTGGCTAGGCGCAGCGATTCTCCTTTTACTGCTTGGTGTTGGCGTCTATGTGAAGCTGTGCAAATCGAGAAGCGCCGATCCTCATGAGTAAGCGTCCATATTATGGATGGGTGATTGTCGTGTTGGCCGCGATGAGCATGGTAGCTACGTTACCTGGGAGAACGGTGGGGCTTGGGCTGATCACCGAACCACTGCTTCTTGATCTCGACTTAGAACGCACAAAGTTCGCCAAGATCAATGTTATCGCTACGCTGATCGGAAGTTTGTTTGCCCTAGCGGCGGGCCCCCTCACCGATCGCTTGGGTCTTCGCGTGATGCTTTCGTCTATCCTTCTTATTCTCGGGAGTACGGTCCTAACGATGAGCCAGATGGTTAGTGCAGGCACAGTCACCCTATTTCTCATTCTCATCAGGGGATTTGGGCAGAGTGCACTCTCGACAACGAGTATCACGAGCGTGGGCAAGTGGTTCACGAAACGATTGGCGAT
>JAACDM010000332.1 GCA_009936795.1 Verrucomicrobiaceae bacterium | reverse complement strand
TGGATCTGCAAGCGCTATATATCACCATCGTGAACTGACAGTCAATGAGTTAGTGCTCTAAGCGAATTAATGGATTAGCCCTAACCTCAGCCCTTTGTTTGGCATTGATTTGACGCCGATGCTCGTCGATCAGACGATGGTATAGGCATACCAATAGGAAACTACGGAAACGTCCGCCTTCGGGCTGAAGATTGCGCAGAAAGTCTCGGTCGAAGAGATGAGCGAAGAAGGCTTGCGTTTCATCTTGCCCGTCCTGGTGGGTTCGGCCATGGCTTCGGATGTAAGCATAAACCGGCTTCCAATAGGCCAGAGCGAGTTCTTGCCATGCTTTGGCCGAGACCTCGGCATCTTTAGCCTTCGCGGAGAGGAGAATGGTCCAACGAGTCTGAGGGAAGGAGTGCTGCAAAACGGAAGACTTCTCTATAGTTCTCTGTTCAATGGACTTCACGCCAATTCCACTCGGCTCGCTAATCGATCCACGGAGTCAGATAATGCGCCTAGTCGCTTTAGAATGCCTAAGAGAGATGAAGGCGCTGATCTGAACGCATCGATAGTCGACGATCGTGGAAGACATACGAATGTCGCCCGTGTGCCCGGCAAGACGCTTGGGGCTACCTTAAGATCACCCCCCGAGCAATCGAAGATCTATGAGCGACCGGCCACAAACCCATTCAGGCGCTGAGCCGCACTTGGATATCCTTTTCGAGGTAGTTCCAGAGTGACTTGAGCTTTGAAGCAGAATCGTCTTTCAACGAGGCAATCTCATCAGACGACAAGGTCTTTCCACCAGTCGGGTTCTGACTAAAGAGATAGTATTTGATCTTCGGCTCGGTCCCAGACGGACGCACAGCAAAGCTTCTGCCGTCCTCCAAATCGACCATGATCATCTTCTCCTTGGGAATGGCATCACCTTCTTCATCGATGAAATCATCCTCCGCGAAATTGCGCACCGCCTTCACTGCAGAGCCGTCCACTTCCTTCGGAGGTTGCTTCGTGTAAGAGTTGGCTAGTTTCTGAATCTTGCCAGCACCTTCGGCGCCTTCCATGACCACGGATTGCAGTTCCTCTTTGTAATAGCCGAAGGTCTGGTAAACCTCATCCATAAGTTCTGGCAACGTCAGACCACGCGAAACTGCATAGGCAGCCAGCTCACAGAACATGACAACGGCAGCGTTGCCATCCTTGTCACGAATGAAATCCCCGCCCAGGTATCCGTAACTCTCTTCACCGCCAAAGACGAAGAACTTGGAATACTGCAGGCGCAACGCTCGGCTCTCATCCTCAGTCAACTCACCATACGTCTTGCCCTCAGGCAAAGGTAACGCCTGCTCATACTTGGAAAGCTTCTGACCAATGTATTTGAAGCCTGTGAGGGTATTGACACAAGAAATGCCGTAGTGATTGGCGATCTCAGTCTGGAGATTCGTCGTAACAAAAGTCTTCACGAGGGTGGCGCGCTCCTTGTTTGCATCAGTGAGCATGCCTTTCTCAATCATGGTCTTCGTTCGATAGTAGGCTAACAGAGAACCGATCTGATTTCCGGTGAGCAAGACCATCTCTCCCTGAGCATCACGCACCGCCACGCCCATGCGATCGCAGTCTGGATCCGTTCCGATGACGATGTCACCCTGCTCCTTCTTGGCCAAGTCCATGGCCATGACCAAAGCCTGCGGATTCTCAGGATTCGGCGACGCCACCGTAGGAAAAGCACCGTCCTGAACGTCCTGCTCAGGCACGGTGATGAAATTGAATCCCAGACGCTCTAGCATCTGCGTCACAATGACACCTCCAGTCCCGTGGAGATTCGTAAAGACCACCTTGAGCCCCTTGGCTTTCTCCAAAAGATCGGGCTGGAGCATCAAGGTCTGCAAACGATCCATGTAAAGTTCGTCCATGTCCTTGCCCAAGATTGTAAGCTTACCATGTTCCGACTTTGGCAGTGGGTCATAGGCCGCACTGGTCAGCGCGTTCACTTCTGCGATGATACCACTAGCATAAGGCTCAACAATTTGAGAACCATCGTTGAAGTAGACTTTGTAGCCATTGTCATGCGCAGGATTGTGACTTGCCGTGAGCATGATGCCCGCAGTGCAACCAAAGTGACGAACGGCAAAGGAGACCTGCGGCGTCGCACGGCAAGACTCGACAAGATAGGCATCCACGCCCAAGTCCGTACAGAGCTTTGCCGCATACTCCGCGAACTCACGTGAGAAATAACGCGTGTCATGCGAGATGGCGATCGAAGCCCGCTGCGACGGAGCGTTCTCCGCAACCCACTGTTTCACGTAGGCAATGAGGCCGCGTGTAGCGCGACTCACATTGTAATAGTTCATCCCATTGGTACCAACACACGAAAATTGTGGGCAGGCACCCTCGGCCGCATGGCCACGTTCCGCCTGAGT
>JAACDM010000331.1 GCA_009936795.1 Verrucomicrobiaceae bacterium | reverse complement strand
CGTAAAGCTTCTCACTTCGAATCGTTTCTAAACCTCTGGGCTATAAGCACTTGGGTGAAAATCTGAATTAATGGATTAGCCCTAGCATGACAAGACCGGCAGCCGTCATCACGGTAGATGTCGCCGCACTGAAAGAACGTAGTTGGACCAACGCCGTCCCACGGATCGCCAGCTGATTCCAGAAATACCTCAAGCTACCAATCACCGATGTCGAACAGATTGTCGCCTTAGGCGCTGCTGCAGATGATTTCTCGATCGCAAACACCACATCCACACCACTCACATCACCGACTCTCACAGAGCGCCTAGGCGTCCCCCATTCCAAGAACGTCTATCATCTAGACGCGCTCTCAGGACCTCTCGCCGTGAGGCTCTTGGATGATGCAACCCTGATCGTCAGCCACAGAGACAAAGCGAGTAGTCCGCCTGACACCTCACCTCTGCCAGCGCCACTCAAGCAGCAACTACAATCAGCCGCTGGCAACGTCTTACTCAGCATCGATCATGAACTGATCGATAAGGGAAATATCCCATTCTTTCTTCCTCAGGCTGGTGACATGCTTAAGAGTAAGACCGCCACGATCTCCGTGGCAAACTCGGTGCAGCTAAAAGTCGCTACAGAGCACACCACGAACGAGGCCGCCGCCAAGTATGCGAAGGGCTACAGTCAGGCCCTCGCTGGAAGCCTTCAGAGATTCAAAGAAATCGACAAGGCAAACGTTAGTGCAGCCGCAAAGAGCATCAAGACCAAGGCAACAGACCAAACCGCTCAAGTCTTCTGGGGCTTCGTCACCGGCCAGGACAAACTAGCCCAGTGTCTCATTGAAATGATTGCTGACCCACTCGGCACCGAAGTCGCCAACGCCTCCGGCCAAGTTCTAAGTCAAGAAGCCCAACGAGTCGCTGCCCTGTTCTACACAGCCAAGAATGCGAGGGCACCCCTTGACGGGGCAACAAGCACTGAGTCGGCAATCATGTTACTCATGAAAGGAGTAGAATGCTCCCAAGACGATTGGGGAGGTCGCCCCTTTCGCACACGAGCCTACTCAAGTTGGGAACGCAAGGTCCTTGCTAAATTCCTCGAGTTTGATGGAAGCGACCTAGAATTTCCACCCAATGGCATCCAGCCAGAAGACCTCGGAAAGGTCATCCAATCACAGCATGCAGCGACCGAAGAGAGCACGCCTGACCCAACCGAAACAAAGTCACGCCTCGACGCCGCGAAAACTGCAGGCGCCCCACTGGAAAAAATCTCTGAATTAGACACGGCTCTCGACCAATTGACTAAAGGCATCGAGACCAAAGGGTCCCGTTCCGCCGTCCAACTGTCGGCCGAAGAACGCGAGCGGGCCAAAGGCTTTCTTCGCTTTCAAGGTGACAAGATTATCCTCGTAGAAACAGCAGAAGAGTAGGTCTATATTGCATTCCATCTACCTAGCAAAAACCCGCAGAGCACCAACGCTCAGGCCCACTCGTTAAGGTTACGAACTCTCCACTCACTTTCGGTTTCTCCCTGGCCCCACCAAAAGCGACAACAAGCCGATTTCCACCACCATGAGGAGCTCCGAGTCGAGGAAAGTGACGACGCTCTGGAAAGTAAAAGGTCTTATTCGCCGCGCGGCGCTGGAGGGACACAATGAAGCCACCGGCCAGCGCAAGTACCGCTGAAATAGCGAGGATACTGAACCACAGTTTCCCTTTTGAAACAACCTCCACGGCAGGAGCCTCTGATAGGTATTCAGACGGGGCTCCATTCGAGGAGACATCGAGAATTTGCTCGCCATGATAAACATCCTCAATCCAATAGAGCTTACGTGAGAGTTCCGTCAGGAATCGCTCTAACTGATCCTCAGCATTAGAAGCGACCATCGCTTCGTTGATCGATTCTACGCACGCATTAACCCTTCTAGCCTCTGGAACACGACGCTCGGTCTCTTTTCCGAAGATCAAACGGCTCATGCCCGGATTCCCAAAGTTGTAAACCACCAGAACACTAAGAGAATCCCCAAACCACTGCCGATGGACCTCTTGCAAATCGAGATGACTGGGAAGGCGCTGCATCGGCTTCAGCACCATGATGTGCATTGTGGAGCGAGCCTCACGAAAGTGGTAGCCCAGGAAGTGAAGAATCCCGTCAAGACGGGCTTGGGTAAGCAGCGACTGTGGATCCAATACTCGAGCTTCTAGCGTGTCTGGGAAATAACTTTCCACGAGGTCAGCGGGAAGATCTTCAACCGCGCCCAAACTGATCACCTCGGGAATCTGAGCGACTTCTTGAGGGATCTCGGTATGCTCAATGACATCAGGAAATGGGCTTGCCTCATTCCGAGGAAAGAGGGTGCCACCAAGGTCGGGGCCATGCAGCTCCATCTCACGCCAAGCCTCGTCATCCCATTGCGGCAAGGGTGGCGGCGCAGACACAGCTATTCCCAGCAGCCCAGAGAGCCCCAAAGCAGAGAAAGCTGATAGAAGCGAACCCTTCACTCTTACTACTTCCGCTTCGGTTCGTAGGGAGGAAATGGAAGCCGATCCGGCGTCACCCCAACCGCTGTGGTGAGCTTCAGCGCCCCTCCCATCGGTGCCTCGTAGGTAAGCTCTACCATGAAGGCCGTCCAACCCTTGTCCGGAGTGTCAACCGATGCTTTGTAGCTACCATCAGCAGAAGCGGTCAGTGCTCTACTCTCCCAGGTCTGACCCACGGTCTCCAATCGGAAATCACGGGCCTCCACATTCGAAACCTGCCAAAGCTTAACCGACTCCGGACGGTCTTCCGGCTTCACTACAATAGTACTTACATCAGTAAATTCCCACGTGAACTTAGGACGCGCTTTATCCGTTAAGATCAACGCGTAGTAAGCTAACAATGTCTCGAATGCGTCACTTCCATTCAGACTGTGTCCTGCATTGGGCACATAACGAAGATATTTCTCGCCCGGCAGATCTTTAAAATAGAACTGTGAAGAGTCCGGTGTGAAGAATTGGTCGCTTCCTGCATTGATAAGCAACTTTGGCATCTTAAACCGATCTCTATATTCATACGGCTCGACCACTTTAAGGAGATCGGCATACCGCTTGGTGTTCTGCCAGTCCATGATGCCTTCCAGAACATAATCATCCACCGCTGGAGCAAAGAAGCCATAGGCTTGGTAGTGATTTTTGAAGGCGGGACGCACATTCAGCGTATCGATCACAAGCGGGACAATGGCTTTCACCCGCTTATCCACAGCAGCGGTCAGCCAGGTGGTCCAGCCACGTTTTGAGCCTCCTGTCACTACAAACTGGTTCACATCAAGGGATGCATTCTCCTTGCATACCTTGGTCACCACATCCATGGCGCGCACCGCACTCTTGGTCATAGGAAGTTGCGCGAGCCACGATACATCGCCTCCCTCAAGATACTTCCTCCAACTAAATGCTATGATCTCATCCTCAACCTTTGGCTCCTTCTTGGGATCATCCGCAAAGATCAAGGGCTGGTTGGGCACGTGTTTCAATTCGGTGACCACAGACTTGGTAGCCAACGCAATCTGCACCAAACGCTTATCGGCGGATTCGGGCACCGCCTTTCCGTTGGAACCACCGCCAATCATCAGAAGGCTCACTGACGATGCCACTTTGGAAGGGACAATCACGGTCAGATCGTGCTCCCAGGTGGTCCGGTTCACCTGATCTTTCGTCAGCCACGTCTGCGACTGCATGCGCACGATGAAACTTGTGTGTGTCGCTCTTTTGACAGTCTTCTCAACATTGTAAGAAAAGGCGGAATCCGCCGCCTTCACGTAGGCATCTAAGGCCGTTGCCACTTTCACCCCGGACGACTCCGCAAGGGAACGGCCGACCGTTAGAAGGCTTACGAGGCTCAGGAGAGCCAGGACATAGAGCAAGTGGTTCCGATGCATGCCCTAATGGAAACACCTGAACCGGAATCACGCAAGAACGCTCCTAAGACGGTTCCTTTGGCGGGCTAAGCTCCCTGAGCAACTGAAGCGCTTCGCGATAGCGCGGCGCTTCGGCCAACGCATCGAGCGTGTGCCGCTTGGCCCGAGCAGGCTCGGACTCTTGTAGAAGCGAGGCAATGGCGAAATGCACCTGGGCAGGATTTCTCGGTTTCAGGGTCAGAAGACGCTCATACACAGTGACAGCGTCCGATTTCTGATCGCGAGCCACATGGCTCTCCGCCAGCGCTTTTTGGGCCTTGGTAATGTAAGGATTGATAGCCATGATCCGATGGCACAACGTTTCCACGGTCTCCCAAGCACCTGCTTCGGCTTCGTAGTCAAGCAGAGCACTCATGGACTCCAAGCGATCCGGAGCCTGCGCGACGAGCTGCGTCAGCGTCTTCCTATGCTTCTCTTTATTCTCCGTCCGGCTATAGAGACGCACGAGTAATTCATTGGGCGAACCTAATTCCCCATGCTCAGGAAATTTGCTTACCATCTCGTTCAGCAGGGTCTCAGCTTCGTCATACCGTTCCGCCTCGATCAACGCGGAAGCGTAGGCACGCGCACCGTAATAATTCTTTGGTTGGTCCGTCGTCCAGTTCGCTAATTCCTCTAACGAAAGTGCTCCCAGATTCTCATCTGGCACCTCCCATTCGAAAGCGCCACCATACGCTTGAGCTTTCTGTTTGATAAAAGCAAAGAACGCCTTCTCCATATCCTCAAGTGGCTCGGCATGTTGATTGCAGGCTTCGGAGAACTTCGCCCCTCTGCGTAACTCGCGAATGATCGCGCGGAGCGCTTCCTCGCCAAAGTTCTCCATGAAGTAATCAATAAAGGCAGAACTTTGATAGTAAGCGAACTCCATGTGCAAGCCAGACTTGGGTCGGAGGAACCCGTAGTTCAATTGGCCCAGCGGGATCAACTCATCATCCTGCAGAATCATACGACGGAAATCGAGGTTGAGCTGATGTCCACAGGTCGGGTCCAGGCGACGCTCCTCATAAACCGAAAGCCCTTCTGTTAACCAGCGAGGCATACGATTCTTTGTCGCTCCCAAGGTGACCGCATGACAATACTCGTGCCAAAGAGTGGATTCCCAATTCGTCTTGCCCGTGGCGCCGTTCCCAGGCGAGTTCATCGTCACGACCAGTCCAAAGCAGGCTCCGAGGAAACCATCTCCTCCCATAAAGCCAAACGTACGCACAGCGAAGTCTTCTTGGTTCGGAAAAAATTCGACCAGTATCGGCTTGCTAGGCTTGAAATCGTATTTGGCGTGCAACTCGGCCTCACCCTTTTCCAGCAAGGCAACAACACGGTCACCGTAGAGCTTGGCTTCGGCAGACTCCATCCGCACAATGAAGTTCTTACGATTGATCGTCTCATAGTCTTCAATCTCATCGTGAAGCGCAAGCAGGTTGTAGACGGCCACATTGTACTGATCACGATCACTGACCCCTTCTAAAATCAACCAAGCTTCGTCTTCCTCCCCTGTTCGCAAAAGATTCTGCCCCAATGCGATCTTCGCTGGAAGGAATTCGGGTTCGGTCTCCAAAGCGGCCCTTAGATAAGGAACAGCCTCTTGAAACCGCATGAGGGAAGCCATCCATTCGCCAATATGATAGTCAATGCGCGGGTCTTCCACCCGCCCTTTCTTTGCCAATTGCCGGAGGCTTTCTGCCTTCTCTTCATCGGCCTCAATCAATGCCATGACTGCCCGCATGGCGTTGGGGCGAGCATCACCCTCATTGACCGCCTCAGCACGTTCTATTAGTGATATCGCTTCGCTCTTGTCCTCTAGCTCAGCCAGCAAATGGTGCTGCGCCGACAGAAGCAGAGAATCGATATGCCTGGGATTCTCTTCCAAATTCTTCTCCAGAAGCTCCATGGCATGTTTCCGATCACTCTCGAAGAAGGTCTTGGCCAGGGCATAACGTAGGTCCGTATTGTTAGGCTCCAGCTGCAGCCCCTGATCAAAACTCTCAGCCGCCATTTCATAATCATATTTTTCCAGGGCAAGATTGCCGATGTAACGATGCACATCAGCGTTATTCGGCTGAAGTTTCTGCACACGCTTGTAGAAGCGCTTGAGAATGTCTTTCGGTTCGCCGCCGCCTGCGAGAATCGCAGCCCGCCCAATTTCTAACAAATCCATAGGATTCGAGAATCGACGCGACCTCAAGACTCTGCTCAGATGATCATCAGCCCCCGTGAAATCCCCTTGAGCACGTTTGATGTCATAGTAGAGCATCTGCCCTTCTTGAGTGTCCTCGAAGATCCACTCATCACTAATAGACTCAATCGCCTCCTCATACTTCCCTTCCGCAAGTAAGGATTTGGCTTCCAGCACGACAAAACGGCGATCATCATCAAAGTCTTCCAACCCAGCCTGCGCTGCTTTGATCGCCTCCTTGTAGTCTCCCTTGTGATAAAGATCGCGCACCGATTGAACCGCCTCGGCTGCAGGATCAGGCGCCGCCTCCATCTTCTCAGCCTCCTGAGCCAGCACAGGTGACACGACGAGCAGTCCAGTGAAGAGTAAGCTCTGGAGACATTTCATGCCCCCATTCTAGCGATGAATCCGGTGCCGACAATACCCGAACGCACGATCCCAGGCTAGGAGCGTTCCAACAGCGCTGCTCTTTCTGCCTGAGAAAGCTCGTGCCATGAGCCTGGCTCTTGTTTTCCCAGCTCAAACCTTCCAATTTGCTTCCGCATCAAGCGCAACACTGGATGCCCAACCGCAGCGCCCATCCGTCGCACTTGCCGATTCTTTCCCTCGGTGAGCTCCAGCGCTATCCAACAGTCAGGCACCGATTTGCGAAAGCGGATGGGGGGATCTCGTGGTAGAACCATTGGCTGCGGATCCAACATCCAAGCACGACAGGGTGCCGTGTGATGCCCTTTGATCGTCACGCCGCTGGCTAGTTGGTCGAGCGCGGCTTGCCCAGGGACTCGTTCAACCTGCGCCCAGTAACGCCGAGGGTGCCATTCTCTTGGATGCAGTAGTCTAGCAACGAGAGCCTTCTCGTCGGAAAGAATCAACAAGCCTTCGGAATCCGCATCAAGGCGTCCAATCGGGTAGACATACTTTGGGAGGCCAAACTCGCTCAGCGGCCGATTTGTAGACCCATCCGAAGTGAACTGAGAGAGCACTCCATAAGGTTTGTGGAATGCTAGAATCACGACCGAAGAACGCTAGAACTTGTTCGCTTGAAGCACTTCGCCTTCGCCCGAATACCAGTTCACGAGGTTCGTCGTCGCGCGCATGGCTTGCCGCGGCACGCTTTCGTATGTTCGCGAACCAATGTGAGGGGGGACGATAGCCTTGGGGTGATTGAGCAGTGGATGATCTGCTGCCGGAGGCTCTTCATCAAGCATATCGGATACGTAACCCGCTAGTTTCCCGGCATTCAAAGCAGCAACGACCGCCTTAGCATTTACCCATTCGCCACGTGCCGTGTTGATCAGCCAGGCATCATCTTTCATCTCTGCAATGGAGTCCTCGTTGATCAAGTCACGTGTCTCGTCAGACAAGTTCGTGTGCAATGTGATAACGTCAGCTTCTCGCAAAACACTTAGTGCAGACTCATGACGGGTGACAGGGTAATCCTTCACAAACGCATCAGGCCAATAGAGATCGAATCCGTGGACCTCCATTTCAAATCCATGCGCACGCTGGGCCATCGCCTGCCCGATGCGCCCGAGCCCAATGATCCCCATCTTCTTCTTCCAAATCTCATGGCCCGTGATCCGCTTCCAACCACCAGCACGGGTGCTGTCCACAGAGGGAATGAGATTGCGAACCCCTGCCAACAAAATACAGAACGCATGTTCCGCCACCGTGGTGTGATTCACTCCAGGGGTAAAGAGCACGGGGATCTTGTGATCCTGACAGGCATCCAGGTCGATCTTATCGAGACCGATGCCGTATTTACTCAGAACCTTCAGACGGGGAAGCATCTTCTCGATGACCTGACGAGTGAACGCATCATCCCCACAGATCGCCCCATCAAAGTCATTTCCCAACTCAAGCATTTCCCCTTCAGATAGTGGACCACGCCTACGCACGATCTCGAAATCCTGACTGTCCAGCAGGGCATGATGATCTCCCGGTGTGTCCTGATATGAGGTGGTGGAAAGAAGAATGCGTTTCATGCGTAATGGCTTAGGCTATACGCGATGATTGAAAAGCAGAAATCCATGTCGAGTCTAGAAAGAGCGGTTGCTGGTGGCGACTATGGAGCACAACCGCTCGACAACCTCATGGTAGAGCACAACCTGAGTAATAGCGACGTGGTCGGTGCCTCGTTGCAGCCGGTTACCCACAAGATGATCAACAAGGCAAGGCGCGGTCGGCGTCTCTCAAGAAAGGTACAGATCAAGGTTCTTGACGCTTTCAACCAAGCCATGACAAAGATCCAACATGTCGAAGAAACCCCTTGTTTTACCTTCCAAGACCTCTTCAATTACGACGGACGTTAAGAAATGAGCGCATGAATTCTACCCATCGCCTCCAACTCTGGGCCACCGCAGCAGCCGAAGCGCAAGCCAGCGATGTGTTTCTGAGCGAGGGCGAGCCACCCCGTGTGAGAATCGATGGCACCGTGCGGCCGATTGATGATGCCGAGAACGTCACGCGCGAAGAGTTGGAAGCGCTTTGGGTGTTATGCCAAGGAATTCAGCCCACCAGTCCACATGACCTCGATGCGCACTGGGACACCGGAGGCTGGCGCTATCGGGTGAATCTGCATCGCCATCTCGGAAAACTAGGTGCCGCCTTGCGCATCATTCAAACGAAGATACCTAGCATGGCTTCGCTCGGCCTTCCCGTGTGGTTGTTAGAAAGCTGGATTCGGCGCCCTCACGGACTCATCCTCGTCACTGGCCCTACGGGTTGTGGAAAGTCGACCTCAGTCGCCTCGATGCTAGAGTCCATGAATGGATGGCTCGAAGGACACATCATCACGATCGAAGAACCGATCGAGTATCTCTTCTCCTCGAAGACAAGCATCTTCACACAGCGTGAGATCCCGGAAGACGTGCCTAACTACGCCACCGGCCTGCGCTCCGCTCTCCGGCAAAGCCCAGATGTCATCTTCATGGGCGAAATTCGAGATTTCGAATCTGCCCGCATCGCCGTGCAGGCAGCAGAGACCGGACATCTCGTCGTCTCGACAATGCACACCTCCACCGTCGTTGAGACCATGGAACGCCTCACCCACCTCATGCCCACCGATGAGCGTCGGGGAGTGCTTTCACTTCTGGCCACCCAGCTTGTTGGGGTGCTCACTCAGAAATTGCTACCTGGCATCGGGGCCGGACGTCACTTGGTTACTGAGTATTTTCAAAACGGAGGGGCCACCCGCGATTGGATTCAGGACATGGACTACGATCGCCTGGCAGACTTCATCGCAACCGGCCAGATCAAGGAATGCTGCGATTTCCGCGCCAGCCTAATGGAAGCATGGCGTTCAGGAGCGGTCTCGAAGGAAACTGTGCTCAATACCGCAGCGAACCCGCAAGAAATAGAGCGCCTCATGAGGGGTGTTTCCTAATCAATCTCTTACACTGACACCACACTTCTCATGAATGACGTCATCGACTGGCTACGAGCCGCGAAAGAACAGGACGGCTCAGACCTTCATCTCACGGTCGACAAGCCACCGCTCATTCGCATCCACGGCGACCTGTGCGAACTCGACATTCCCCCTTTATCAGCAGACGAAACACGAGAGATCATCATCGGCTTGCTAACAGAAAGGCAACGGGCAGAACTTGAGAAGAATCTTGACCTCGACTTCGCTCTCAATGTCGACAACGTCGGGCGCTTTCGAGGCAATGCCCACTACAATCGAGGGACATTGCAAGCCGCCTTCCGCCTCATTGCTGAACAGGTACCAACGATGATGGAGCTCGGCCACCGCCCCTTCCTTCAGACCCTATGCGAAGAACGAGAGGGACTTATCCTCGTCACCGGTGTGACTGGCTCAGGTAAGAGCACTACACTCGCATCGATGGTGGAGTATATTAGTCGGCGCCGTTCCGGAGTGATCATCTCGATTGAAGATCCGATCGAGTATATCTTTGACCACTCTCGATCCATCGTGAAACAGCGGGAACTAGGTGCCGATACCCACAGTTTCTCCATAGCTCTTCGTCAAGCACTCCGTCAGGATCCAGATGTCATTCTGGTCAGCGAGCTGCGCGATCTCGAAACCCTACAAACCGCTGTGACGGCAGCTGAAACTGGGCACCTCGTGATTAGCACCCTCCATACCATCGATGCGGCCAAATCATTGGATCGCATGATCGACGTCTTCCCTCCGGATCAACAGCCCCAGATCATCGCCCAACTCGCGAACGCGCTCAAAGCCGTCGTCTCTCAGCGCCTGCTGCCGGCGAAGGAAGGTGAAGGGCGAGTAATCGCTTCCGAAATCATGGTCATGAATCACGCTGTTCGCGCCGTGCTTCGCAGCCGCAAGTTCGAGCAGATCCCTGGCCTCATGCAAATCGGAACGAACGAAGGCATGCACACCCTTGACGAGTGCCTATCCGATCTTGTGCTCGAGGAGAAGATCACGCTCGACGAAGCTCTCATCCATGCACGAGATGCTCACACCTTGGAATCACGCCTAGCGCCCGTGAAGAAGAAACTCTTCGGTTAGTTACTACGAGGCGCCAATGGACGAATCTGCTTCAGCATGACCACATCCCGCTCCTTGCCCGTGGGATCTGGCAACTCAAGGACCTTAAACTCCACATCGACACCTGCCACCTGTTGATCTGCATAAAGCGCCTGGAATTTCGGGACCACACCCTCTAACAGAGACATAAGTTGTTGGCGGTCCTTCTGGCTCAGGATCTTCTTCTTACTCAGCGCATAGCGACTACTTGGAGTCCTAGCATAGCCGCTTTCCGAGATTCGATGCATCTCGGGCGCAAGCCCGGCGATGGTCGGGTTCTGAACATTCTCGTTGTCTGCATTCGCCACGATCGCGATGTCATCTGGCGAATAGTAGAAAACAACGCCCGTGGACTCTTCCTTGCGATAAATCGGATAGACAAGAATGCCCATGCGCACGGTTTCTTGCACAATGCCAGCCTGCTTCCGCGCTTGATAGGCTTCAGGCTTCCAGACGGACGCCCACACAGCACGAATGGAGTGCGACACCGTGTCTGTCGGGTTCCCATAGGTGTAAAAGGCATGGTGACTCTCATAGAGCCCTGCTCCGCTGAAATCTTGATTGTCTTCAGCATTAGAAGAACTGCGGAAACGTAGTTCTTCCAATGCTTTCCTCCTGTGAAAGCTGCGAACGAAGGCGCCCTTCCATATGCTTACGGATGAGTCTCAAGAGCTGATCATCGACACGATGCCGTTGAATCTGATTTCGGATCTCCCATAAGGCCTTCTGCACACGGGCGGGATCACGAAGCTGCGTCAGTCTAGCGATTTCCCTATCCACGCCACTATTGCGTACATGCGCCTCATAGAAATGAAAGGGAATGGCAAACCCCGGATAGATATACTCTTCTCCCGCGGCAACATTCAGAGGCAAACTGCTGCGAAGAAAGGCGTAGTTGGCAGCCTTCGCCCCCGCTCGCTTGGTGAGAGATCGCAGTTCCTCTGGTGTTCGCGCTCCTGATATCTCTTGAAGCTCCGCAGCATTCGTATCGAAGGCAAGCCGCTTGCGCTTACTAGGAGTCTGTCGGAGTTAGACTGACGGCTCCGAGTGATTTGGTTG
>JAACDM010000330.1 GCA_009936795.1 Verrucomicrobiaceae bacterium | reverse complement strand
TTAATGAGCGGCTTCAAAGTCAGACCTTGGACGGCAATGCTGAAGATCACAATCACATAGGTCATTGTCAGGAAGACTTCTCGTTCGGGGCCTGCAGGAATGGCTAAGGCTAGCGCAACGGAGATGCCGCCTCGGAGGCCGCCCCAGGTAAGGATGGGAACAACGCCTTTGCTGAATTGTTTGAAAGGTTTGAGAGCCGCAATGGGAATCGACACCGCGATGAGGCGGGCTAGCAGAACAATAGGAATAGCGATGAGACCTAGCAGAACGTTCGTTCCATTAATGGTAAGCACGAGGAACTCGAGACCAATGAGAACAAAAAGGATAGCGTTAAGCACTTCATCGATGAGTTCCCAGAACTTGTCGAGATGATCACGCGTGGTATCTGACATGGCCAGCCGACGACCGTGATTACCAATCATGAGTCCTGCAACGACCATGGCGAGCGGGCCGGACATATGCAACGCCAAGGCGAGGCTATAAACACCCATGACGAGGGCCAGCGTGACAAGCACTTCGACTTGGTAGTTGTCGATCGTCTTAAGAAGAAAGTAGGCCAACGCACCAAAAACAGCTCCTAACACGACCCCACCACCCGCTTCCAATAGAAAGAGTTCGGCAATATCGCCGACACTGCCGTCACTCTTTCCCGTGGCGATTCCAAGGATGGCGAGGAAGACAACGACGCCCACACCATCATTGAAGAGAGATTCCCCTGTGATTTTCGTTTCCAAAGATTTGGGAACACCAGCGGTCTTGAGGATACCAAGCACGGCCACTGGATCAGTGGGAGATACCAGAGCACCGAAGAGGAGGCAGTAAATATAGCTAAACTGGATGCCGAAGGCACTAAGCAGGAAATAAACAATGGTACCAACAATGAACGTCGACAGCACCACGCCAACACTTGCGAGGATCGCGATGAGCCGTTTCTGATTGGCGAGGTCATTCAAGTTAACGTGGAGCGCTCCAGCAAAGAGAAGGAAACTGAGCATGCAATCGAGCACCGCTTCGTTGAAATCGATGCCCTGCATGAACTGCTTTCCCGTTTCAACAATAGCCGGATTGACCAAGCTCAAGAGAACGAGGCCCACCGAAAAACAAAGGCTAATCAGCATCACCCCGATCGTCGTCGGTAATTTGATGAACCGAAGATTCACATAACCGAAGAGGGCTGCCAATGTGATCAGACAAGCTGCGATGTCGAAGATACCCATGGCGCGGAGGGTAGCCGATTGCCGGGCAGGATCAAGTCATGACACTGTGGCGCTCAACGAATAGGAAGACCACGAATAAACACGAATCCTGCATTGCTTTTATCAAAGTGTGCGAAAGCTCTCTATAACTGCGAACCAAGATCTGCATTGAGTGACGACCGATGCAGACGGTCCCCCCAAACAGACGAGTTAGAGATGCGAGAAAGGACTCATCTAAGTTGGCTGATAAGCACAAGCCATTCGCGTTTATTCGTGGTTTTCGTCCGGAAGCTAAGCAGCTGTCAGACCACTGCGGATAAGGAGAGCTTGCAGGTCTGGATCTCGTCCCATGAAATCTCTGAAGAGTTCGCCGGCCTCGCGTGCATTGCCTTGGCTGAGAATCTTTTCGCGGAACTCTCTCCCGACCTTGGCACTGAGTACCCCGTCTTGTTGAAATCGAGTGAAAGCATCGGCATCGAGAACTTCGGCCCATTTGTAAGAGTAGTAGCCGGCCGCGTAGCCTGTGGGAGACGAGAAGAGGTGATTGAAGGCCTGGCTGTTATTGGGTCGAGGCGATTTAGTGCGAATTTGATAGTCTCCAAGCATCGTATCAATATTTGAATCCAAGTCGCCTTCGATATGCTTGGCATAGTTGAAATGGAGATCGAGATCCATCTTTCCGAAGGACAACTGGCGCATCGCCCCCATCGCCGATTGGAAATTCTTGGCGGCGATCATCTTATCAAACAGCTCATTTGGGATAGGCTCGCCCGTCTCCACATGACGCGCAAATCGATCAAGACTGACACGTTCCCAACAGAAATTCTCCATAATCTGGGAAGGCAGTTCGACAAAGTCCCAGACCACATTCACCCCATTGAGAGAGCGCACAGCAACATTTCCTAACAAGTGATGCAGTAAGTGCCCAAACTCATGAAACACGGTCTCGACCTCGCCGTGATTCAGCAAGGCAGGCTTGCCCTCGACAGAAGGCGTCAGATTTCCGCAGATCAGCCCGATGTGCGGCTCGCGTTTGCCACTCTCAGAGGCCTCGGGAGGCTGCCCTGTGCGCAAATAGTTCATCCAAGCCCCCCCCCTTTTGCTCTCACGAGGATGCCAGTCGGCATAGAAACCACCTAACAAGTCCCCTTCCCCGTCGTAGATATTGTAGAACTTGACCTCGGAATGCCAGACTTCGACTTCCCCTTCAACCGGCTCCGCTTGAGGAGTCTCATGGAAAACCGTATTCACTTCTTCGATTCGAATCCCAAAGATCTCCTGCACGATGGCGAACATGCCATCAATGACTTGGTCGATTGCGAAATAGGGGCGCAGTGCTTCGCCATCGAAGTCATATCGTTGCTTGCGAAGTTTCTCGGCCCAGAACCCAAGTTCCCACGGCTCCAACGCCCCCGCAGACGAGGTTGTTTCCTCCGCCTTGAACGCCTCAAGCTCTTCCACCTCCGAGGCAAACTGATCTCGGATGCGGTCGTGCAAATCCTCAACAAAGCCAAGCGCGGTCTTGCCATCCTTGGCCATCCGCGACTGCAATACGTGATCAGCAAAGTTGCGCTTGCCTAACAACGTCGCGACTTCTTGACGCAACGTGAGGATCTCTTTCAGCAACGTCCCATTGACATTTGGCTCCTCTCGGCCCACATTGCTAAAGGCCGTCCACAGTTCACGACGAATTTCATCATCTTCCAAATACTGCAAGACAGGAACGAGCGAAGGCGCCTGCAAGGTGAACCTCCAGCGAGGCTCCTTACCGTCATCCTCGCCTTCCTTGGAAGCAGCTAAAGCCTTGGCGCCTTCTTTCGCCATCTCTGGAAGCCCTTCCAAACGAGCCTCATCCTCCACGATCAACTCAAACGCATTTGTGGCATCTAACACATTCTCAGAAAATTTCTGAGTCTTCTCAGCAAGTTCCTTCTTCACCTCCTCTAGCCGGGCCTTCTCTTTGGGTGGCAAATCGGCTCCGTTCTCTCGAAACTCGCGTAGCGTCTCTTCCACCAGCCGTTTCTCAACAGGACTCAAGGCCCTGACTTGATCTGGGTTCTCAGCCACCGCTTTAAGCGCTTGCCACAGACCATCGTTGAGCGCGATCTGTGCATGGAATGCAGAAACCTTGGGCAACCACTCGTTGTAGACTTCGCGCAAAGCATCAGAATTGCAGACCGAATCTAGATGTCCCACTCGCCCCCACGCTCGGTCCAACTCCTGGGTCGCCAGTTCAAGCGCACCATAGGTTGAAGCAAAGGTCGCTTTGCTAGGCTCCTGCGATGCGACTTCATTGATTCCTTTCTCGGCCAGAACGAGAGCTTCCTCGACCGCAGGCGAAATGCCGTCTGGCGTCAGGCTGGACCAGCGAATGTGAGGGACGTCTTCAAGATAGGCTTGTTTCATAAACTTGACTTAACTGGTGCATGGAAACGGCGTTTGCAACTGCTGAACAGTCCCACAAGTAGCATCCACCGCCAGCCAATCTCGAATACGCGAAAGCGCTAGTTCTTGGAGGCAGGCATTCGCAACACTTGGCCCACGCGAATCGTGAAGCTATCGAGCCCGTTCTCTCGTCGAATGGAGTAAAGGGTGACGCCGTATCGACGGCTCAAGCTAAACAGCGTATCGCCTCGTCGAACCACGTGATAGCGCAACGATCCGTTGGAGTTGGGCTTCATGGATGTTGACGAGCCCGATCGTCGCTTTGAAGCCCCCGAGCTCCGCACCCAGTCTTCACGGTAGTTGCCTTGGGCATCAAAGGGATATTCGCTCCGCGAGAAATTATGCGGCGGCGTCGCCAAGGAATCTTGGATACGGCCCGGGGCAAGGCTTCCAATGACTTTGGAGAAATTGCGTGGCGGCTTACGCCCGTAACTCTTCTTGGGTGCTTTGCATTGCGTTCCCAACGACAGTAGCGTTGCGATCACGAGCCCACGCCAAACGGATGCTCTGACAGTTGCCCTCATTTCAAACACGATCCTGCGGCGACGGGACAGGTTTACGAGGTACGGCCATGGTACGATCCGCCACCTTAACAACAACTCGATTCGACTGAATTGCCCGGGAAAGGTCACTACCAGGGAATCCTCCAAAGTACTCTAACTGAATGGTCTGCGTGAGTTCCCGGTCGATAATCAGAGGATACTCGTCGTCTACCAAACCAGGGCCGACAAGTGTGGCCGAGCTGAGCTCCACTTCCGTCGTGCCCTCAGCGAGAGGAAACCATTGGCCACTGAGAAGTGGATCCGCCCACAGGGTATGCGTTGTTGCTACAAGCCGCCGACCACTCTCGTCTCGCACCCGAACTCGGAGATCATCAAAAGCAGAACCAAAGTGACTCAGAACCGACTGAGTTTTCCCCGAACGATTCTCCACCTGGACGACACATCGTGTTCGGAGCATGAAGAAATCGTCGCCCAGGGCTTCTCCATTTGCATCGGCCACGCGATGCAAGGCCGCTTCCGCTTTCACGATCTCGATCGAGGCTGGATAGGCATCAGATGCCGTTTGACTACCCGTCGGCCAAACCTGACAGCCCATTAGCGTAGCCAAGTACAGCGCGAAGAGTAATCGAATTGGGGCATTGGCATCCATCGGGTGCCGTGAATGTGCGCAATGCCTAGCGAAAGTAAAGCCTCGACACATCAGGTCTATTCTTCCGGTGTTCTTTGCTGGCAGACCTCCACACAACCTCTCTATTCTCAGCCCATGTTCGTCAGGCTCCTTCTATTCTTTCTTCTCACTCATCACGCCTCGACAGGTGCGACTTCTCCAGTCGATTTCAAGGATGGTGACCGTGTCGTCTTCATAGGAAACACCTTTATCGAGCGCTCACAATCCTACGGCCATTTGGAGACCATACTGACAACGGCACTGGAAGACCGTGATCTCAGCTTCAGAAATCTAGGATGGAGCGGGGACACGGTCTTTGGCGACGCTCGTAGCTACTTCGGCCCGCCAGCGGAAGGATTCGAACGCTTAACAAAGCACTTAGACGAACTTAAACCGACTCTCATCATCTCCTGCTACGGTGCCGTAGCAGCTTTTGAGGGTGAAGCTGGCCTTCCCAACTTCACGAAAGGCTATAAAACCCTACTAGACATGTTTGCCAAAACTGGTGCCCGTATCGCTCTCATGTCTCCCCCGCCAGCAGAGAATCTTCCAGCTCCCCTCCCCAATCAGGATGCGCATAACGAACGCTTAGCCCTCTATCGCGATGCCATACGAAATCTAGCCGACACACGAAACCACGGTTTCGTCGATGTCTATGGCGTTCTACGCGATGCCTGGGAACGCTTGCCCCACCCTCTAACGGATAATGGCATCCACTATACCGATGAAGGATACGCAGCCATCACGCCCCTTCTCGTGACAGCGCTAGGTATTTCCCTTGAACCACCTAGCATCTCCCTTTCACTACCTTCAACCGAGGGGAAAGTCTCTCAGGGCGCACTTCCCAACGTTTCCCCAAATACGAAGGGAATCATCTTGGAATGGTCCCCCAGCCACTCGATTCCTCTTCCCCTCACGCTTCAAATCACCGGTCTCGCGGAAGGGAATTACTCAGTGCTGCGAGATGGCGGCCAAATGCTCGCCACTATCGGGGCCACTGATCTCGCGGCAGGCATTGAGCTTGCCCCTTCTGATCATCAACCACACACAGCAACACTCCGAAGGGCCATTGTGAAAAAGAACGAACTGTTCTTCCACCGTTGGCGGCCTCAGAACGAAACCTACCTCTTTGGATTTCGGAAACACGAGCAGGGCAACAACGCCGTGGAAGTTCTCCAGTTCGAACCATTGATCGCTGAGCAAGAAGCCAGGATCCGCGATTTGAAACGCCCCACGTCACACACACTTACCTTCAAACGCTAACCTCATTACATGAAGCGTCCCTTTGCATTACTCGGTCCCTTGTCAGCGCTCTGTCTAGCAGTCAGCCCATCGTTGTCGCACGCACAGCGAAATCTCAAGAATATCCCCGACCCAACGCCTGAAGTTCAACTAGCAAGCTTCCAGGTGGCAGAAGGTTTCGAGGTGAACCTCTTTGCCAGCGATCCGATGATCGCAAAGCCGGTCCAGATCAATTGGGACTCGAGCGGACGCCTCTGGATTGTCAGCAGCAAGATCTATCCCCAGATTGAGCCAGGCCAAGAAGCCCAAGACGAAATTCTCGTCTTGGAGGACACCGACCATGACGGCGTGGCGGACAAGAAAACCGTCTTCGCTGATGGGCTACTTATACCAACTGGGGTACTACCTGCTGATGGTGGTGCCTACGTGGCGAACTCCACAGAGGTCGTGTTTATGCGAGACACCGACGGAGACGGCAGAGCGGATAAGAAGGAAATCGTGCTCAGCGGCTTCGGCACGGAGGACACCCATCACATTCTTCATACATTCCGGGGAGGACCAGATGGCATGATTTACATGAATCAATCCATCTACATTCACAGCCATGTGGAAACTCCCTGGGGTGTGAAACGTTTGTTAGCAGGAGGGATCTGGCATCTCCGCCCTGAAAGTCGCGAACTGGATGTTCTGTGCAATGGCTTCGTGAACACTTGGGGTCACGCATTCGATCGCTGGGGACAATCGTTCGCGACCGACGGCGCTTATGGTGAGGGAGTGAACTATGTCTTTCCCGGCTCAGTATTTGTCGCAGCACCAGGAGCCAAGAGAATGCTAAAAGGACTCAGCCCCGGCCAGCCAAAGCAATGTGGCCTCGCGGTCTTAAGCGGACGGCATCTCCCAGAAGAATGGCGTGGCCAAATGGTGACCAATGACTTTCGCGGCCATCGGGTCAACCGTTTTACTCTTAGTGAAGATGGTAGTGGCTATCAAGCGAGGCAACAAGAAGACCTTCTCTGGACCAAGCACGGCGGCTTTCGGCCTATCGGTGTAGAAATGGGCCCAGATGGAGCCATCTACATTGCCGACTGGTACAACCCGATCATTCAGCATGGCGAGGTTGATTTCCGCGATGAACGCAGGGATCAAACCCACGGTCGTATCTGGCGAATCACCGCAAAGGGTCGTGCGCCTTTGGCCTGGCCCGATATAGAGGGAAGCACGATTGAAGCTTTGCTTGAGTTACTCCGTGCCCCGGAGGATCTCACCCGTCACCATGCCAAACAACAGATCCGCCAGCGCGGACTGCAAGAGGCCAAGCCCAAAGTCGCAGCGTGGGTTGAGGCATTAGATCCGCAAGATCCGCAACACGATCACCTTCGATTAGAGGCACTCTGGACCTATCAAAGCCTCAACATTCTAGATGGCCCTCTTCTAAAAACCGTCCTCGCCGCTTCAGACCACAGGGCTCGTGCGGCCGCCATCCGCGTGCTCTATCACTGGCATGCTCGCCTTCCAGATTCACTTCTATTGCTGACAACGGCGATAATGGATCCTCACCCCCAAGTAAGGCTGGAAGCCATCAATGCTCTTCGCCAGATCGGCTCCATTGGAGCCTTCGGAATTGCCATGAGCGCCCTGGAGCATCCCATGGATGAGCAGCTCGACTTCGCACTTTGGCGAACAGCGAGAGACCTGGAGGAAACCTGGTTGCCCGCCATGCAGCGTTCAGAATATCAGTTTTCTAGCAATGCTCAGCGCATCTTTGCTCTCAGGGCCATTGAAAACCCTGAAGCACTCAAGCCACTGGTCGATGTCCTAGGGAGTGCAGAGGAACTCGATGACGAAATTGACAGCATCCTCAAACTCATCGCTGACCTCGGTGATGCCGACGATCTCACTTCTGTCTTCGCCAAGGCCCTCGGCAGCAACGATGCTTTGCAGCTAAGATCTCTGGAAACCCTCAACGCGGCTTCGGCCCAACGGCAACTTAAGCCAAGAGGAGATCTTTCACGTATCGCCCAACTGTTAGATAGCACTAGCGAATCTGTTGCCATTCTCGCGTGCCAGACCATTGGCCATTGGAAGCAGGAGGACTTGTTCACACGTCTCACGAGTCTAGCAGAGAACTCAGACACAACGGAGGCAATCGCATCTTCTGCCATCAAGGGATTGGGCTACTTCGGCAAACAAAGCCTCACGGCCTTGGAGTCCCTTTCTCAGAATGAGGCGCTCAGTTCAGCACGTCGCCTCCGGGCCACCATTAGCCTCATGCCAATCGATCTTAGGAAAGGCACCGATCTTGCAGTAGGCTTAATGGAGCCTCTCAAAGAAGGGAGCCCAGCCGTTCAGGAACTCTGGACAATTGCACTGTCTATCAAGGAAGGTCCGACGGAACTAGCCAACGCCCTGCAAGGTCGTAAGCTTGCCCGGGCCATCGCTTATGCGGGGCTTCAAAAGGCAAACTCCGCAGGAAAGAGAGCCGACGCTCTAACCAAGGCGTTGACCACATCAGGCAGTCTCGACTCTGTTGACCAAAACCTCACAGGGCCTCAATTGGCTGCACTTATTCAGGAAGTGAATGAGCAAGGCGACCCGCAGCGTGGCGAATTCATCTATAGAAGGGCGGATCTACAGTGTGCCATCTGTCACGCCCTCGGAGGAGCGGGAGGCACCCTAGGCCCCGACATGATCAGTCTAGGAGCCAGTGCCCCACTAGATTACATTATCGAATCGATGCTGGAACCTAACAAGAAAGTTAAAGAAGGCTATCATATGACGACCGTCTACACTACAGATGATCGCGTGTTATCTGGATTCGTCGCCTTGGAGGACGACCGTCAACTCGTACTGCGAGATGCCGCCAATCAAGAAACGACAATTGCCAAAGATCTAGTTGCCAAGAAAGAGATCGCGTCTGTCAGTATGATGCCACCGGGCCTGACAAACAGTTTACGTCGTGATGAGTTCATACATCTCATTCGCTTTCTATCTGAGCTAGGCAAGGAAGGCCCTTTCAAGGTCCCTCCCCGGCGCCTCGTCAGACGCTGGCGAGTGCTCAATTTCACGGACGCTATTGCGGAGCCCGTACGCAAAGGTGATCAACGTTTCTACGCGCTTCAAGATGACGCCAAGGAATGGGTTCCCGCGTATAGCACCGTGCGAGGTGTCCTTCCGGTGAACGATATCCCATCAAAGAAGCGCTGGCTCTACCTTGTCGCTCCTGTTCGATTCGAAGTAGAGGTCACCACCCCAGGAGAGGTCGGTATCCAGTTCAACGCTATCGAAGGCATGCGTGCCTGGGTTGGAGAGAAAGAGGTCTCCCTCGAGAACAATCGCCTGCAGACACCACTCGAATCAGGAACCCAAGTGATCACGTTAGTTTTAGATGGCAATGCCTTTCCGAAACCCACCCTCGAAGCGGAGCTCGTCGATATAACAAATTCCACCGCCGCCGTCCAGATCGTGAACGGCAGCTAGCAGAGCATCAATATTGAGTTGATGGATAATGCCGGTGAAGCTTTGTGCGAGCATCGGCGGTAGAGAACAGCCAGTTCGTTGTCACAGCGGCATCGTTTCGGCGTTCGACACCAAGGG
>JAACDM010000329.1 GCA_009936795.1 Verrucomicrobiaceae bacterium | reverse complement strand
CCTAGTGCCTCTTCCGCATCGCTAGCTTTCACACAATGAATCCCACTGATTTCAAGAACGGCTTCAACGCTATCGCGAATGCCTTCATCATCATCCACGATGAGAATGGTGTGCTTGCTAACGATGCTGCGCGAAGGCATATCCCCCCAATAGCCAGAACTATACCTCCCGAATCCGCCCTAGAGATACTTGCACATAACCCTGACTACCAGCTACTTATGTCCATGAAGGCAGGAATCAATACGTGGAACCCATTGACAGCCATCGCATAGTATCCAAACAGACTGTAAGTTCACTTTACACTTCCCATGCCTGCTTCTAAGCAACCTCTGGTCCTCATTGCTGAGGACGACCCCACACTTGCAGATTCTGTCAGGGAGGCGCTCGATCTCCAAGGCTACCAAGTCACCTGTGTCGAAGATGGCGACCTCGCGCTCGATCTCATCGATGAGCAAAGGTTCGACGTCGTCTTAACAGATTTTCAGATGTCTGTGATGAGCGGCATGGAACTGTTAGAGGCGATCAAGGCCCAACAGCCTCGTCTGCCGGTCATCATGATGACTGGCCATAGCACCACAGATCTCGCCATTCAGGCCACGAAGAGAGGTGCCTTTGACTACATTATCAAACCTTTCGAAGTTCCAGATCTGTTGGAAACGCTATCCAAGGCCGCGGCCAGTAGCCGCCTTGCTAGGAAATCGGTAACCATGGGCGAGTCCCATGCTGGAACGGACGCCATCGTTGGCAATAGCCGCAAGATGCAGGAAGTTTTCAAGGAGATAGGACGCGTGGCCGAGCGTCCCATTCCCGTGCTCATTCGTGGAGAGACCGGCACTGGCAAAGAGCTGGTCGCTCGCGCCATTTATCACTACAGCAATCGTGCGGACAAACCCTTTGTCGCCGTCAACTGCGCGGCTATCCCTGACACACTCATTGAAAGCGAACTCTTTGGCCATGAGAAAGGCGCCTTCACTCATGCCATCACCCAGCGTTTGGGACGGTTTGAACAAGCCCAGGGCGGCACGCTCTTTCTAGACGAGATTGGTGATCTGCCGTGGCCAACGCAGGCGAAACTTCTTCGAGTGCTCCAAGAGAAGGTGATTTCACGCGTAGGAGGCAAAGAAGATATTCCCATTGATGTCCGCATTCTCAGCGCGACTCACCGAGATCTGGAGAAGATGATCGTCGAGGGACGATTTCGCGAAGATCTTTATTTCAGGCTCAATGCGACGATCATCACACTGCCTCCGCTGCGAGAGCGCTTGGAGGATCTGGATCAGTTAGGGCCCTACTTCGCTGTGAGGTATGCACGAGAGTTTGAAATGGATACCCCTCGCATTCATCGCAATGCCATGGTGCGTCTCGGTCAACATCATTGGCCTGGAAACATTCGAGAATTGGAGAACGTCATTCGCAGATCGCTCATTGAATGCCGTGGCATGAGTATCACCCGGGATGTCGTCGATCAGGTTCTTGAGTCTGTCTCCTCTAGAGATGCTGATCAGAGTGATGCCATAGAAGTCTCTACGGAAGGATTCGAAGACCACATTCGCAAGGTCTTGTTTGAAGCAAGCCGCGGTGAACTCGATGATCGCGGCGCACTTCCTATTCTGATCGATGAGCTAGAACGCATCCTTTACCAACAGGCCGTTGTCCTGGCTCATGGAAATCAAACCAGCATGGCCAAATGGATCGGCGTTTCGCGTCTAACGATTCGAGAGAAACTCGACAAGTATGCACTCTTTCCCAAGCGCGAGAAGCGAGCATAACGATGCGAACTCATAGGATATTGTGGCATTGGTTGAGAGCTGGGCTTGGCCCAAACTGCTAACTGAGTTTACAATCTGCTCAGTTTCCTACCAGGGATTCATGGTGCAGTGATTCAGTTATTGGCTCAACTTGAATGATAACTTATTGAATACCAACGATTTGTATCCCTTCCCTGACTCTTGGCACGCCACGCGCTATGAGCGGATGAGTAACTGCTCATCTTTCCGTTCAGCCAATGCAAACCACGAACCTGAATTTCCCCATCGTCGTTCTGGGACGCGACATCAAGATCACTCCAGCCATCCGTTACTACGCCATTTCTCACATTCGTCGAGTACATCTGGACTACCCGCGGATCACGGATGCTAAAGTGACGTGTTGGCGAGAACATCATGAAGTGGTCGTCAGTATCTCATTCCGCTGCGCGGACCACATTCACATTGAAGCGAAAGCTCACGGACTTACAGTTGAGGCAGGTATAGACCTCGCATTCGACAAAGCCGAGCGGCAGATGAGGAAGCGCAATACGCGTCGGTTGCAGGCCCAACAAGAGCCTGCGGGAGTCGCCTGCTAAAGTTGCCAGCAAATGAAGGCACGACTTCTTATCATTAAGACGGTATTGGTTTCAGGAGTAGTCCATATGTTCCTGTCACCCCTAGTGGCGGCGGGTCCTCCTGAAGACCAAGGAAATCATAGCGGGCGGCTTCCCGGCGAGTTTGAGCCTCAACATGGCCTGCTTCTCAGTTGTCATGAGGTGATCGACCGTTCACCTCAGTTGTTTGTGGACTTGGTTAGTCGCATTCATTCCAGGATGCCCGTTGTCGCCTTGGTTAACCATGCAGAACAGTACCGACATGCGAAGACTCTCCTCAGAGACCATGCGATTCCACTAGATAAAGTACGGTTTGCTGAAGTGGCCCACGATACCATGTGGGTGCGAGACTACGGTCCCATGATTCTAGAATCTGAGTCAGGGTCTCCGATCATGCTCGATGCAGGCTACTCCTCCGGCCGTGAGCAGGATGACCGTCTCCCTGCTGCTATCGCGCCCTTTCTGAACATTCCTCGAGTGCCATTTCCCTTTGTCGTTGAAGGCGGAAACTTGCTCACCAACGGCAATCGTTTGGGAGTCATGACAGGCTCGACGAACGATGAATCCATCAGCTCTCCTAAGCATTACGAACACTATCTAAATGCCGTAGAGCGCTTCTATGGTTTTGAAGAGGTGGTAGTACTAGAGCCACTAATCGGAGAGCCTACAGGGCATGTCGACATGTTTGCTACCTTTCCGTCAGCTCATACCGTGATTGTAGGAAGCTATACCCAAGAGGAAGATGCGGAGAATGCTGCCCTCTTGGATCGGAACGCGGCTTTGCTAGCAGAGGTCACGACCGAAGACGGACCGTTACGGGTCATCCGTATTCCCATGCCTACTCATCGGGACGGCATCTGGAGAACGTTCACAAACGTTATCTACGCCAATGGTTTGGTACTGATACCGATTTATCCGCAGATTGATACAGACCTCCAACGTGAAGCGTTCGATATCTTTAAAGCGGCGCTTCCGGGTTGGCAGGTTGATGGTGTCGATGCTAGTGAAATCATCGAATCCAGTGGCGCGCTCCACTGCATGACGATGAATCTTGGTCCTATCGGCCCTCTACCCGTGTTCCCTGAGCCTCGCCTTGAGCCAGAAGATGATTCTGAATTTTTGGAAGACATTCCTCAGGACTATCGATTGGCAAGATCGCCAATAAGCTCGTCGACAGCTTACCTAAGCAATTGATGCATTACGAAGACGACATAAGCGATGAGCCTTTCATTTCGAGCTAGTGTCGCTCCACTCGACCTCTCTGCCCTGAATCAGCTTGCTCAAGCAATCGCTGACCCAGGCTTTGCCATCTTTCCTAACTTTCTCGCAGCTGATATCAGTCAGGATCTCGTCACGCTCATCGAAGAGAAGATTCTGTCGAACGAACTCAAGCGCGCCGGTATTGGAAAAGGGATTGCTTCCCAAGTCCATTCCGAGATTAGAACGGACTCCATCTTCTGGCTTGATCCCAACGATTCGAATACCACCGCACAAAGGTGGTTAGGTGCAATGGACCTCTTGTGCGCGCATTTGAGATCTTCGCTCTTTCTCCCGGTCCATTCCTATGAAGGTCACCTCGCGAGGTATCCTGGATCTGGCTTCTATAAGGCCCATTTGGATCAGCATCAGAAGAGCGCTGCTAGGCAAATCTCCATCATCATCTACCTCAATGAAGATTGGAATGCATCCGATGGTGGGCAATTGCGGCTCTATACCGATGTCTCACGAGGGGTGAAAGGTCCCTTTATCGATGTGATTCCTCGCTTTAGTACTTTGGTCATCTTTCGAAGTGCCGATTTCTGGCATGAGGTGTTACCGGCAAGCCGTTCACGCCTCAGCCTGACAGGTTGGTTAAGAGGGCGCGATACGCCGGGTTAACAGCTTCGTTTCAGCAAGAAATGGGACCTCATTAGCGGTCTGAAAACGAACTGCCGAACTGGAGCCAGCCACTGCAGTTTTGTTTTCAGCTTTGAGGTCGTTGTTTGCCGTGGGGCGAGCCACTCGATTCTCTGGGCAATCGAGTTCGGTAGTCATCCTTGGGCTGCCATAGGACTTGAGATGGCGGTAGGAATGGATTTCTTTCATCTTAGAAACGATGATTTCATTCTCCTTAGCTCGCTGCGAAGATGGCCGTTTTCTCGCTGTGTAGTAACCGCTTCTGGATTCTTTGAAGGCTTCGCAGAGCTCGTCCACGCTGTAGTTCTGGTTCTCGTCCCAGAGTTCCTTGGCACTCGCTCCAGGGAACGGCTTTTTCCAACTTCGTAGGCTAGCAACGCTGACGACAAGCTCTTGTGCGATCTGGGCCAGCGGCTGGCACTGTTCCTCATGAGATCCACAGCGCCTTCTCGGAACTCGTTCGTATAGGTCTTTCTTCTTTTGATATGGTCTGGGTATGGTTGTGTCAGACATGCTCAACTGCGTCCATCAATTTGGGGGAACTTCAGCTCAGATACGCTCTGTCAGTTCCATTGCTGACTCGTGGTCCGCGTCCAATCGCAGACCCGAGAATTGACTACTCACCTTACAAATTGAGAACTCAAGAATCAGGTAACGCAACAATCGAGCGTACGTTGATAGGTAGCCGCAAATTGCCTAACTATCTCAGGAGAAGGTCGTTGCGTGTTTGTTAAATCCATTGGCACGATTTGTGCCAATTAAGGGAGTGGGACGGCGCCAGGCAGTCATCCATCCAGGCTTGGTGTAGCGTCCGCCATACCAAATCCAACAAACCAATATCACCACTTATGAAAAGTATCGCGAAATGCAAGAAGACTGCGGCAACTCTTGGCATCGTCGCTGCAATGGCATCCTTCGTTCACGCACAGGATCCCTTTGAAGTAACTCCGTTAGAAGAAGAAAATGACGTTATCGAATTTGAAGAGCCTGAAGTGGCAGAATTTGAAGAGTCCGAGACTATCGATATTGTGACGGGCAGCATGCACGAGGAGGTCGAGGAAGCTTTGGCGGAACTCGAAGAGAAGGAACTGGAATCCGCGGCAGAGCGTCTCAGCAAAGCAGCTCTCATGGTTGAGTACGCCACTGACGAGGCTGAGGGCAAGGTGAAAGCAGCATTGGCCCAAGAGAGCAAAGTCCTGGCCTCTCTCTCGACGGAGATATCTGGAGGAAAGATCACGGATGCTAAAACGTTGAAGCAAGCATTTGCGAAGACGCATCATATCCTCGCAAACCACTACGCGACGGCTGCGAAAACAGCTGAAGAATTGGAGCAAGGTGCCTATTTGTTAGGAGCCGTTCATCATGCAGAGCAAGCCGCCGCCATGGCTGAATACAAAATAGCCGGGACCGACCTTGCTTCGCTTAAAGCAGCCAAGATCATGGGCGAAGGGCTCGCTGATGGAGAAGAGATCGGCAAGGCCAAAACCGCGGCCGGAATCAAAGCACTAGCAAAGGCTTGTGAGGCGATCGGCGGACATCTCAAAGCTTCCGGAAATAGAACACGAAGAAGCTGATTGAACAACTCTTGAGCGATCGTCGCTTCACAAAAGGCGCTCTCTTGGGAAGGGAGCGTCTTCACCGGTCAGCCGCCTCAAGTCGACCTTTTCTTGCGGAATCACTATTTTGGTCACTGCCTCAGGTAACCCCAAATCGTGTGATGTTAGTATATAGTTGAAAGGTTCTTGGCAATCTTTGTCAGGGCTGAATCGGCTCAGTGGGAAGGGTGTCCTTGTCACCATCCTTGACGCAGGCATGTATCCACATGCAGCTTTTAGTGACATGACCGTCGCTCAGATAGACTTCTTGAGCGATGCCGATCCGGCGGCGGTAACCGAATACGATAGTCATGGCACGGCTGTCGCTTCCGTGACCGCGCAAGTAGCCCCGAGTTCTGACATTATGAGTATCCGTGTCCTCTATTCCGAGGGTATTGGGAACAGCTACACGGTCGCCCAAGGTATGGCGACGGCTGTGGATAGCGGCGCAGCAGTGATCAATCTCAGCGTCGGAGGTTACAGTGATAGTACTGCGTTGAGAGAAGCGGTTGCCTATGCCGTCAATCAGGGCGTCGTGGGTGTCGTTCTTCTGTTCCACGCGTGCTTGATCATTTTTCCTATAGGGGCGCGAGCGGGTCATTTCTATCGGCTTGTCCCGTTTCGTGAGGTGGTCGTGCAAGTGGTAGTTTAAGAACTCGCCGCCGTTGCCTGTGTCGACACCGAGCATCTCAAAGGGCAATTGCGCTTCCATGGCGGAGAAGGCTTGCAGCCCCCTTTCCTGACCGCGATTCCATGACGGACGGACTTCCGTCCAGCCGCTGAAGATGTCGGTCATGGTGAGGCTCCAAATGAAGCTTTCGCCCATGTTGCCTCCGCAGTGGGCGACGGTGTCTGCTTCGATCCATCCGGGCTCTCTAGCATCCCAACTTTCGGCGCGTATGGGCACGAGCGCTTTGATGGCTGCGTTCGTCTTGGGCGTGCGTGGTTTCCTCTTGCTGAAGCCTACTTTGCGCTTGGCTAACACACGGTCAATCTGTGCTGGGCTGATGGCGAGTACTTTGCTCTCTGTTTCCTGCTGGGGTTGCCCATAGTGCCATTGATAGTGTGGTAGCCACTCTTTGAGCATTGGTTTCAAGCGCTTGCCGCATGGTTGTTCGCCGTGGCGCCAGATTTCGAAGATGGCGTCGACGACCTCTTGGCCGTAGATCGTGTCGATTCCTCGCTTGGCCGCCGGTGATCTGCTGCCTGGTCCGCGTTGTTGGTGCAGCAGTTTGATCGCGTACTTGCGTTCATGTGAGGTGACTGCGCAGAAATCGCTGATCAGCTTGCTGCGCGCTAGTCGGCTGGTGTGCCGACGGTAGCAAACTCGCATCTTTTCTAGG
>JAACDM010000328.1 GCA_009936795.1 Verrucomicrobiaceae bacterium | reverse complement strand
CATCATCCGAAGCCCCCGCTTCAACCGTAGGCGAATCGGCCTCAGACTCCTGTGCCTCCACTGTTTCTTCCGCCAGTAAGTTCTCTAAAGGGTCTTGAGTGGTGGTTACTAGTTCATTCTCGACCGGATACTCTCCAACCAATGGCATCTCCATACCCTCTTCTTCAAAAACCATCGGAGCCGGAGTCACTTCTACCCACGGCTGTGGGTCCTGCACAGGAGATGGCGACCTGTCCACGGTGCGATAACTGTGCCTACTCGCCCGATCACTATTACGCTCAATGACATAACGCAACCCGCTCATTACCACTACCACAAACACACAGAATAAAATGACGCGTTTCCTCATCGGTTTCTAAAACGAAGTTTAGGGCGGATTGTTCGAGAGGGAAAGGAATTAGCTTCAGTCACCTGGAATCCCAGGCCTCAGCCTGCACCAGAAGCCATTCCGCACAGCTCACGATAGAGGCTGGTTCCTGATTCTCGAGTTCATAGGTCTGTGAGGGGGCCTCATAGTGCCCGCTACCGCCCGCACCATACTTCTTGTCATAATGCTCAGTCAGAAGGGTCTCGATAAAAGGAATCCAATCCTCGGCATGGCAGAGACCAATCCATCTCTCAATCTGAGCTTTGCTCTTAAATGGTCTTAATCGCTCGATCGTCGCTAGAATGCGCTGAGAATCTCCAAGCCAACTAGCATAATCGCCGTATAAATACTGAGCCCGCGCCTCGACCGGCGAGTTCACCTCAATCACCGGTGCAGATCGCAGCGCTACCCACAATGGCCCCGGAATATTGAGATGACCTATCTTAGGGCTCTCCGCCTCCACAAAAAGGGTGCGCTCTGGAGTAAACGCTTTGAGCTGCTCATGAATCAACGTTTCAAAGTATTTCTGTGAGGGCTGCGGGTTCTTGAGGTCCCCCCCGAACAGCGAGCCCTTGTGATTGGCCAAGCCTTCCAGATCGAGAACCTGAGCACCACGCTCAGCCAAAGCATGAAGTACGAGCGTCTTTCCGGAACCGGTGAGCCCATTCAACACCCGCCAATGCATCTTTTCGCTCACGCCCAAACCCTCCATGACATGGGCTCGATACGCCTTATAGCCGCCGTCCAGAATGGCTGGCCGCCAACCGACCTCACAAAGCACGGTCGCAAGGCTGCGCGACCGCTGACCGCCTCGCCAACAGTAGACTAACGGTCGATAGGTCTTCCCATATTTCGCAAAGTGATCTTTAAGGTGGCAGGCAATATTCGACGACACCAAACTAGCCCCAACCTTCTTCGCTTCGAAAGCACTCACCTGCGCGTGGAGTGTGCCCACTCGGATTCGCTCATCATTGTCTAGCACAGGTAAATTAATCGCGCCTGTAACATGATCGACTGCATACTCCTCCGGAGCTCGCACATCGATGATTTCATCGAACGCTCGCTCATTCACGTCAGCCATGGTCAGCCGTTCGATGCGTTCATTCATAGCCATGGGCGTAACCACGAGGCGAGCCACTCGTAAAGCTTGGATTTCCACGAACGTCGCATCCACTCTGGCAAACTCACCTCGCGAGAGACCTCAAGGTCTTGCCAAAACTGTTTCTCCAGCACCTCAACGGTCCCCTCCCCCATGATCACCGCATTACACTCCAAATTGTGGTTCAAAGACAAACTATCCAGATTCGCAGAGCCCACCGTGGCCCATGAAGTGTCTAAGACCATGCACTTGGCATGCAAGATAGACCGCTGATAGAGATAGATGTGGATTCCTCGGCGCAGGTATTTCGTAAAGTAGTGCCGTCCAGCCAAGTCAGCCAAGGGCACATCAGAACGCTCCGGCAAGAGCAAGCGGACATCCACGCCCCGATCCGCCGCTTCGCACAAGGCCTCGCGAATCGTCCGATCTGGGATCATGTAGGGGTTTGTTAGAAGCAATTGCTCTTTGGATCGACCGATCTCCATCGCGTAAAGCCTCCGGATCCTTCTACGATAGTGCCCACGACCACCGATGATGAAAATCCCGCCACTAGGTAGCGCACTCTCGTCTACAGGTTCATGTCCTGCCTGCACAGCCGCCCCATTCACCGGCAGCAGTTTCCCGGTCTCACGATGCCAAGTTTCCGCAAACAACACGGTCAGGTCCAGAGCAGCGGGCCCAACGAGCCGCAAGTGCGTATCACGCCAAACCTCTTCACAAGATGCCGATTCGGACCAACAATCTCCCAAATTGAAGCCGCCCAGGTAACCCACTTGATCATCGACCACGAGAATCTTGCGATGATCCCTGCCAAAAACACCAAACCGTTCTTTCCAAGGAGCAATTGGCCGATATTCCAAGACCTCCACTCCTTGCGCCATCAGATGAAGAAAGATCGCCTCCTCCGCGTCGAGCGAGCCAATCGCGTCGTAGATCACTCGCACCTCCACACCCTCGGTCGCCTTCTCGGCCAACACTTTAGCAAAACGCCATGCCGTTTCATCTGACAAGAACATGTAAAACTCACACAGGACCCGATTCCGAGCCTGTGAGATATCCTCAATCATCTGCGCATAAAGCGCATCGCCGGAGTGACAAACCGCTGATGCATTCCCATACGTTGGCTCATCTTCTGCAATCTGCGTCAGCTCACGGATGACCGCAGGACGACGCAGCAAGCTGCGATAACGAAGCGAGCGAGCTAGGACCCCGGGAAGAGCAGCCACGTCACCTCCAAAGCTCCCTAGGCAGATTTATTCTTTCCAGGAACGAGCAAACCAAAAGCAAATGTCAGGATCGCTGTCAGCGGCCATGCCCAGACAAAGGAATAAACGGGCGACAATTTTCCCTTTTCCACGTCATAGTCGTAGGTTGGCAAGTCACCTAGCGACTCCACAAAACTCGGAGCAATCTTGTCGACCAAGACCCAAACGTCGGTCCTCACGAACAGAACAATTACGAATGAGATTACCGTCCCCACAACCAAGCCACGCACACTACCCTTGCCCAGCATCGCTATCAGAAAGATCGCGAGCATCGGCCCAACCGTGTAGCTCGTCATTCCAAATGCCAAGGGGAGAATCGGAATGTCTTCTTTCACAAAGAGAAGCAGATAGGTGAAAAATGTCAGGGCTATCCCCCAAAAGACAACGAGTATACGAGACTTGCCAACCAACGAGGGATCATCTGCAGAAATCCCGTCATCTCGCTCAGGGTGGTATATCAATGACAGAGTCGTCTGACTCAATGCCGCCAAGATACTGTCCAAACTTGAAATCGCCGCCGCAAAGACGCCAGCCAACAACAAGCCACTCAAACCCATGGGCAAGATCGATACGATCCACATGGGGAAAACAGCATCGCCATCCGCAGGCACGCGCACGTTGCTCACCTTTCCAGACACCGGATCCGCAGCGAATGGAGCAGCCTCCATGCGTTCTGCCGACGTCATTTCTGCGTTTGCTGGAAAGGCCACTTCAGCTTCGTAGGCGTTGAAAGGGTGTTGCTCATAATGCACAAAGAGCGCCGCCCCCACAAGCAACATGAGCAACGTGACCAATTGCCCAAACGAGCTAAAGATGATTGCCTTTCTGGCCGCCTGAGGAGTGCCACAGCAGAACATCCGCTGCGCACACAGCTGATCTACTCCAAACACGGTCAAGTTCTGGAAGGGCACTGCGATCAGCGCCACCCAGAACGTGAACTCAAGTTCACGCCCCGCTCCGAACCAATCAAATTCCCAACCGGTGGCCTTCGTTCTACCAAAATCGGTCGCCGTTCCCCAGAGCTCGCCGAAGCCACCTGGCAAAGAGTTAACCACAGTGAAGAGCGCAATGATGCCACCAATAGTGAACAGGAAGAATTGCATCACATCCGTCCAAATCACCGTCCGCATGCCCCCCATAAGCGTCCAGCCGATGGCAAACACGCCAATAATGAGAATGCAAACTTCAATCGGCATTCCCGTCACCACCTTCAAGGGCAGCGCAGCAACCAACACTCGTACACTCTGCGCCAGAATACTTCCTACAAAGAAGAGAATCGTGGCCAAGGTCTTGGCCCCTTTTCCCAAACGGTTACCCATGTAATCATAGGAGCTGTAAATTTCCCGTTCGTAGTACACCTTCACGAACCACACGCCGACGATCACCCGGGCGATGATGGAGCCGACCGCCCACTGCAAGTAGGTGAAGTTTCCGTGCATGGCAAACAGGCCCGCAGGCACCCCAATGAACGTCACTCCGCTCAATTCCGTCGCAATGATGGAGCCAGAAACCGCGGGCCATGGCAACGACTTCCCGCCGAGAAAGAAGTCACGAATCGAGGCCTGCTGCCCCCGCATGCGATGACCCACCCAGGTGCAGAAGACAAGGTAGCCTAGGAGCACCAACCAATCGACCGGCGTGAAGAGTTGGTGAATCGGTTTGTCAGCCATGGGTATCGATCATCGAACGATGCCGGAAACTTGGCCAGAACTTTGTTCTAAGCGTGCCCTCCGCTCCACTTATAAGCCACACCCTTCGGTCACAGCGTGAGGAATGACTGTGGAACAATCACTCAGGCGATTGGCCTCCTTTCCCCAGCGATTTACCATGTTCCACAAAGCGGTGTCTGACATCCCCGTCCAGGACCAGAAGGCTAACAAAGCCACCGCAACAAAAGACTTGCGTCATTTGTTTTTAGGTTTCTTAAAAAATCTTAACGAAGCCACTTGCAATTCTTCTTAGAATCAGTCAAACCTGTCACCAATGAGCCGCCAATTTGGAAAACTTTTGAAACAGTTCATAAGAACTTTCTTGATTGTTTTATGGCTTGTAGAAGTTTCGACTGTT
>JAACDM010000327.1 GCA_009936795.1 Verrucomicrobiaceae bacterium | reverse complement strand
CTCCCATCCGTCTTTGCGCATCGCTCCACCGATTTGCTCCGGGCTGTGAAGCTGATGAAGACGGGCTTCGACCTCAATGGCGAGAAGGCCAACGATCTTCCGCAGTCTACGCTGCATTATTCACTTGTGCGCTAGCAATGCGAATCAACGATTAATGAAAAATCGTGAGAAAAGAAGAAAGCAGGCTCTATCAAGGGACAAATCAACTTGTCTGAAGGGATCTAGGTTCACGAGCCGCCTTAGACGGTCGCTGGCTCGTGGATCTCTTCTTCTACGACCTGAACGTGTTCGGTTTCTTCCAACGGAGCGAAGCGTTCGGCGTTGAAGGATCGTTCGAGGCCACCTTTGCCCATGGGGTTGTGCAGTTCCACGAGGGTCACGGCGATTTCAGGCTGGAGATCAAAGCCTTGGCCTGGCGTTATGTCTCTGATAGTGTAGGTCTCGCCTTCCTTGGGAAGGGCAACATACATTTCCTCGATTCCGAGAGGGAACTTATCGTCTATACAGGATACTTTCTGACCTTGCTGAAGCATAGCGTTTTTTACGTCGAAAGCGGGAAGGGGTGCAACTACGGAGTGCCTTGAAACCAAGAACAGCACGGATTGCTCCGTGCTGTTCTGGTCGAGAACTTGGTTCAGTAGGGAGGAGGATGGCCTCAGGGTGGAACTAGCTCTCTAGGTCAAAGCGGTCGAGGTTCATGACCTTGTTCCAGGTGGCGACGAAGTCCGTGACGAACTTGTCTTGCGCGTCGCTGCTGCCGTAGGCTTCGGCGATGGCGCGTAGCTGGGAGTTGGAACCGAAGACGAGGTCGACGGAGGAGGCGGTCCATTTGGTGGCGCCGGTGGTGCGGTCTTTGCCTTCGAAGAAGTGCTCACACATGGGCGAGACTTTCCATTCCGTATCCATGTCCAACAGATTGACAAAGAAGTCGTTGGTGAGACTTTCGGGTGTTTTAGTGAAGACGCCGAGGTCTGGGAAGCCGACGTTGGTGTTGAGCACGCGAAGGCCACCGATGAGGACGGTCATTTCGGGCGCGGTGAGGGTGAGCAACTGCGCGCGGTCGAGCATGGTTTCGGGTGCGGGTCGGTCGAGTTCTTTGCCCAGGAAGTTGCGGAAGGCGTCTTCTTTCGGTTCGAGGTGAGCGACGGATTCGATTTCGGTCATTTCTTGAGAGGCGTCCGTGCGGCCTGGAGAGAACGGCACGGGGATATCGTGGCCGGCCTTCTTTGCGGCGGCTTCGACGCCTGCACAGCCTCCTAGCACAATGATGTCTGCGAGGGAGACTTGCTTGCCATCGCTTTGGGCGGCATTGAAGTCGCCTTGGGCTTTCTCTAGGATGGCGAGGATTTTGGCGAGCTCGTCAGGGTTATTTGCGGCCCAGTCTTTCTGAGGGGCGAGCCGGATGCGTGCGCCGTTGGCGCCGCCGCGTTTGTCGCTGCCACGGAAGGTGGATGCGGATGCCCAGGCGGTGGAAACGAGCTGGGAGATGCTGAGACCGGAGCCGAGGAGTGCGGTTTTGAGGCTGGCAATGTCAGCGTCTTCGATGAGTGGGTGATCGACGGCTGGGACGGGGTCCTGCCAGAGTTGAGGCTCGGGGAAACTGCCACCGAGATAACGGGATAGTGGTCCCATATCACGGTGTGTTAACTTGTACCAGGCTTTGGCGAAGGCTTCGGCGAATTCGTCAGGATTTTCGTAGAAGCGACGGGAGACCTTCTCGTAGGCTGGATCTGTGCGGAGAGCGAGGTCCGAGGTGTACATGATCGGGTGGTGCGTGGTGTTGGGATCATGCGCATCGGGGACAGTGCCTTCACCGGCTCCGTCTTTGGGTTTCCAGACTTGGGCGCCTGCGGGGGTCATTTTGAGTTCCCATTCGTAGGCGAAGAGGTTGGTGAAGTAGTGGTTGGACCATTTGGTGGGGGTGTTGGACCAGGCGCCTTCGAGGCCGCTGGTGATGGTGTCACCGCCTTTGCCGGTGCCGTGTGAGCTAAGCCAGCCGAAGCCTTGCGCTTCGATAGGGGCGGCTTCGGGATCTGGGCCAACGCACTCGGCAGGGCCGGCGCCGTGGCCTTTGCCGAAGGTGTGGCCACCGGCGATGAGGGCGACGGTCTCTTCGTCGTTCATGGCCATGCGGCCGAAGGTTTCGCGAATATCTTTGGCAGATGCTAGGGGGTCTGCGTTTCCGTTAGGGCCTTCTGGGTTGACGTAGATGAGGCCCATTTGCACGGCACCGAGTGGGTTGTCGAGTTCGCGATCGCCTTTGTAGCGTTCGTCGCCGAGCCAGACGCTTTCGGGGCCCCAGAAGACGTCTTCTTGAGGTTCCCAGACATCTGCGCGTCCGCCGCCGAAACCAGCGGTTTTGAAGCCCATGGATTCAAGGGCGACGTTGCCAGTGAGGACCATGAGGTCTGCCCAGGAGATCTTCTGGCCATACTTTTGTTTGATGGGCCAGAGGAGGCGACGTGCTTTGTCGAGGTTGCCATTGTCAGGCCAGCTGGTGAGTGGGGCGAATCGTAAGGTGCCGTCGGAGGCGCCGCCGCGTCCATCAGTGACTCGGTAGGTGCCGGCGCTGTGCCAGGTCATGCGGATAAAGAAGGGGCCGTAGTGGCCGTAGTCTGCAGGCCACCAGTCCTGGGAGTCTGTCATGAGGTCCGTGAGGTCCTTTTGAATGGCCTCGAGGTCGAGTTTCTTGAACTCTTCCACATAACTAAAGTCCTCAGCGAGGGGATTGCTCTTGGTGGAGTTTTGATGGAGGATGCTGAGGTTGAGCTGATTGGGCCACCAGTCGCGGTTGGATTTGGCGCCGGCGGCGGTATGACGTGAGGTGTGGGCGGGGGCGCCCATGACGGGGCATTTGCTGATGTCTGACATAAGTTTAAGAGGTTCGCTTGTTAGTATGAGGTTTGCTTGGTTTAAGGTGTGTTAGGTAGAAGAAGTCTGGTTAAAACAATCGGGACAGGTTCCCCAGTAGATGACTTCGGCTTCATCGATGTGAAACCCGGCGTCGTCAGAAGCAGTGAGGCATGGGGCTTCGCCGACGGCGCAGTCGACATCGACGGCTTTCCCACAGACGCGGCAGATGAGGTGGTGGTGATTGTCGCCGACGCGGTCTTCGTAGAGCGCGGGGGATTTGGCGGGTTGGATGCGCCGAATGAGGCCTTTTTCTGTCAGCACACTGAGCGCGTCGTAGGCGGCTTGTTTTGAGATGGTGCCGATGTCTTGGCGGACGTCTTGGGAGAGCGCGTCGGCGGTGCCGTGTGGTCGGCTGGAGACGGCTCGCAACACGGCCAATCGCTGGGCCGTGACGGGCACGCCATGGCTGCGGAGGAGGTCGGTTGGGTCGGGCACGAGGGAATGTGGCCTGAAGTTCTGGATCTAGTCAAGAACTTGTCTTTGTCTAATTTCTCCCGGGTGGCGATTGGCGGGAAGCGTTGTAGAGAGAAATATGATCACTAAATGGATCCAGTTTACGGTGGCTGAGTGGGATGTTTCCGCGGTTGGCTCGGGGCTTCGGCAGATGGAGGAGGCGTCGACGCTTGAAGAAGGATGCACTCATTAAACGGCTTTCACAGGAAAGGAGGAAACGTGCTTGTTCACCGTTCTGGAGATCTGGGAGAGTGAGACATCGCTGGAGGCGCATCGTCAGTCGGCGCACATGGTTGAGTTCTAGCAGACGTGTGGCGGGATGATCACGGAGAAGGTGGCGTTAGATCTAGCGCCTTTGGACGGATTCAGGAACGTTTCGTGACCATATTAGGCGCAGTCTCTATCGCTTGACGTTAGCAGCAGCATCGATCTCGACTGTGCCTAACAAGCTGTTGGAGCGCAGCTGATTCCTCTCGCCTCTACCGGTAAAGCGGACAGCTCCTTGGGCGACTTTCGTTTTCCTTTGTTCTGTGATCATGCAGTCGGTGATACGCACATCGCTAGAATGATTAACATCAACACCGTAGGGGGCGCCATCTAGGAGTTGGTTGCTACTAACATTGATGCGTTGACAGGTGTCGAGTTCAAGGAGGCTTGCCTTGCTCTCTTGACCGGTTTCAGCCTCGTCGTAAAACTGACAGTTTGAAATGAGGCAGTCTGTGGAGCGTTGGAGTTGGACGCCCGTGCCGTATTTGGGCGTGTGACGACGGAAGCTGTTGCCGGTGATGTTGATCAGCCGGGAATCTTCCACGAGCAGGTTTCGTTTTGAGCAGGAGTAGATGGTGTTTCCTGAAAGCAAGATGCCGTAGCAGCCGGTGAGGTGAACGTTTACTTCCTGGGAACCAATGACGTTGCCGGTGATGGACCACAAGCCGGGTGGCCGGTCGGTACCTCCTGCGCTTTCTTTGATTCGGATGTTGGCGCCTTCTGGACTGTTGGTCGCTTGGATGGTGTTCGAAGCGATGGTGACCTCATTGACGGTGGCTCCTAGTGCCGTCGTATCGACATAGATCTCTGCCGTGGGTTCATCAGCCAGACCAGGATGCGAACGGGCATTGTTGTATTCTATGTCGTTGCCGGTGATCTGTAGATTCCGGATTTCGGAACGTTCGATGCGAATACCGCCGAGCCTGTTGTAGCTAATGTGGCAGGCGCTGATGTTGATCTGGTGGAGGTTGACGCCGTCTAAAAAGATGCCTGCACCGGTGTTGTGATAGACATGACAATGACTCACGATGACATTGCGGTTGCGACGGACGAGGTGAATACCATGGCGAACGCGGCGGACTAACAAGCCTTCGAGAATCGGTTGAATAACGCCGTCGAGCACGATGCCGTCGGCTTCGGGATGGTGGCCTTCAATGACGAGGTTACGGATCGAGGGCAGTGTTTCACTTTTCCACACTTCAGGTGTCCAGGAGCCAGGATCGCCGGTGCCTTCGTGGTGGCCTTGCATGCGGTATGCCGGCCCAGCGCCATGCATTTGGATGCACGTGTTGCCGGATTCTCCAAGAACGGTTCGTGGGCCGCGCGATCCAAGTGGGAGTTCGATGGTGTCTGTGATGCGGTAGGTGCCCTTGGGGAAGAAGAGGTGGCCATCGCCATCACTGACAGCGTGGCGAATGGCGTCGGTATCATCGGTTGCGCCATCGCCGCTGGCGCCAAAGTCACGAACATCGCTCATGGTCCGATTCCCGCATATGACGTCGTGCGGAGCAAGTGCCAATCAACGGATAACGGACCGGTATGTTGTAGGATGGTGTTGCAATGATAGTCTTGGGCGGATCAATTTTTGAATCTTTCGCTCCCTGCTTGAGAGTAGCGGCATGAGTGACTCCAAGTTTGATCTCGTCGTTTTAGGTGGAGGCAACGCCACGAGCCTTGCCATGCGCGCGGCGGTGGCGGGTTGGCGAGTGGCTTTGGTCGAAGGCGATCCTCTTGGTGGGGCGTGTCCGAATCGCGGTTGCGTGCCTTCGAAGCTGCTTCTGGGCTTTGCGGAGGTGGCGACGACGATTCGTCACGCGGCGCGTTTTCACATGGAGGCCCAACTAAACGGGGTGGATGTGGAAACGATCCGGTCAGAGACGCAAGCAGCGGCAATCAAAGCGGTGGATGGGCGGATCGAATCCAAGTTGTCGGGCACGTCTACCCTCTTTCGTGGCTATGGCCGTTTCGTGGATCCAAAGTAGATTGAGGTCAATGGGCAGGTCATCGAAGGCGAGAAGATGCTTGTGGCGACCGGGACGCTGCCGACGATTCCGAAACAGTTCGAGAACTTGCCGGTCTGGACGAGTGATGATGTGTTCAACATGGACGAGGCTCCAAAATCTATCGTCATCATTGGGGGAGGCTACATCGCGTGTGAACTTGCTTGGTTCTTTGCTAGCGTGGGTGTGGAAACGACGATGCTGGTGCGGCGGGATGAGTTACTCAGCGCGGAGGATCGCGAAGTGCGCGCGCTCTTTAAAGAAGGGTTCTGTCAGGAAGTGCCCGTGAAGTTCAAGACCTCGGTGGATAGTGCGAACGAGGTTGAAGGTGGCATTGAGTTGGACCTGGTGACGAAAGCAGATGGCGGTGATGAGGCGAGCAAGCTGGTTGCTGAGCGCGTTTTGGTGGTGACGGGTCGCGAGTCGACGACTGACAAGATCAATCTGGAGGCCGCTGGAATTGAGGCAGATGCGAAAGGATTCATTGTCACGGATGCGCATCAACGCACGTCCGCAGAGGGCGTGTTTGCGCTGGGCGATGTGACGGGTCGCTATTTCTTCACCCACTCAGCTGCTTGGGAGGCGACGTATCTTGGAAACGCCTGGCTGGATGGTGAGGAGGGATCGATTGACTACGGGCCGATGCCGCATGCGGTCTTCTCCTATCCAGACGTCGCTGGCGTGGGACTGACAGAAGACGAATTGGAAGCGGATGGAACCGCCTATCTGGTGGGTTCCGTGCCGTACACGAACGCGGCCAAAGGACGGGCGGTGAAAGAGCGTCATGGTCTCTGCAAATTCCTCGTTTCTCCGGACGGCGCCATTCTCGACTGCCATATCATTGGCCACCATGCGTCCGTGCTTCTGCACGAAGTGATCCCAGTCATGCGTTGGCGTAACAAGATCGATTCGTTGACGGACATGATTCACATTCATCCTTCCCTTTCCGAGGTGGTGCGGAACGCGGCGCGTGTGGCGCAGAAGGCTTGTCAGCATGCGTGAGACTTCGTCGACTAGCTTTGTTACTATGAGAAGATTTTTGCAGATCGTGATTATCGCCTTGGCCGTGCTAACGGCCGGCAGCTTTGCTGAGACGCCAAGTGAGATTCGTCTTGATGACGGAACGGGATCGCGCGTCTAATGTGGTTGCTTGCGACGAACTCTACTGTCGACCGGAGACAGGAACGCCGCATGTGGTTCTGGATGTGGATCAGAAGATGGCTCCGGCGATCACCGCGAAAGCCGCGGCAAGAGAGCGAGGTTCGAAGGCGACATTTGATTTGGTGTTGTATGCGAAGGGCAAGAAACGGAGTTTGAAGACTCGGCGTACGTTGACTCGGCGTATTCATGTCGAGATGGGTGAGGGTGGTAAGGCTAAGGCGATTGCTAAGGCTTCTGGTGCAAGTCGCTTTGAGGTGCCGGATTTCTCTCCGAAGTCTCTCTTTCTTTCCTTTCCGAACGTGAGTGATTCGCTGACGAAGCTGGCCATAGTGCGAAAGCTTCTTGGAGTGAAGAGTGCTAGACCATTGGTGGGGAAGCGCCGCAGTCGTAAGCTTGTCTCGAATGATCCGCGTTATGCGCATAGCTCTAGCAATACGTTCTATCAATTGCATTTGAACAACATCGGCGAGAATGGCAGTGTGGCTAACTTGGAAGTGAATATTGAGAGCGTGTGGGACGAGTATCTTGGAACAGGCGTGACCATTTCCGTGGTGGACGATGGCTTGGAGGTGGCTCATCCAGATCTTGCTTCGAATGTGAACACGGCCATTGATCACTATTGGAACGACAGCACCCCGGATGATCCAACGCCGCCGACTGAACAGCAGGAGGATGGGACTTACTGGGATCATGGCACGAGCGTGGCGGGTGTCAGTGCCGGGCGTGGTGACAATGGAATCGATGTGAGCGGCGCGGCACCGCGTTCGCAGTTGGTCGGTCTCAAGCTCCTAACGGCTGATACGTCGCCAGCCGATGACGCGGCAGCGATTGGCTGGCGGACGGATGTAATTGATATTAGCAACAATAGCTGGGGCGAAGAGGATGACGGGCAGACTCTCTTTAGACCAGACGATCTCCTGTTCTCGGCCTTTGAGGCGGGTGTGGAGAATGGGCGTGGAGGCAAAGGGACGATCTATGTTTGGAGTGCCGGCAACGGGCGGGATGACGGTGACTACGCGAACTACGATGGGTTTGTGAACCGGCCAGAGACGATTGATGTGGGATCGATCAATTTCCAGGGCCGCCAATCCTGGTATTCGGAATCTGGGGCCAATGTGCTCATTTCTGCTCCCTCAGACGCTGACGATGGCGAGCCAGGCATTACGACGACGACACTGACCAGCAACGGGAGTTACACGGATTCGTTTGGAGGGACGTCGTCTGCGGCACCTCTCGTCTCGGGTGTGATCGCGCTCTTGCTAGAGTCGAAGCCGGCGCTTGGTTGGCGGGATGTTCAAGAGATCCTCATTCGCAGCGCACGTAAAGTGGACAGCGCTAATACGGGATGGATTACGAATGCAGCCGGCTTTCACTTTCATCATAGCTATGGCGCGGGAATGGTCGATGCTGCCGCTGCGGTGGCGCTTGCGGAGAACTGGAACAGCCTTGCTACACGAGAATCGAGAGAAGTTGCGTTGGGAGCGATCCATGCTGGGATTCCTGATGGCGCGAGCACTGGTGTGAGTCGTTCATTCGACCTTGACGGGGATGAGTTGCGTGTGGAGCACGTGCTTTGCACGGTCGATATCGACCATGTTTACCGTGGGGATTTGGTTATCACTCTAACGTCGCCATCAGGTACAGTGAGCCAATTTAGTGAAGTGCATGGGGATGATAACGAGGACTATGAGAACTACACGTTTCTTTCAGTGCGTCATTGGGGGGAGATGGCCACAACAGGTCCTTGGATAGTGAAGGTGAGCGATGGTGAAGCGGGCGACTCTGGTGTGCCTCGCAGTTCATCAATCAAGGTCTTCGGGACGGGGATTGCCTCGGGTTACGATGCCTGGGTAGGAAACTCTTTCTCGGCTAGCGAGCAACGCAATCCTTCAATTGTTGCGCGAGGTGCGGATCCTAATAGAGATGGCCGGAAGAACCTCATGGAGTATGCGATGGGTGGAAATCCCAGGGTGCAAGATGGCCTCACTGCAAATGATTTAGTGCCAGTTGCCGGAGCATCAGTGCCGACTTTCCGATTTATCGCCGATGCGGCTAAGCACGATCTCACTTACAAATTGATGCACTCAACTGATCTCAATGATTGGAGTGTTCTGACGCCGATGGTCTTTGAGACTAACGGAACCCTGGAAACACGTGAGGCGGTGCTGTTGCCAGGAAAGGATCGTCGATCTTTCGTTCAGTTGGAAGTATCTCGCGCGAACTAAACGAGGATCACTCGCTCGCAGGCCAACCGTTAAACAGATCGGCCGGTGAGCCTTGATCGTCTAAATGGAGGGGGCTTTAGACGTCCTGCTTGCCAAACCTCTCAGCTAGGAGGTAGTAGACCGCGCCCCATTGCTTCTGACAAGACTCTGCTAGTCTGCCAACCACCTCTTTCACGGCCTCGCCATTGGAGTCATCTGCAGGGAGGCCGAGTTTCTTCTCAAGGAAACTGGTCCGCACGCGATCGAGTTCTGATGGATCAGTTGCCGAGACGAGGGAGCCATCTCTGCTTTGGTTCGGGCTTGCTAACACTTTAACGATCTTGTCTAGGAGAGCGTCGTTGACAGAGACGCCGGTCCTTTCGAGTTGGGCTCTGGACTGTACGATATTCGCTTCAACTGACATAGTAATGTGTGTATGGTTAGTTGTTGAGCGACCCTGAAAGGAGCCAAAGATCAAAGGAACGGTCAAGAGCCAAGTTGGCCAACCGGGCTGAATGCGAGGGGGATTGAATCGTAGTTTCCCCAAGGATTACGAGTGCCAGATCTGTCAAACTCGGCTATTTCGAAATGATAGACAGGGAATTCTACTGATTAGCGCGATTATTCCTGGCGCAGGCGTAGCTGGAGTTGGCGCCGATAGGTCTGATGCCGTGTATGTGCATTCTGATAGCCTTTGACTTTGCCTGGCAAACTCACCGTGCTGAAGAGGGCGAAGGCGATAAAGACGATGCCGAATAGAGGGAAGACACCGGGAGCTCCCATGGAGGCGGCAAAGCCGATCCAGATCACGCCGAAGACCGCTGGGAAGATGCCGCCAACCATGTGGCTTCCTGTTGTCGGCAGGTGCTCACCTCCGTTCTTCGAAGTAATCATGAAGCTCTCACGTTGTAACATCCATTCGAGATCAAGCTGTTCGACCTGATTTTGAAGTTTGATCACTTCCATGTCCTGCGAAATCTTGTCGGTCAACTCTTTGATGTCATCCAACACCTCGGTATAGACCGCGCTTTCCGAATGCTGGATTGAGAGGCGCTTGGAACAGTAACGGCAGGTGACAAAGCGCGTCTTTGCCCCCACTTGGAGAGGGGCTCCACAACTGTTGCAATCGACGGTGACAACTCTCATCTTCAGAAATCTTATCAGACCGTTTCTCATCGCCCATTACAAACGGAAAGCGTCTCTGGAATCCCCTATTGCCTTGCACGGATTGGTCTCAGGCTGTGTATAGGGTAGCACGGGCTTCTAGCCCGTGACACCGGCAGGATGCCGGAGCTACATTACGTCAAGTAGAACAAAGATCCCTCCATGATTCTCCGAGTTTACATCGCCCTTTTGATGGGATGGTTGCCTGTAGCGGTTGCTGCAGGAGGCGCGCCCCAACCAGATGTGGCCTGGCAGAGCGAGACCTTTAGTGATCTTGTTATGGGGGCATTGAAGGACGAGAACTTGGGTCTGCTCAGCCTCAGGCCAGCAACAGAGATTGTCTCGAACGATGTCGGGTTTGAGGTGCGCCGCATGGCTTCGCCGACAGCGAAACGCGATCTCTTACCGGGATCGTTTGTGGGAGGGCTAGAGAGGGTTAAATTCAAAGTGATCTCTGTGGATATGTCGAAGCCGGAGTTGCCGACCACGCGTCAGTTGGTGACGTTGGCCGGTCCTTCAGCGAGGGGCTATTTGGAAATGAATGCCACCTGGTCGATCGAGTGGCGTCGAGATGCCGCAGGGAGTCCTCAACGACAATCACTCACGGTGGAGGCTCACGAGGAGGTCTTGGCAAAGTCGACTACGAAACGGCCAGTGTTTGCCGATGCGACGCTAGATGTGATCGGACAAACGGAGGCTTTTCAGAAGCAGTTGCGTTTTGGAAACACCTACTGGCGGCAACGGATTGAACTGTTCAACCGTTTCTTTAAGTTTGGGCATCACGGATTGGCAATTGGCGACGCGAACGGTGATGGGCTCGATGACGTGTATGTTTGTCAGAATGGAGGTTTGCCCAATCGTTTGTTTATCCAGCAAGAGGATGGCACGGCGAAGGAAGAGGCGGCTGCGTTTGGAGTGGATTTGCTAGACTTGACGCGCTCGGCGTTGTTTGTGGATCTCGACAATGATGGCGATCAAGATCTTGTGCTGGCTGCGGACACGGGTTTGCTGGCCTTTCGAAATGATGGGAAAGGAAACTTTCAGCCGAGGCTGCGGTATCGTCCCGTGCGCAACGCCTTCAGTGTGACAGCTGCCGACTATGACAACGATGGCGATCTCGATTTGTTTGTCTGTCGCTACTTTGCCAAGCAAGAGGAGGGGGCGGGCCTGGCAATTCCAGTGCCCTACTTTGATGCCAATAACGGTGGAGGAAACTTTCTCATTCGCAATGATGGTCAGGCAAGGAATGCCGACAATTGGTTGAACTTTTCTGATGTCACGGCTGAATCTGGCTTGGACTCGCAGAACAACAGACGGTTCAGTTTCGCGTCCGTCTGGGAAGATATCGACAACGATGGGGATCAGGATCTCTTCGTGGCGAATGACTTTGGACAGAAGAACTTGTACCTCAATACGGGTGGGAAGTTTAAGGATATTGCGACGGAGGCGGGGATCAATGATGGGGGGTTTGGAATGTCCGCATGCAGTAGCGACTATGATAGAAATGGAGTGCCTGATCTCTACGCGGGCAACATGTTCTCTGCTGCCGGGCGTCGAGTGACGACGCAGCCACAGTTTCGCCCGGGCTTGGACATCGGTATTCTTGCGAAATTCCAACGGATGGCGCGTGGGAATAGTCTCTTCCGGGGACTCGGCCGGGGCCGGTTTCAGGATGTGAGCGAGCCTGCTGGCGTGACCGTGGGGCGCTGGAGTTGGGGCTCGGTGTGTGGCGATCTGAACAACGATGGCTGGCAAGACTTGGTCGTGGCAAATGGATTTGTGACCGGGCAGGTGCCCGATGACTTGTGAAGTTTTTACTGGCGGCAGGTCGTGCCGTCATCGCCGTTGACTGCGGAGATCATTGATCGCGAAAGCGCACTGGCAAAGAGATTGGCGGAGCTAGACGCTTTGATAGACCAGGGCGTTGGGCTGAGTGGGCATGAGCGCAACTGCGCTTTTCTCAACGTGAGCGGTGCGAACGGTGAGCGTCGCTTTGCCACGGCGAGTGCGGCGTTCGGATTAGACTTTGAGGATGATGCAAGAGCGCCCGCCTTGGTTGATTGGGACCGTGATGGTGATCTCGATCTTTGGATGGTCAATCGCACGGCACCCATGCTGCGCTTTGCTAGGAACAACGGCACGCACGAGAATGCTTGGTTAGCACTGCGTCTTCAAGGGACCCAGACGAATCGCGATGGCATCGGCAGTCGAGTGGAGATTCGCCTAACCAACGGCAAGACCCTTACCCAAACGCTCAAAGCAGGAGAAGGCTTCCTTTCTCAGTCGAGCAAGTGGCTCCATTTCGGATTGGGGAACGCGCCTGTCCTCGAAGAGATCCTCGTCAAGTGGGCGAGCGGAAAGGTCGAGTCCTTCGCGGGCGTGACCTTGAACAAGCGCTACCACCTGGTAGAAGGGAAAGGCGCGGGTCAGGAGGATGCCTCGCCTAATGTCGCCCAGCATCAGCAGCTCCAGCTGAATCTGGCACCTCCTGGGACAAGCGTGAGAGCAGTAAGTGCTTCGAGGCCTCCCCTCCCTCGTCTTCCTTACACGACCTTTGCAGGCGAGAAGAAACATGCGGGGACCCAAACGGATGGCCTGACATTGGTGAACCTGTGGGCGACCTGGTGCCAGCCGTGCCTAGCAGAACTCCAGGCGTTTTCACAGAGTGCCCGGGCATTCGAGGTGGCGGGGATCACGGTGTTACCGCTGTCGGTCGATGGTCTGGCCTCCCCAGAACTCTCGGATGGGGATCCGGCGACGTTCTATCAGAAACTCAAGCCGCCTTTCGAAGGAGGACGCGCGTCCGCTGAGCTCGTACGGCGTCTTGAGCTGGCCTATGCCGTCTTGTATGGGCCGTGTTGGCCCTTGCCCGTGCCAACGAGCGCTTTGTTGGATCAGGAGGGGAACCTCCTGGCGATGTATCAAGGGGCCGTGATGCCTTCCCAGGTGTTGGCCGATGCCAAAGGTGTTTCGTTAAGCTTGGAATCTCGCCATGACGCGAGCCTGCCTTTCGCAGGGCGGTGGATGTTTCGACCTCAGCCGCTCGACCCATTGGGTTTAGCGATCGATCTGATGGATCACGACCAGCTCGAGGCAGCGATTGAATTGGCCACACGTGCACGACCGGTCTATCGCGAGCGAGGCACCGAGTATAGCAAGCTATTGACCTGGATCGGCGATGCCCTCATGAAAAGGGGGCGGGCGAAGGAATCCCTAGGGGCGTACCGAGCAGCGCTGAAGGAAGACGAAACGGCAACGCTGGTCCTCAATAATCTCGCGTGGCAACTCGCTGCGCATCCAGACCCAGCGATCCGGGATGGGAAGGAAGCCGTGCGTTGGGCAAGTAAGGCTGCGGCGCTCACGAAACATACCGACCCAGCGATTCTTGACACCTTGGCAGCAGGATATGCGGAGTCTGGGGATTTCAAACAGGCCGCACAGGTTGCTGAGAAAGCCGCTGATTTGGCCAAGAGGCAGGGAAACCGCGCCTTGTGGGAGGGCATCCAGCAGGGGCTGCGCAAATATCGCGCTGGGAAATCGTATACCTCTCCCTAGCTGGGGGGATGGGAAGATTAGGGATTCACCAAGATTAGGGATTCACCAAGATTAGGGATTGCACCAAGATTGTGAGGTCTATTAACGTTTAGGTGGTCCTGCCCATCTGGTGGCGACTTCACAAGTAGTAACCCTAATACCCCAACCCAATGAGAACCAACCTACGACCTCCTTCCAAGGGTAAGTCTTGGGCATTGTGGCTGGCATTTGCTTTTTTGCTTAGTGCTAGTCTTTCAGCCTTTGCTGCCCCAATTGAAGTTAACAACGCCAGTTTCGAACAGCCGCCTCTGGGTGGTGGTGGCAACACCTGGACGAACAATATCGTCGATCCATCGCTAGCTGCCGATCAAGCTCAGTGGGTCGGTGCTGAAACTGGCGACAAGTTCATTGAGCTAATCGGGGGCTTCCAATCTGAGGGCACCCAGCACATCGGAACCGCTGGGGGGTTCTACATGACGCAGAATCTGGGCATTCCCTTTGAGGCTAACACTGCCTACACGCTGACGGTCGGCGTGGGCTATCGCAATCCCAATCAGTCGGGTGCGGAAGCGTTCACAGTCATCGGATTGACCGCTACCGAGCAAGACCCCTCCGACACAAACCCACTCGCTGGTACGGACACGAACAATCAGCTCGAGATCGATTCGCTGCTTGAGTCAGCGCATGCACGCGTTGAGTCCGTCTCTCTGAACGACTCCGTTCAGAAATCGTTCACTGATGTGACGGTGGAGTTCATCACGGATGACGATCCACCATCAGGGAACATTCTGATCTTCTTGGGCGATGACAACGCCGGTGGACGCTCACACTTTGACAACGTGCGTTTGGAATCGCTCACGGCACTCGATCCAGATGGCGATAAGATTCCGGCTGACTGGGAGACCGGTACCGATCGTGGGGTGGCTCGTGGCTTGGATCCCGATGTGGACGATGGTGGTGAGGATCCAGATGGCGACACGATCACAAACTTCCAAGAGTTCGAGTTAGGAACCCATCCACAACTTGCAGATACGGATGGTGATGGCCTAAATGACAACGTCGACACCGAGGCCGAAGGTTTGGATCCTTTGAATCCAGACGTCGATGGCGACACCTTGCTTGATGGCGCGGAGATCGCCACTTACAGGACGGATCCGAAGAATCGGGACACGGATGGTGACCGTTTCGAAGATCAGGCCGAAGTGGCTGCGGGAACGGATCCGCTGCTTGCGGATTCCAAACCTGCACGAGGTGGGGCAATACTGCTAGGGGGCAACTTTATCGGTGGTACTGCCGATAGTGCTGGGGCCATGGTCACGGCTAGCGCTGGGGTGTCTCCTCAGGAGAATTGGAACAATTTCGCCAACGGTTCAGGCGGTCCTACCATTGCGAACAACGCAGAGGGCGAGCCCTCCTTGTTGCGTGTGAGCTGGCAAACAAACGGCCCGGCTATTGCGGGCGACGAGCCCGCTGCGGGTGACGGCAATGCCCAGCTGATGCACGGTAACCTCTTCCCGCGTGGAGAGGATGAAGGCGGTGACAACGTCGCCACGGAGATCACCGTCAGCAACATCGCCTACCCACTTTACGACCTCTACTTGTATCTCAGTTCGGATGAAGGCGGCGGAACGTTTACCATCAATGAGGAACTTTACACGGTAGACGAAATCACACCTTTCGGTGGTACCTTCGTCGAAGTCGCTGGAGGCGTCGGCAACTATCTGCATCTCAAGAATCTGGAGGGCGACACGCTCACCATTGTGGGACGTCAACTCGGTGGCGGCGGTGCCATTGGTGGTTTCCAAATCGAACGCCTCGAGCCAGGCGATCCTAGCCTTCTACCGATTCCCGAGCGGGTCGACTTCGGTGTCTTTGACGGCAACCCTGGGCCTCAAGAAATCACGGTGCGCATGCTCAATCCAGGAGCTGCGAACACCTTGAACGTCAGCAACACAACGATCTCTGGCGACCAGGCCGCGAACTTCACCGTCTCGGCCATTCCTGACGTACTGGCATCGGGCGAAGAGATTGCGGTCACGGTGACCTTCAACCCATCGGACGATGTTGGGATCTATCGTGGATTCCTGGAAATCACTAGCAATGATGTTGTCCAAGCGACTTCACGCATTCCATTGATCGGCCAGATCAAAAACGCCAATGGCTTGGTCGCACACTACAAAATGGACGAGACTGATGGCACGGTGTTGGAAGACTCGTCTGGAAACGGCTTCAATGGAAACTACGTTGCTGGTTCTGGCAGTGTCACATTAGGGGCAGAATCCTTGGTCGGCACCGGAACGGGCGTAGCTTTGGTCGAAGGCGACGATGCTGCTTATGCAGAAATCCCCTCAGACGTTGGATTACCGACGTTGGCTATCGGGAGTTATTCCTTCTGGGTCAAGCAGGATCCCGCTGATGTCGGCACCGCTTCCGTCCTCTTCAGTCGAAGCACGAGCCCGGCGAATCCTTATGCCGTCTTCTTTGAGTCCTCTGGTGACTCGGACTCGGTGACTTGGACGAGTGAAGCAACCAGCGAAACGCTTATTTCAGATGGCTTCCTCAATCCAGGTGAAGTCTACCACGTGGTCTACACCTACGCAGACGCTGACGAAGATGGCGCAGCAGACGTGGAGATCTACGTGAATGGCGTTCTCAATGCCTCCGAAGAGAATGCTAGCGGTTATCCCATCAACACAGTGGCCCCTTTTCAGATCGGGGCGACTGCGGGTTTGTTTGGTCTTACTGGTGTAATCGATGACTTCCAGATCTACGAGGTGGCTTTGAGTGCCGAACAGATCGAAGGCATGTATGCTGAACCTGGTAGCAGAGCGATCCCGCCTCCGCCGGCAGGGCAGGCGACCCCAATAGCTTACTGGAACCTGAATGAGGGCCAAGGAACTGAAGTTGCGGAAGCGACGAATGCCGCGCTCAACGGTGTGGTGAATGGAGGAACGTGGGTCGGTGGACATACCGGTGCCGCTGGAGACAACGCAGTGGAACTCACCGGTGAAGCTGGCGGTGGGAGCAATGTTGAGCTCCCTGCACTCAATGAGACCTTCACTGAGATCACGGTGACTGGATGGGTCAATGGCGTTCCAACTGAAGATTGGACTGGCTTGATCCAATCGCGAGATGGCGTGCAGCCCATTGGTATGGGTTTTCGTGCGGGTTCGGGAGAGCTGACCTATACCTGGAATGATGACAACGCAAACACCTACAACTTTGTGAGTGGACTAGCAGTTCCAGCAAATGAGTGGACCTTCATCGCACTTACGGTGACACCGGATCAAGGCAAGCTCTACGTTGGGGCTGGTGGAACGTTAGACTCTGCTGTCAACGAGATCGAGCATCTGGAGCAAGGGAGTCCGACTGTCTGGTATCTTGGTAAGGATGCTTGCTGTGGGGACAACCGGAACTTCGAGGGCGCGATTGATGACGTGACCATCTACAATCGAGCGCTGACGGACGAGCAGATCCAAGCGATCTTCGAAGGATTAAAAGAAGGCGTAGACGTTGTCGTCCACGGCTCCTTCGAAGAACCGGCTGTTGATAATATCAACCAGAACAACCTCGGAGTCGTACCTACGGGCTGGAGTCAGACCGGTGATCCTGCTACGTGGAACGTCATTCGTAATGATGGCACGCCGTACGACAACGGTGTGAACACCGCAGCGGATGGATCCCAAGTCCTGGATCTCAACGGCGTCTTTGAGATCTTCCAGAACTTCACCCTCACAGAAGCTTCCAATGTCACCTTTGGGGCGTCTTTTGCGAATCGCAGTGGGCATGATGGGGCTGATCCATCCACGGTCGGCATCTATGATGCGGCCGGAGAGAGCTTGCTATCTCCTGAAGTCGTTGTTGATACCTCGGGGGAGCCCCAGCCGTCTGAGGTTTGGAGCACCGGTGAAGCCGTGGCGACAAACCTGCCAGCGGGCAACTATCAGATTCGCATTGCCCTGCACAACTGGAACAACATGGATAACGTCTATGCAATCGCTTCCCCTGCAACGGGTGATCCGAACCCAAATCCGAACCCGGACGAACGTCCATCGACCATTGGAGAGGTCGTCCTTGGCGATGGAGACACAACGAACATCAACTTCAGTTCAGAGCCAGGCGTGGAGTATGATGTCGAGCACAGCACGGACTTGATCGAATGGACCGTGGTAGACAGCGTTACCGCTGACAGTGCGTCTACCAGCATTAGCGTGGCAAACGATGGCCCCGTGGCCTTCTACCGAGTTGTGAAGAAGTAAGGCGGCCCGCCCTGCTTTACTTAACTAACATAGAGCATTTAGCACCGAGCCTCACCGGGAAACCGGTGAGGCTCAAGGCTGAACTCTTTCTGGGCTAGGAGGTTAGACACCTTCCAATCAGGAGAACCGCATCGCTGTTTGATGAGGTCGAATGCAAATTCTCTCGCTCAATGGGCAAATTGTCGAACGGCAACGACACGGTATTGGTAGTGATATTCGAGTGATTTCTCTCTGGGCTCTTTCTTGTGATCAAGTTAGTTGGGGCGTTGGGCGGAATAGAAGGGTGGTCGAAGGGGCATTGGCTTGGCTAGTGCTGGGAAGAGACCCGAACGTCACGGGAGAAGCGACCATGCGATTGGGCGAGAAATTGCCTTTGTTGCGGTCTTCGTAGCTCTCGGTCTCGCCCCGATCCCCTGCATTGTAATACGGATACAAGAGGTTGAAGATACTGGTCCGAGTGCCGTCATCGGCTCCGTCGTCAGCCTTATTGACGTAGGCTCCGTCCGTCGCGGCACCCACATCGGTATCGAAATCTCGCGTGGTGCTAGGATCGATGGGGGAGCGGTAGCTGGAACTTAACAAAGGGGCGAAGTTTTTCCGGTCTTGGGTATCAAAGGTGAAGTCAGGACGATTGCCACTTCCGTAATCGACGTCTTCGACAATGCTGCGGCCCAAGAGATCATCGGCAAACGTAGCCTGAAAGGAGACGTTTGTTCCCTGAGGTAGGACCCAAGTGGGGGAGTGAGATGCAGAGTGACTTAGGAATCTGGGGTGGCGACGATAGAGCTCGCTGGGCACGTGGCGCTTGCTGGCAACGAGACGGTATTCGCCATGACTAACAGTAAAACCTTTGAAAAGCTCATGCTCTCCTGCGAGGACGTCGACGGGATTCTTACGAGCATTAGCATGTGCCGCACGATTGAAGCGACGAGTCCGGCCGCGGTAGTCTCCGGAATTCATTTCTGGTTGTTTGAGAGTTAGGAGCTTTCCAGGCTCTGCCTAGCGTAGGTTAAAGACTTAGAGGATAGTTCATGTGCCCGTGGCCGCCGTGCCGACGGTGTCATACATAACTAATCGGATGAGGTTGTCTTGCTGAAGGGCTATTTGTTCGTCGTCCCGTACGACCACTGGTGTCTGACAATAGAAGGCACGCAGGGGCCGTCGCCGTTGGCCAGGAATTGTCTGCCGTTCCAACCGTGATCGTCTTCACCGACTTGGAATTCTCCGAACCGCATGATGCGGTAGTCACCGGTTCCGCCCATGCCGTACTAACCAGCTGGAAGATCTCCACGGATGTCGCGACTGGCTGGATTGGTGGTCATGACCACGGGGCGTCGAATCCGATTGTCTCTAGCATCGTCACTGCGCCTCCAAAGCTGGAGGGGGACGCCGTTTAGACGAAGTCCGGTCAGTTCATCGAATATCTACCTTGATAGCCTTCGCCGCCGGTTAATAAACGCATGCTTAGCTTGGGACGAATCTGGTGGAAGCCTTGACTCACACTGAAGATTTCGGGCAGCATGCCGACCTCAATGAAGGAGAAGACGCGGCCGACAGTACTCGCTGCCGATCCAAGAAGCGTGTTTGGGATGTTCATTGGTCACGATTCGTTTGACGACGTTACCATCGCCTTGCTGGCCGCCTACGTCTTCGAATAGAGGGCCAGATCCTTCGGACCACGATACCACGCGACTGGAGGCTGTCTTGTAGATAACGAGCGCGGCTTCTGATAGCGTGAATAGACGACCCGGTCTGCGAGGTTCGAGGGTTTCGCGGTGCCAGTTCCGGTCTTGTTGCAAACTGCCGTTATCACTAGAAAGGTTCTGCCCGATCAAGTTGATGCCGGCGATCTGTCCGAATAAACTGCTGTCATCGCTGTTCAAGGGTACGTAGGGTTCGTCGACGTTGCCGTCGTGTAAGTTCACTCCGCGGATGTAGTCGAACATCATGAGAGGAATGGCAAAGTGGTCTAACTTGTATTCATTCGTGTTACGATAGTAGGATTCTTTGAAGGGCGCGTTTCGCGTGGCCCCGTATTTGGTCGCGCAGGAATCACCGTAGCCAGGCACGGAGCGGTAGACTTGGTATCATGAGATACATGAAGAGATCCACGTTTGCGCGTTTGGCCCGGCGGTAGTATTCGCCGTGGCGTGAGGAGTGGTCGGCACGTTGAAAGTAGTAGCGGTCTTGCCCGTTCCTTAGGGTCGATGCGAAGGCGAGAGTTTAATCGTAGGTGGTGCCTGTGGCGTCTCAATCATCCTCATGAATGGTCCATAGGCTAATGCGTGGGTGTCCGTGCACATTGAGTTCCGGTGCGTAGCTGCGGGTAGTGAGCATACCGCGCGCGCGGTTGAGCTTGCCTTTGCCGTTGGCTAACAGATTAACTAATGCGACGTATCGTCGCGATCGGCGTTGAAGATGGCGTCATCAACGGAAACGTAGAGGCGATCGAGGTCGAGCTCGATTGCGGTGCCCGCTTCTCCAGTCCCATCTTCTGTCCCGCCAAAGCACACCTTGGGCGCGAGGTCGGTGATGGCGCGAAGCTCAGCGATGGAGAGCTTGGAGTTGCCGTCCCATCAACGTATTTGCCAGGATAGAAGATGCTACTCAGGCAGGTCGTCGCAGGATGCCCTGGATAGCGCTGCACTTTATTGGTGGCCGGCTGGATTTGAGCATAACGCTTTCCCTCTTCGGTGGCAGCGAACGGTTTCGTCCGAGGAAGACGTTCGGGCGCTGTGTTGATATTGATCTTGTTCGTCTCTTCATCTGTCCAGAACGCGATGCGAGCGACGATCGGATTCCTATCACGATCCTTGGTTTTGGGATCGCTGCTCGTGAACTCGCCGGAGGTATTGAGTGAACCCAACAGCCCGTCCCTGAGCATGTAGAACCATTCTATGCGCATGGGAAGACGTTCGGACTCGCGGTTGCCCGGAAACTCGTCGTAAGCGAAGTCCGCTATCTTGTCGAGGTCATGGGCTCTTGGGTCGAGGATAGAAAAGTGTCGGTCTTTAACCCTCCCATTCACATCTTAGGTGATTGCCGGTCGGTTGATGTCATCGAATCGGTGAGGTTGTGATTCCCAACTGCGGATTAGCTCCGCGTAATTGAGCAGTGCTAGAGAATCGCTCACGCGGAGATTGCGGTAGGAGTAGAGCTTGAAGGCTTCGGCGAAGCCACCTTTAGCTTTGTAGGTCCACAGCATCCCGGGTTGCGAGGCCCAGAGCGACGGGATGTCTTGGCCGTAGAGCGATTTCTCCCGATCTGGTCGGGTCGCTTCTCGGATCTGTCCCAAGACAAGATTCAGGGAATGTCTGCGAGGTCCTTACCCACACACTGTCTGCATAGGCGGTGGAGGGGCGTTGCTCTTGCCCGGCTAACATGAAGATGGCAATCGAGAGAGTCGCGAGGACCGAGAGCAGGGTCATGACGGTGACTAAGGCGACCCCACGATCCTTTGTGGGCGTGAGATTGGTAGACTGGGGGCAGGATGGGCGGGCGCGACGGAAGAGACGTTCCGATAACTTCATGACCAGGAGCGACTTGAGTTGGAATTAGCTCACTTGGTTACCAGAGAATCTCTCGGGAGAAACTACAAAGCGACATATAGAGATATTCTTTGCAAATACATAGTCGATTTAAAAGTTAAATTTTCTGCTTTTTAGAAGCAACTCTGTCGACATGCCCTGCGTAAAGACGCGGGATCGGTGGCCGCGGTTGGATGGCTGGCATGGGGGAAGAGTTCCATTGCCGTCCTTGAGGAATCGCCAACCATGTGGCGTGTGCGAGATGCCGTGGCTGTCGAAGGGTTGTCATCCCGCCATTTCTTGAGATTCCGCATTACCGTAGCATCGAATTGAATGGAGGACAGCAGGCTCCCGCCCCTTTAAAAGCTCTTGGCGAAGTCGTCAGCTGAGGCGCCACCTGTCTTGCGTGGCTCGCGTTTCTTAAACGTCGACTTGTCGATGCGGTCTTGCAGCTCACTTTTGTAAGCACTGGAGTCTAACGGTAGCTTAATAGTCTCGTTCTGCCAGGCTGAGTAGAGGACTGCGTTGGCGAGTTCCACTGAGTGGATACCCTCGATTGCTGGGGAAATGAGCGTTTCCCCGTGGAGGATGGCGTTCGTGAAATTCTGCAAGATCTCGAGATGCTGGCCGGCTTCGCCATCGACTGGAATTGTGGTGTCCCAGACTTCAGGCTGAGTGAAGGACGAAGGGGTCTCGTTACTGAACTCGCTCATGGGGGTGCGATTGCGACGGAAATGCAGGGTGCCGTCTTCAAGACGGACCAGGCCTTGTTCGCCGACGACTTCTAACCGATTCACACCAGGGGCTTCACCGGTGGAGGTGACGAAGAGGGCGTTGCAGCCGTTCGGGTAGCGGAAGTAGGCACTGACATCATCCTCAACTTCGATTTGATGGTAGCGACCAAAGTTGCAGAAGCCGTGGACCTCGCTGGGCATGCCAAACATCCACTGGAAGAGGTCGAGATTGTGTGGGCATTGGTTGAGCAGGACGCCGCCACCCTCGCCTCTCCAGGTGGCGCGCCAGCCGCCGGATGCGTAGTATTCTTGAGTGCGGAACCAGTCGGTCACATTCCATTGCACGCGACGAACTTCGCCAAGCTCTCCACTGTCGAGCAGGTCTTTGAGCTTCCGATACAGAGGGTCCGTGCGTTGATTGAACATGGCTGCGAGGACCTTGCTCTTGTCTTTGTAAGCAGCGATGAGTTGCTCACACTCTGCTTTGTGAACGGCAAGAGGCTTCTCCATCATGACGTGCAATCCGGCTTCGAGTGCTTTGCAGCCGATATCGCAGTGAAAGGGGTGTGGCGTGGCGATGTGAATGGCATCGAGTTTGCCAGAGGCGATCATCTCTCCGGCATCGGTGAACTTGGCCAGATCCTCCTCTACACCTTCGAGTGCAGGTGGGAGATCACAGACCGCGACAAGTTCTAGCCCTTTCACCTTCCCGGCGAGAAGGTTTGCTTTGTGTGCACGCCCCATGTTGCCGAGGCCGACCAGTCCAATTCTAACGGATTCCATGAATAATAGCAGAGCAGGTGGCCTCTATTTGTCAATGATCTCACCGAGTCCGCTAGGTTGACAGTGAATCCCTTACCGACGTAGTTTCTTCACCATGGCTGAGACTAAGAAAGAAGCGCCAACGGAAACCACACAGGGGATGTCCCCGTCGCGCGTGGGTTTCGTGGCGTTGCTTCTGGGATTGCCTACAGCTGGCATCGGCACTTCGCTCATTGAGAAAGCGCATCGGGAGAAGAATGAGATGGCTGATCGAGAGGCAGTCGCGATAGCAAAGGCAGCTCAGGCGGAGGCTCTCACGGTAAAGGCACTCGCTGCCATGGAGGACATGAAGTTGTCTCAAGCGCGTCGCGACTTGGCCGATGAGATGTTTCCGCTCCCGTCCGGTCCCTTTGGTGTGTCGCCGTCGGAAGCGGCTGTGAATGTGCAGATTCCTCCACCGCCGCCGCGGATGAATGAGATTCTGAGCACTGCAGAAATGGCAGAAGCGGATCGGTGGACTGAGGATGGTCTTCCTAAGATGCATTCGGCAGAAGCGGCGAAGCTCCTGGAGGCTGCAAAGCTGAAAGAGTCTGAGCAGGACATCATCGGGGCGTTGAAGTTGCTCGATGAAGCTAATGAGCTGCAGCCTGATCATCCGGCGATCCTCTATCAATTGGGGATTGTCTTTGATAAAGTTGGAAAGAAGAAAAGTGCGGTGACCTACTTCCAAACTGTGGCGGCGATGGAAGAGCGTGCGGGGGAACTCGCATCGCTATCATTGCACTATCTCCATGGGAAAGATCCTGCAGCGCTGCCAAGTGGGCTAACCAATCGCCCATTGAGCATTGGGCCAGCATTCCATGAGGTGTCCAAAGATGACAACGGCCAGCGGACGGTGAGGTTGTCCCTGAGCATTCGCGCAGCCGCCGGCGATGAGATCGATCCGTATGAAGTGCGCCCTGAGATCTACTTCTTTGATTTGGTCAATGGCGTGGAGGTGGAAGCGTGTGATGGTTCCCAACCGCCGGTGGAAGAGGTGAATCCTTGGCGTTCGGAGACTCCTGATTATAAAGAGCCAAGCGAAGAACTGCTCGATGTGGTCTATCATATACCGTATCTCGATGATGGAGCAGAGCGTGAGTTCTTTGGATTCGTGGTGAAGCTCTACTATCGCGACGAGATCCAGGATGTTCTTGTGGAGCCTCGAATCTTGGTAGAATTGCTTTCCAATCGTCGAGGTGGTGGCAATGAGGGGGAACTCGACGCAACGCTGTTTGGGAACTAAACTGATTCGGTATGGCTGACTTTCCTCCTTCCGAGCTTGGTGACTACGCGTTGATAGAGGTCCTCCACGAGACCGAGGACACGCTGACCTTTGTTGCGAAGCAACGTACGATCGATCGGACGGTTGCTCTTGTTCTACTGAAACCGCATCGTTGTGCGGACCCGGCGGCGGTGGCGACCTTTCAGGAAGATGTGAAAGCGAAGGCCCGTGTGACTCACCCACGCATTGCTGCAGTGTTCGAGTCGAGCGAGCAGGATGGCCACGTCTTCTACACGCGTGAAATGGTAGCGGGACAGGATATCGTTAGTCTCCGGGCGCAAGGGAATCGCTATGAGATGACCATGGTGTGGGATCTGCTGAAAGCGGTTTGCGATTCTTTCCTCTACTATGAGAAGAATCAGTTAGGCTACCGAGCTTTTCAAGCGGAGGGGCTCGTGCTCATACATGAGGAACCGTATCTTGCAAATCTTGCGACCTCGGATCTGACGGAAGCTTCTGCCTTTGGTGATTCGTTAGTCGCGATTCGTGAGAGTTTCTGGCGCCTGTTTCGAGCGGAAGATACCCACCTGCCCGATGTACGGCAGTTCTTTGCGCGGATGGATCCAAATCATAAACACGTTTTCAAGGACTGGCAGGAGTTGCTTCGTGCCTGTAACGTTGCCGCGCAAGTGACGTCGACAGAGACACCTGAGGTTCAGACCGGGCCAGCATTGAAAGCGGCAAGTGGTCTTGCCCAGGTTGAGACGAAAGAAATGCGCGAGTTGTCCCTTGCGGCGACTCAAGCCAAGAGTCGTCTCCTAGGCGTGTTGATTATGCTCCTGTTAGCGTTAGCGGTCGGGATTGGGTGGTGGTGGCTGCATAGTCGGCAACCTCTCACGCCGGCAGCCAATCCGATGGTCAACATACCTGGCGGTGGCTTCGTCTTTGGCAAGGGGGAAACACGAGAGCTCGATGACTTCGTCCTATCTCAGTATGAAATCACTATTGCCCAGTATGCAAAGTTTCTTGCCGAGTTAAAAGGGACCTCCGTTTACAATCACGTCAATCAACCCAAGCAGAAGAAAGGACATCAGCCGAAAGATTGGTCTAACTTCTACGCGGCGGCCTTGGCCCGTGGGATCTACAAAGGTCAGGCGATCGATATCAATTGTCCCATTGTGGGAGTCGACTGGTGGGATGCGTATGCCTACGCACGTTGGCGTGGCGGACGTTTGCCAACCGAAGAGGAGTGGGAACGTGCTGCTCGCGGGATCAAGGGATTTGATTTCCCGTGGGGGGCAGATCCAGATCCGATCAAATCGAACACAGGAGGTGACTATGATCCCAATCCTGGTGCGGGTGGTGAAGACGATGGGTTCAGTGCTTGGGGGAGCGTGGATCAGTTAGGCGATGATATCAGCCCAGAGGGATTAATTGGCATGGGAGGCAACGTTTCAGAATGGACGGCTACGTTGGAGGCTGATCCGAACGAGCCGGGGGCAGTGACCGCAGTTGTGAAAGGTGCCTCTTTCATGACGAAGGAAATTGTGGATCTTACCCATCGGTCCATGCATTCGCTTAGCAAAGCGAGCATGAGCCGTGGGTTTCGGATTGCCGCAGATGCCGTGCGCTAGATCCATGAAGACGTTACTCAGAGTAGCGAGTGCGATTTTCGTCATTCTCATGGTGTCCCTGGGCATGGCGGGATACGTGGCGTTGCTTGAGCTGCCGTTGGTGGTGTGGTTCTTCGGAATGGTCTTGTAGGTGTTTGCTTGGAAGTTTCGTCGAGTAATAATCACATGTGCAACCCTAGCGCTTGTCTTGGGGCTTGCGACCTACGTCTTTGTCTTCCTCGAACCGGGACCTGATCGGGACTGGGCAGCACCTTATCAGCGCTTTCCGAAGATTCTGATCGGAGATTCTGTCGGTAAGGTCTCGGTCATTGATTTGCGCGACTACCGCTGGACGAAGAGTGGAGAGCCAAAGCAACGATGGACCCGTGAGACCTATTCTTTGGCAGGGCTTGATGGCGTCATTTCATGATCAAACCCCTTGCGGATTCGAATCGCTTTGCCCATACGATGTTTAGCCATCGATTCGGCTCCGAGAAGCGGGTCATCGTATCGATCGAGGTTCGACAAAAGGAAGGCGAAACCTTCGGCCTTTTCCCTGGCGTGTTCAGGCAGTTCGAGTTGATGATTTCAGATCACGACAGAATAGGACTCGCCCATGCTGAGGGCACACGAGCCTGACTCGCAACTGTATATTGTGCCGATCAAAGCGGATCCGGGGTATCGATGTGAGCTCTTTGTCGACATGATATGTGCAGCGCGAATGTTAGAAAAAGAGCCGCGTTTCTATCACTCCCTCCGCTCAAATTGCACGACGGCGCTCTCTGACCACATAAACGCCCGATTGCCCAATGATGTTGGGCAAGGGAAAGAAATGCTCTTTCCAGCACAAGCTCCTGCGCTGTTGGATCGGCTTAGTTTTGAGTCCGAAACGAGTGCTCAACCACTTTGGTTAGTTTAATTTGTCTAACAAGATTCACGGGTGGTTTTCATACCTCTGTGGTGGAGTTGGTGGCGATTGGGCATTTCTCCATGGCGGAAAGAAGACGTGCGATGTAGACTGGCGGCATGGCTAACAAGACTCGCGTAATCTTCTCTGTTCAGGCTCCGATTGGGAGCGTGGTCACGGTGGCCGGCGATTTCAACGGTTGGGATTGTGAGGCCGATGAGCTTTCCGATTCTCAAGGTGACGGGAACTTCACAGGGACCGTCGAGATCTCGGACGTGCGCTTTGAGTATAAATACTTGGTCAATGGCATCTGGACTCTTGCCAATGATCAGCCCTGGCAAAGCAACGATGGCGGTGCAGCTAACCATGTTTGGCCCGTTTCCAAGGGAATTTCTGGACGAATCCTTTCGCCGTTGAGTAAGGATCCCTACCTGAAACCTTTTCAGGCGAAGTTGGATGGTCGTCGACAGCATCGAGAACGAACAGAAGACCGGTTGCTTGATGGAAAAGAGCTAGGTGAGTTTGCCTCCGCACACGAGTATTACGGACTTCATGAAAAGGAGAAGGAGTGGGTTCTAAGGGAGTGGGCTCCGAATGCCACAAGCATGCGTGTTTTTGGAGAGTTCTGTGACTGGGATTCGTCTCGTGGTTATGCTTTTGACCGATTGAATGAGAAGGGGGATTGGGAGGTCTGCTTTCCGAAAACGGCGTTGAAACACCAAGATCGGTATCGTTTGCACCTCACATGGCGAGGAGGAAAGGGCGAGCGTTTGCCTGCCTATGCTCGGCGTGTGGTGCAGAATGATCAGACGAAGGCCTTTGATGCTCAAGCGTGGTGTCCTGATTCCGAGTATTCGTGGCGTTACGTTCGTCCCTCACGAAAGAATCAAGCGCTTCTTGTCTATGAAGCTCATGTGGGAATCGCGCAGGAAGAAGCGAAGGTGGGTACCTATGTTGAGTTCCGCGAGAAGACGCTTCCGCGCATTGCGAAAGCGGGCTACAACGCGATTCAGCTCATGGCTCTAACGGAACATCCTTACTATGGGTCGTTTGGCTATCACGTGGCCAACTTCTTTGCTTGCTCGTCCCGTTTCGGGACGCCGGAGGAACTAAAGGAGCTTGTGGATGAGGCGCATCGGCTTGGAATCGCTGTGATCATGGATCTTGTGCACTCGCACGCGACTAAGAATGAACTCGAAGGGCTTTCGACGTTTGATGGAACGGCGTATCAATACTTTCATGAAGGGGCGCGTGGGAACCATGATGCGTGGGACTCCCGCTGTTTCAACTATCAGAAGCCCGAAGTGCTCCATTTTCTGCTCTCGAATTGTCGCTACTGGTTAGATGAGTTTCGGATTGATGGCTTCCGCTTTGATGGGGTCACGAGCATGCTTTATACCCATCACGGATTGGGAGTGGGCTTTAATAGTTACGACCGTTACTTCGATCACACGGTCGATGAGGACGCTTACACCTACCTCGCCCTTGCCAATCAACTTATTCATGAATTCCACCCTGATGCGATTACGATTGCGGAAGATGTGAGTGGCATGCCTGGCCTTGGCGCTGCGATCGAAGAAGGCGGCTGTGGGTTTGATGTGCGCATGGCCATGGGCGTTCCAGACCACTGGTTTAAGCTCACCGACAAGCCGGATGAGGATTGGAATGTGGAGCAGCTGTGGTATGAGTTGACGAATCGGCGTCAGGACGAGCGTACACTGAGCTACGTCGAGAGCCACGATCAGGCACTTGTCGGCGGCAAGTCGTTTATCTTCCAACTGATCGATGCGGCCATGTATGACAGCATGGCCTGTGATTCTAACGATATAGTGGTAGATCGCGGCGTGGCCCTACATAAACTTGCGCGACTTCTTACCCTGGCAACTTCCGATGCCGGTTACCTCACATTCATGGGCAATGAGTTTGGTCACCCTGAATGGCTCGATTTCCCGCGTGAGGGCAATGGTTGGTCCTGTCACTATGCACGTAGGCAGTGGAGTCTCCGCGACAATCCAGCATTGCGTTACCATGGGCTGGGAGAGTTTGATGAAGCGATGATCAACACGGTCAGCGGAGCAACTTGTCTCAGCAGGCCAGCCGAACTCCTGCATGCTCACGCGGCGAATCAGGTGCTCGCCTTTCGCCGTGGTGATCTCATGTTTGTCTTCAACTTTCATCCCACGCATTCTCACGAAGGCTATGCGGTCCCCGTCCCTGCGGGGACCGCATGCCAGCTCAGTCTCGACTCTGACGCTTCATGTTTTGCGGGACATGGAAGACTATCAGAAGAACAGATGTTCTCCGTGGAGAATGGCACGATTCAGGCATACCTCCCAACTCGGACAGCGCTCGTCTTAAGCGTTACTTCTGCCAGTTAGGCCGCCAGGCAGTGTACTCTGTCGGCCGCAATCGCATGCGAGCGATGTTTCCTTCGTTGAGTAACAGAAGTTGCTCCTCGATTAGCTCGACAACCTTGTCGCGGTCCGAAGCGGTGACCTCTTGACGTGCCCATTGACGCAGGTGGTCGGCGGCTGCAAGCTTGCCCAACTGACGCACGACGACATCCCGAACTTGTTCCTTGATATCTGTGCGGTATTGCAACCAGAGCGGATTGGGCTCCCCGATCTCGTGGCGAATGCTCGCGCAACGACTGGCCGAATGTTCGTAGGCATTGGCGAAGACGTCACGAAGAAGACCCACGTGATTGAGTTCGCAAACCGCCAAGATGCCGTCGACGTAATCGCGCGTGGGCATGTCAATAAACGAGAGTGGAGAGAGGTTGTTCTGGATGAGAGGTAGATTGGCAATCAAGCGGGAGGAGCGTTTGTTGCCATCCTCAAAGGGCTGCAAATAAGGCAGGTGCACCATAAGGAAGAAACACTGCTCTAACGGTTCCTTAATCATGGCGACTTTTTGAAGAATGATCTGGAAACACTCTTCAATCACCGCCGGGGTGTTCACGGGCTGATAGACCGTACCACTGATTCCCATAGGAATGGCCCGTAGCTTGCCTTCTGAAGCGGAGTTGGTAAGTAGCCCTTCTGTCAGGATAGCGTGCAGATTGAATAGGGTGTAGTTGTTGTAATCTAGCTCCATAGGAGCTTCGACGAGAAACTCGATCGCTGCTTTGTGATTCAGGATCATCTGTGCCTCACGTACACGATCGATGTCTCCCAACTTGCCTAACTTAAGCAGGTGGTCCGTTTCGAGAAGTGAGTAGGTGTTGCCCTCCAAGCGACTGGAGTTCCAGGCGAGATCAATGAGCAGGCGGTCGAGTACTTGTCTTGCATAGGTGCCTGGTTCCATTGCTGCCATGTGCTCCGATTGCCCTACAGCGTAGAGTTCTTGGCAGAGCTTTTCTGGTAGGTAAGGCGTGGCATTGGGCTCATACGCATCAAGAAACTCGCGGCGGTAGCCGACCGGCTTCCGTTTCTGTTGAGGTCGCCGAACCTGATCTCGCAGTGCGAGTCGTTCCGAGGCTGGTGTCGCTTGATACGTGTCTTCTGGATCTTCACGGACAAGGGCAGACTCCTCAATCGGAGAGGTGTCGATCGGGTGATAGCGAGCTCGTTGCTCCCGCAGGGTGTCACGCCCCTGATCGGTGAGGGCGTAAGCGGTCGCCCGAGTCTGCCCTATCCGTTCGAGTAGACCTGACTTACAAAGATTGCCGAGTTCTCGTTGCAAGGTGCGTCGCGAACCGACATCCACAATGGAGTCTAGCAGTCCTTGCAGCCTTGCCGGACCCAGTATGGGCACTGATAGCACGCAAAATAGCCGTTTGGCGCGAGTTCACGCGCCAACATGCGCCAATTACAAGTATTTACGCGCCATATTTGGCGTGAAATGGCGCGTAAACCTTAAAAGGGGCTACTCTCTTCAGCGGAGGGCTCGTTGCCGGGACCATCCATGTGGCCAGGAGGTGGCTCGCTGAGACCGGGACCATCGGAACTTCCACCGCCTGCTCCGGCATCGATCTTGTAGGCTTGGAGATTCACGTAGTACTTGCCCTGGTACTCGTTGCCGCGAATGCGAAAGCTGACCGAGATGCGCTGGCCTTGGCTGATGGGGTCAAGGAGGGAGCATTTCTCTTTGGTCAGCTCCAATTTGATGTCCTGAGGATACTGATCGTCCGTGGTGACGACAAATTCTCGCTTTACGAAACCACTGGGAAACGTTTGGGCGGGACTGATGAGTTTGATAGAGCCTTCGAGCTGATACATGAGAGGAGATTGAGATGAAATCTGGATTTCTCCCTATAGGGTTCCGTCCGTCGCGTCAAATCTGAGAAGCTATAATCTCAAAATTGGACTGCGAGTGCCGTTAGGCTGACCAATTAAACGGAGGTCTCATGCGTGTTTCGTTATTGTTCTGCGTTAGTGTGGCAACCTTCTATTCTGGGATGGTCCACGCCGGTGTCATTCTAAACGAGGTAAGTCCTGTTCCTGATGCGCGTAATCCCCTATGGGACGATGACAAACGCCCCCGCCTAGATCGGGTAGCAACAAATGCGGGTAATCATTCGGACTAGGGCAACAGTGGCAATGGTGTTGTCGATATCGTCTCTCCTGTGAATCACGGTGATATTTTGTGTGTGACACCGTCTCTCAGTCGTCTGGAGCACGCCGATTGCTGCGAATCTGGTTTACCCAAGAATGATCCTGTGGACAGTGGCTTTATGAGCCAATCGATCAAGATCCTTGCTTTCGCCGGTAGCGCTCGCCGTGAATCCGTTAATCGGCGTTTGCTCGGGGCCGCCGCTAAACTAACGGACGCCGAGGTGACCGTCGTCGACCTGGCATCCTACCCCATGCCACTTTATGACGGCGACTTGGAAGAAGCAGATGGGATGCCGGACAGCGCTAAGAAATTCAAAGCGTTGATGAATGAGCATCAAGGTATCTTGTTAGCCTGTCCAGAATACAATGGCTCGATCACACCTCTGTTAAAGAACGTCATCGATTGGTGCTCGCGCCCTGCTACGGAAGAAGAGCTTCCGCTGGCTGCCTTTCGCGGCAAAGTGGCAGGACTCTTGGGGGCCTTTCCAGGTGGGCTTGGTGGCCTGCGTGGCCTGCGT
>JAACDM010000326.1 GCA_009936795.1 Verrucomicrobiaceae bacterium | reverse complement strand
AGGCAGAGGAGACAAAGACTCTTGAAGATCCCAACGAATATGCTGGGCTAGCCAAGTTCCTTGAGGACAAGGACGAGAACATCGTGGTCGATGCGGCCCGAGGAATCCACGATGTGATGACACCAAGCCCGATCGCGTTGCAGACTCTCGCTGAGATGCTAAACTCAACCAAACTTGAGCGGGAGCCTTTGCTCCGACGTTCTATCAATGCCAATCGTTTGCTAGGCGATGGCGCTTCTGCGGAGAGGCTTCTAGCCTTTGCGACACGCACGCATCCGCGAGGTGCGATGCAAGAGGAAGCCCTCCAACTCGCCGTCACGTGGCATCGCGATCTCCTGGTGGATCGCGTGCTTGGTTTCGCCAGAGTCGCCAAGACTGGGTCACCGGAGGCCATGACACGAGCGCTCGACAATCACTTTGCCAAACTGGCTGAAGACGTTTCCCCCGCGCTGATCGATCTCGTGGTAAACTCAAACTATCGGAACGGCATTCCGAAGGTGATCGCACTTTCCCAGCCAGACACCAAGGACACAGCAATCCGCGCGCAGGCATTGGAAGCACTGGTGGCGATAAATGCTCCAGGTGGCGAGGCGTCAATGTCGGAGGCCGCAAAATCGCAGGAAACAAGGCTTCGCCAAGTTGCTCATCGTTACCTGGCACAGCAAGCACCCAGGTCTCCCGACACGCTTCGATTCCTCAAAGAAGCCATTCAACAGCAGGATCTTCGTGAGGCTCAGCAAGCCTATGCTCTTCTTGGAGAAATCAATGCAATCAACATTCTGCGCCGTGAGGCGGCGCAGCTCGCCGAAGGAAAGCGACGCCCAGAGGTTCAGTTGGACTTGATTGAAGCAATCCAGGCATGCAATGACTCAGAAGCCCTTTCCTTGATCGAAGGTGTTGAGGCCACGCTCATCGCAGGCGGAGATCGCACCACGGGCAGGGGGATCTTTCAAACCAATATCGTTGCGCAGTGTATCCGTTGTCACGAGTTCAAGGGTAAGGGCGGCCAGATCGGTCCTGATCTGACAGAAGTCGCGAAACGATTGTCCCCCGAGAAGCTCCTTGAATCACTCATCGCTCCACAGGCCGATATCTCCGAAGGCTACGGTCTGGTTTCTCTCGTCCTCAACGACGGTAGCGCCCACGCCGGGACGTTGGTGGAGCAATCTGATCGCAAATACACCCTCAAAGACCCCACGGGCAATATCAACGTGATTGCCTTGGATCAAGTCGAGACCATCACGCCGGCGATGTCGTCCATGCCGCCCATGGGCGCGATTCTATCAAAGCGTGAACTTAGAGACCTGATGGCCTACATGGTCACGTTACGATAAATGCAGAGCCGCCTAGAAATGCGCTAATTCTGCGTGACACGGAGTCTTGCGTAACGGGCTCGGGCGTCGGCATTAGTGTCTTGGATAGTGACCGTTTCAGTGCCGTCGCCATTGTCGATGACACTGACTTCATTCACCTGGCCACCATCTTCCATCCAGATCTCTAGGTCGAAGGAAGTTTCGACTTGAGTGCTGACATCCGTTAGGCCTTTGACTCGAGAGTAGCGAACGGTGAGCACGTCATCTTCTCGCGAGATGGCTGGAAGTCTGCCTGGATCAGACACCTTTGGCTCACCACCCAGCAGGTATTCCGCAAGAGTCTGTAATCCATCGCCATCGACATCCGCTGTGGGTCCTGAGATCGCGGTGTCGGCGCGCTCGGCTACAGAGAAGTTCTCGGCTAACCAGTCAGAAAAGCCGGTGCCTGGCTCCACGGGACCACCACCACCGCCTTGGCCAGCCTCATCAGTACCTGGCGTGCCGTTATCCTTGGCTCCCGCTTTCCAGCTATTGGCTAGGGCCGGATCGGGGTTACTCGTTTCGTTTCGTAGCACAAGCGCCTTACCTTCGCCGTCCGCATCCTCGGGCCAGTCGCCATCATCAGAGTACGAGAACTCATGAATCGTCGCCCGATCATGCGCACGTAAGAATAGACGACCACCACTATTGGGAAGACCACCAGTGTATTCGCCAAGCGGAGGAAGCATCGTTCCATAGCGCTTGGCAAAGGCTGCCATGTCTCCGGCCAGCACAAGACGCTGTCCTGGCTCCAAACTCGTGCCCTCTAGGAAATCAAAGTCGGCATCTCCGCGCAATCGCGCCCCTGACAGACTCACCGTCTTAGACCCAACATTTAGCAACTCGACGAACTCGAAGTCATCATTGTTGTCAAAACTAGCCGCCTCTTCAGCGGCCGTTGGATCGGCGGGATTGTACATGATCTCTGAGACAACCACATTGTCGGAACTCGCAGGTTCCTCACCAATAAAGAAGCGGGCTTCGGAAACGGCACTCCAGGGCTGCGGAGGACCGTTCCTATCTTTCTTATAATTGTCGTCTTTCTTGCGTGCCGTGAGCAGAGTCGTTTCTGTTAGGGTGACACCCTCGTCTAAAAGAACCGCGTTGGCGCTCGGCTCACCACCCTGGGCTCGCGGATCCGTCCCGTCCGTCGTGTAATAAACGACTGAAGGTGCGAAGAGTGAGCCCCCTGCGTTAATGTCGACTGTCACCGGGCCATCGCTCACAACGGCGTCTGCTTGAAACGTCGGCACCGTGATGATTTCTTCCGTGATCCACTCGGCGCGTGCCTGGAGCCATCCGATCATGTGCTGGATCTCACCCGCGTGATCACCGATATCTGAATAAGTCAGCTGGTTAGCCGAACGTGGGCTTGCCCCAGGCCACTTTTCGAAATTCCGTTCAGCGGACTCTGCGAGTTCGGCGCCCATGCCGCCAATGATATTGGCAATGTTCTCGTCGCTAAATTCGTCCTGACGAAGCTCATTCCAACGATCTGCCCAAGCCGTGTGAAAGTCCGGATTCTCAAAGAGATCATGCCACCAAACCGGCGTTCCGCCGGCAGCGCCCGATCCGATATTGCTAAAGAAGTGCGTGCCTTCATCTCCACCAGCACCGCGCCATGTCAGGGCATTGCCAATGCGACCATCACTCGTGCCACCAGCAGATCTGTCAAAGTCCCACACAGGACCAGCGATCACTTTACCTTCGCGGCTTTTGTAGAAATAGGCACTCAACCGAAGAGCATCCACATTTAGCGTAAGCAGGTTCAGCAGCTGGTGATCGATCCAGGCCGTCTCATCAATGACCGATGGATATCCACTCATCGGATCCGAGCCATTGCGAATCGTGTCTCTCAGGTGATTCAAATGATCTACAATCCAGTCTCGTTGATGCCGACGATCATTACGCTCTTCCTCAGGCGGATAGATCATCTGCATGCTGACGCCACCGCCGTTAAAGTCCCAAGTGTTTGGGTCGGTCTTATCATGACGAAAGATGTAGCCGCCAGCGATCTCAGGTTCCTGGGTCGCTTCTATAGGCATAGATTCGACCTCAATTCGGCCAGACCCGCGCTCGATCTTCTCGACCACCGTGTAGATTCCTTGATAATCGTCTTCAGTGATCTCTTCACCGTCGTCATCATTGAGGTACAACTCCACAAAACGTGTGCGAGGCGCATATCGGCCAATCTGATTACTCAGCTCGTAAATCCACGCATTGTGCACAAGTGTCCTATCAAAGTTGTAGCGAGCATTCAGTATCCAATCAGAACCCGCAGGCATCCCAAGCAGGGCAAGATCCCGATCATCTCCATCTTCGTTCCAAAACTCAAAGCGCAGCGGCTTCTTCGGGAAGCTATTGGAAGTCTCCCCGCGCGTACGGATGGCCCCCCGGCTACTCGCCTTGAAATCCCCGACGATCGACGTGCGCCCGTTCTCTCCCGGCTCTAGCACACCAATCGCCATATCCTCAAAGCTCGTCTGAGAAAGGCGACCAGTAGCGTCCACCACGACTAGCGGAAGATCTGAATCGCGATTTGCCAACCCGGAAGAAATCTTTATGAAGGTCTCCGTCCGCACGGGACCACCACTCACCGAAGCAGCGATCATGGCTGTCTCTGACAAGGTGATCGACCCGTCGTAATCTTTCCCACCGAAGAGTGTCGCCTTCCGACCGTTCTCGGTGTAGCGAATCGGTTTGCCACTTGGTGAGGAAAGTTCTACCGTCAGCGTATTCGTGAAACTCTGCCCTGTAATGGAGAAGATCACCACGTTGTTCGCGTTCTCTGCTTCCGGTGTGGGATCGTTGCTGACCTCATAGCTAATGGACCCCGAATCCGTTATTGCGATGTAGCTTTGATCACGCTCCAGTGGCGGCACGACCACACTGCTCACGACGGTCTCTGCATCGGGATCAATGAGACCAACGAACTCTCCACTCGCACTAACACCAAAACTTGTATGAAGAGCCTTATCCTTATCGCGACGATCTTTTCCCGAGGCAAAGACGACTAAATACCCCTTAGCTGGAATCTCCACATCCGGGAATTCCCATTTCTCAAAATCGTTGGCTGAATCCGTGAGGAAATGCCCATCTAGTTTGTAGGCGGCAGCATCTGGATTGTAGATCTCCACCCAATCGCCAAAGTCGCCATCTTCGTCTGCAAAGATGGTCCGGTTTGAGGAAAGGACCTCGTTGATAATAGGCGCCGCCTGCGCGCCAGCGGTCAGCGCTAAACTAAGGCCGAGAAGATGTAGGGTCTGGTTCATGGGTCGAGAGTAGGGATTTCAGGGATACCGTTAATATAGGGAAGGCACGATCATTTGTCGAGGAACTCGCCAGGTCAACGCTGGAGAAGCGCTAGCGTGAGCAATCCTGCGCTGATAACAAGATGCAACGCGCTCAAAGCGAGAAACCGATTGTAGGACGGGCTCGGCGGTGTCGCCCAGACACGTGCAGCGATGAACGCTCCCAAGGGCAAAGTTGCAAGCGGCCAAAGGGCCACTGAGGGCCGCCCAAAGTTGAACCAGGCAAGCCCAAGGAGACAAGGGGCTACAAGCGTGAGCGCAACCTCCCACCTTGCCCAAAAGGGACCGAGCCTTACGGCGAGGGTCCGTTTTCCTGTACCCGCATCCTCCTCATGATCCCGGAGATTGTTGATCGCGATAAGCGCGACAGATAGCAGCCCAATCTGGGTGCCTAACAAGACGGCTTCGAGGTCAAATCGCCCCGTTTGAAGAAAGCAGGACCCAATCACCGCCACCCAGCCAAAGAATACCAGCACGAAGAGATCTCCCAATCCACGATAGGCCAGCGGCATGGGACCACCTGTGTAGCCATAGCACAAATACAGAGAAGGAATGCCAATAGCTAAAATAGGCCAGCCTCTGGCCTGCCACAATGGCAGGGCGCACAATCCAGAAAGTCCCAAGACGACAAGCGCGGCCCACATCACCTGGCGTGAGGAAAGATCACCCGAGGCCGTCACACGGCGTGGCCCCAGCCGATTCTCGGTGTCAGCCCCTTTCTCATAATCGATGGCATCATTGAAGAGATTTGTCGCAATCTGAAGGGCGAGACACGAGAGCAAGGCGAAGAACGCCAAGTCGACTCTCCAAGCGCCTACTAATTGAGCACCTAACACCGTCCCTACGGTCACCGGAGCCACGGCCGCTGGCAAGGTCTTTGGTCTTGCAGCTAACACCCATGCTTTCAAGGAAGTCTTCGTCATCAAGGCTAACTGCGTTCGGCAATGCGCTCGAGTGCCCAACGCGCATGTTCCGCGATTAATTCATCCTCATCCTCCGCTGCGCGTTGCAAAGCGGGCACATCCTCAGCTGTGCCTACATTTCCAAGGGCCACACACACATTGCGCAGAAACCCTGGGCGTTTTGTTCTCTTGACGGGCGACTTGCGGAAGAGTTCGCGAAAGGCCTCAACATCCAGACCAAGGAAGTCACGCAAGTTCCAGTCATTGACAAACGGGCGGGCCTGAAAGGCAGCTTCCTTGCTTGCCTCTGCAAAACGATTCCAAGGACAGACTGACAAACAGTCATCACAGCCAAAGATCCGATCCCCCATCAATTCGCGAAACTCTAGCGGGATGCTGCCTCGATGCTCAATGGTGAGATACGAGATGCAGCGCCGAGCATCCAGCCGACGTTCCGCGGTGATCGCCTGCGTGGGACACGCATCCATACAACGGATGCATTTGCCACAATGGTCCGACTCTTTGGGATCTGGCGGCAATGGCAAATCCGTCAATATCACTGCAAGGAGAAACCACGTCCCTAGCTCTCGATGAATCTGAACCGTACTCTTGCCATTCCAACCCAAACCAGCTGCGGAAGCAATGTCACGCTCTAGGACTGGGCCCGTATCCACATAGTACCGTTGCCGCCCGCCAAGGTCGTCGATGTGGGTGGAGAGATCTTTAAGCTTTTCTTCGATAAGATCATGATAGTCTGACCCCCAGGCATAACGCGCAAAGCGACCAGGAGACGCCGCTTTGCCCTCTGGTCGATCCCCTTGAAAATAATTCATGGCGAGCACCACGACAGACTTCGCACCGGGCAGCACCTCACGTGGGTCCACCCGCCGCTCCACACGTTTAGCTAACCAAGCCATGTCGCCATAGCACGCATCCTCAACCCATTGACGAAAGCGATCTGCGTGCCTCGCAGGCCTAGCTGGAGCCACACAACAGACCGAAAAACCTAGCTCGCGCGCGATGCTTACCAAGTTCGCTTTAATTGCTGCAGCTTCAGGGACAGGCAGCGTCTCCGTCAGCGTTTCACTCACAGTTGACAGGCAAAGTGATAGTTGATGCACTCCACCAACCCATGAACCGTTTCACAGACAGTGAGTTCAGAAGTATCGACGACCATGTCAGCCACTTCGTCGTAAAGGGGCTCACGCTCATCTAGGAGAGCAAGAAGGGTCTCCCGAGGGTTGGCCGTTTGCATGAGAGGTCGTTCACGATTCTGCGAGATACGGAAAAGCAATTTATCGACCGAGGCCGTCAACCAAATGCCGTAGCCTAATGAACGCAACGTGATGCGATTGTCGGGAGAGAGGACGATGCCGCCTCCCGTCGAAATGACTTGCCCCGAACTACCCTTAAGCGATTTCAACGCCCGTCTCTCCCTGAGACGAAACCCAGCCTCACCTTCCGCAGCAAAGATCTCGGGAATACTCCGCCCCGCTTCTTCGACGATCATATCATCCGTATCTAGAAATGTTAGATTAAGACTCTCAGCAATCTTGCGTCCGATTGCCGATTTCCCACAACCCATCATGCCTACCATAAAGACATTGGTAAGCGAGGCCTCACCTTCAGGTGCTGCTGTCGTGGTATTCATAGGTGGGAACTCGAGAGGATTCGTTTGACCGACCTCTCACAGAAGACAGATTGAGGGAGATTCGCCCCGATGTCACTCTTTAGTTATGGAAACCCGTCTTCTCCCTACTGATCCTGCCGAAGCCATGAGGAGTAGCGTGGCCGAGGCCGTCACCGTGCTCAAGCGTGGCGATGTGGTCGCTCTGCCCACAGAGACAGTGTACGGGCTGGCCGGAGACATTACCTCACCGAAAGCCATCGCACGGATCTTCGAAGCAAAGGAGCGCCCTTCGTTCGACCCTCTCATTATACACATTCCAAGAAAGGAATCGCTCTACGAAGTCGCGGTGGTCGATGACGCAACGGAGAACCTCTTGCGCAAGCTCATGCAAGCGTTCTGGCCCGGACCTCTAACATTCATTCTTCCAAAACACCCAGATGTGAGCGACGCCATCACAGCAGGCTTGCCCACGGTCGCCGTTCGCATGACCTCGGACCCCGTTTTCAAACGTGTCCTCCACGAACTCGGCCGCCCCCTGGCGGCCCCGAGCGCCAATCGCTTTGGGCGGATCAGCCCAACATCGGCATCGGCAGCTCTTGAAGAACTCGACGGACGCATTCCCCTCGTGCTCGACGGCGGCGCCTGCTCTGCTGGCCTAGAATCGACCATTCTCAAGTTCGAACTCACAGAAGGGAAGCCGCTCTTTCACATCCTACGGCATGGTCCCGTTACGGCAGAGGACTTGAAGCCCATCGGAAAGATCGTCAAGAAGCGGAAGCCTTCACTGCACACGAAAGTAAAAGAAGATGCCGCTCCTGTCTTGGAAGCTCCTGGTCAGACTGATAGTCACTACGCTCCGGTCACGCCCTTGCGCCTACTGAGCGATCCAAGCGAATTTCAACCAGAAGAAGGGAAACGCTATGCGTTGCTAAGCTATCGCGGACTTGAAGATGATGGCTACATTGGTCTAACAGAATTTGTCGAGACCTTCACGCTCAGCCCCGGATCGGGCAAGGTTCCTGAAGCTGCGGTGCGACTCTTCTTTGTCATGCGGCAGGCAGACCAACTCGGCGTTGACGAGATCATCGCTGAGCCTGTTCCCGAGCACAGTATAGGCTCGGCCATCATGGATCGGCTTCGTCGCGCGGCCATCCCGGCGACAGACTAGTGATTTCGCCTTGCGCCGAGGGCGTTTCCTGGGAGAAGTCCAGGCATGTCTTCTGACCTACCCCTCGCCCTCGGTATCGACTTCGGCGGGACCTCTGTAAAGGTGGGAGTTTGTCAGGGCGCTGATCTAGTCGAGAAAGCCGCGCCAATTCCCCCACCAGAGTTTGACGGAGCAGCCGCACTCATTCCCGAGATTGAGAAATGCATTGCCTCGCTACGGAAGAAACATCCTTCCATCGCAGCGATTGGTGCGGGCCTACCTGGCTTTGTCAACTGGGAGACCGGCGGCGTCCACGCGCTTACCAATGTAGACGGATGGGAAGGCGTGAATCTCAAGTCCATCCTCTCCGAATCTACGGGCCTGCCATGTATCGCCGAGAATGACGCCAATGCGATGACCTATGCTGAATGGCGTTATGGCGCCGGGCGTGGTAGAGAGTATTTGTTAGCCATAACCCTCGGAACCGGCGTGGGTGGAGGGCTCATTCTGGGTGGCGAACTCTATCGGGGAGCGACTTACGGGGCTGGTGAGGTTGGTCAGATCAGCATCGACTACAATGGGCGCCTAGGTGGCCACGGGAATATGGGGGCGCTAGAGCGCTATGTGGGTAACAGCCCTGTAACCGATCTCGCCATGGAGAAGTATCAATCGGCTGGCCAATCGTTGAGTGAACAAGACTGCACGCCGCTAAAGGTAGCTGAGCGCGCTCAGGCTGGAGACGCCATTGCGATCGCCGTATGGTGGGAAGTTGGTGAACGCCTGGCCATTGGTCTTGCCAACGTCTTGTGGGTATTGAATCTCGATTGCGTGGTTATTGGCGGTGGCATGGCCAAGGCCGGCGATTTGCTGCTAGGCCCCTTGCGCAATCATTTGAACACGCAAATGGATGCATCGTTCACAGACGGGTTGAAGCTCGTCCCCGCGCAATTCAGCAATGAGGCAGGAATCATTGGCGCGGCAGCTCTAGCCCTCGATGAATGTCAGAAAGGCTGAGGAATGAGTAAGTTCCGACTAGTTTCCGACTACGAGCCTCCAGGCGATCAAGGCCAAGCCATCACCAAGCTGGTCAAGTCTATCCAAGCCGGAAACCATCATCAGACTCTGCTCGGAGTCACCGGGTCTGGAAAGACGTTCACCATGGCGAACGTCATCGCTCAGATCGGAAAACCCGCGCTCATCATGTCGCACAACAAGACGTTGGCGGCTCAGCTCTACTCCGAATTCAAGAATTTCTTTCCTCACAATGCGGTCGAATACTTTGTCAGTTATTTCGACTACTACCAACCGGAGGCCTACATCCCACGAACAGACACCTACATCGAGAAGGATTCCTCGATCAATGACGAGATCGAGCGAATGCGACTCTCGACCATGGGCTCATTGATCACACGGGAAGACGTCATTGTCATCGCCAGCGTCTCCTGTATCTACGGCTTGGGATCGCCGGCAGACTACGAAGGTATGATGTTGCCGGTGAAGGTCGGTCAGGAGATTGATCGCGATGCCTTCCTCACGAAAATCGTCGACATGCTCTATGAGCGTAACGACATCGCCTTCGGGCGCGGCAAGTTTCGTGTGCGAGGCGACGTCGTCGAAGTCTTCCCGGCCTACCTAGATAGCGAAGCCATCCGCGTGGAGTTCTTTGGCGATGAGATTGAGCGCGTGACTTCGTTTGATCCGCTCACTGGTCATGCCAAGACCAATCTCGAGTCCTACACCCTTTATCCCGCAAAGCAGTTCGTCACGCCAGCTGACAAGATGCGCCGGGCAATGCGTGCCATCCGTGAGGAACTCGATATCACCGTCGATAAATTCGAGAAGGAACAGAAATTCATCGAAGCTCAACGCATTCGTCAACGCACGCAATACGATTTGGAAATGATGCAAGAGATGGGGTTCTGCCAGGGCATTGAGAACTACAGTCGACACCTGGCCGAACGCATTCCAGGAAGCCGCCCCGGCACGCTGATCGACTTCTTTCCCAAGGATTTCCTTCTCTTACTCGATGAATCTCATGCCACCGTTCCTCAGATTGGCGGCATGTATGAAGGAGATCGCTCTCGTAAGAGCAATCTAGTCAACTTCGGCTTTCGATTGCCGAGTGCACTCGACAACCGCCCGCTGCGTTTCCCAGAGTTTATGGGAATGACAACTCAGCGCATCTATGTCAGTGCCACGCCCGCAAACTTCGAAATAGAGAACAGCGTGGTTGGCAATGACGGTTACATACCTCACAAACGCGATCGCATCGGCGAAGAGGAAACGACACCCAGCCGACTACCCAAGTTCTCTGGGGCTCGCGAATCGATCAAGGATTTCGACGCGCAGAAGGATGGCACTCAACTCGTCGTCGAGCAGATCATTCGGCCAACAGGATTGCTCGATCCAATCATCACCATGCGCCCCTTGAAAGCGCAGATCGATGAAACAATCGAGCTCTGTCGCCAACGCGTCGAGAAAGGCGAACGCGTGCTCATCACCACCCTGACCAAACGCACAGCAGAAGACCTGACAGACTACCTACGTGAAGTGGATCTGAAAGTGCGCTACTTGCACAGTGACATCGACGCGATCGAACGCGTCGAGATCCTGCGCGCGCTACGTGCCGCCGAGTTCGATATCCTCGTAGGTATCAATCTCCTCCGTGAAGGCCTCGACCTTCCGGAAGTTAGCCTTGTCTGCATCCTCGACGCTGACAAGGAAGGTTATCTTCGCAGCGAAACCTCGCTTATTCAGACCGCAGGCCGCGCTGCGCGCCATGAAAACGGTGAAGTTGTCCTGTTTGCTGACACAAAAACGGGGAGTATTAAGAAACTGTTATCGATAACCGAGTATCGGCGCAAACGCCAGATGGTGCACAACAAGAAGCATGGCATCACGCCCCAAGGCGTGCGTCGTGCTGTGCAGGAAAGCCTGCAGATGGTCGTCCACGGGAAAGAACTCGAAACCAATCTCGTCCAGGAAACGTCCAGCGACCTGGACGTTCTTAGCGTGCTCCGCGAACTAGAAGAAGAAATGCAAGAGGCCGCCGGCAAACTCGAATACGAACGTGCTGCTCTCCTCCGAGATCAAATTAACGAACTGAAGAAACAAAGCGGTCAAGAACCCATGAAGACCATGGGACCCGCACCTAAGAAGAAGACACGCGCGGGAAAAAAGAAGTCTGCGCGGAAGAAAGTCACTTACACCATCAAACGCCGTAAACGCAAAGACTAACTTTAATGTAGCGCGGGCATCCTACCCGTGTCCTCGCCAAGATGGCCAGGCTACCTCCAGGCAAACTTAGGGTTCCTGCAGATCCCTAGAGCGTCGCCCGCGGGCTACTTCAAACTTCATCTTCTTGTCGTCACGCATAACATCTAACGTGACCACTGTTCCAGGAAGCCTGGATGAGATAAGCCAGTAAGCAAAGGTCCTGGGGCGTCATCTCCAAAACGGACGGGAATGTCTTGAAACTGCTTCTCAGCTACTGATTCGGAACGCACTTACCAGCGCCAGAGCACTCGTTGACCAGCAGCCCAGCGCATCAGTTGCCATCGAACATCTAGTACCCACACGGCCAACAGGAGATCCTTCAACGTCCAGCCGTCCTGTTACCAAAGTTCACCAGATCAACTGACTCAGAAGCTTCCGGCAACGACAACGGAGTTGCCCCCGGAATCACGACGGGCATCGGCGTTTCGGTGGCGACATCCACGGACGGCGTTGGCAGCCGCGACTTGGGAACGGCTGTAAGGGATGGTGGCAGCACGATCCCTATGAGAGCACTGAGCCAGAGAGCATGTCGCTGCGATGCACTCGCTCGTTTCCACGAGAACACGGGGATTATGACGTGCGCCGTAGAACGCAGCGTCCAGTCGACGAGAAAATCGACCGATGTCATGATGATGCCCAATGTCGATGAGTTAAGGGAAAGGGCAAGAATGATCTTGCTGAAAGTAAGAGGAATGGTAGGGTGGTTCGGTATCACGACAACACCGACTTTCAAACTATCACAAGTTGATATTATAGTGGCCATGGCGTGAAATACCCTCACAGGCATCTAAATGGGGTGCGTCCCTCTTTGCAACGCTTTCCAACCAACTCAAGGATCCTGAGTTCATTGCTCGCCACCGAACAAAGGCTT
>JAACDM010000325.1 GCA_009936795.1 Verrucomicrobiaceae bacterium | reverse complement strand
CTAGCTGCGGACGGAGAGCCGCAATAAGGTCAATCTCTGCAGCCTGTGCAGAGATTGCCTACGGTGACTCCGGATCGAGCGCCCTTCGCCACACTTCAAAACCTCCGCGTTTACCGCTAACCGGCCATCCAAGGGCCAACCAATCGACCACTTCAGCACGCTCTTCAGAAAATGTTAGCGCTAATAACGAGGCGACGCCTTGCTCGGGATCCGATTGACCCCAGTGATAGAAAGCTTGCCGGGTCACCACCCACGGCGCAGCCACTCGGAATTGCCCCAGAAGCAACATCCGAAAACGCACGAGTAGATCTCAGTCAGTGTCGTGGGGAGTCCGGCAAGGTGAACGGCACCTGGCTGAGACGCTGCGTCAGACAATCAATGACTTCACTTCCCGTAGCGGCGTGTTTCCACACGTAGTCAACGACATCTTGATCTTCTAACAAGACCTGCCAGCGCTGTAGAAGCTGGCGAAGCTGCTGCTTCTGCCCAGGGGAAAAATGGTATTCCGCCAGGATCGTATCCAGGTAAGCAGGATCTGCCCACCGCGTGGCGAACGTATTGGACAGGTCTAGCAGTTGTTCAGCGGCATCACAAATCGCACCAAGCTGTTTCTCAATATGAAGGGTAACAGCAGTCTTGGAGAAGCGTTCACCCGCTTCCACGCCATGATCGGAGACGATCTTGATGCAATGGACTAGCTCAGGCGAAGCAAAGTTAGCTGCCGAAGCGTAGAAACCACTCGCTTCCATGTCGACTAGCATCTTAGCTGATATCGCTTTCTGAGGCTCGGTCACGGTGACCAGGGCCTCCGTCTTAAGCCCCTCAAAAATCACTGGAGGATAATAAGCCGTTCCCAATGCCGTATCAGTGATCTTGTGGGCCGCTCGAGCTTCGCCAAGGGGAATGGTGGCGTGGCCAGCGACTCGAAGGTTGAGCCAAGCGATAGCCTTCGTGCTACAGCTCAATCCTGCTAGGTACGCCGTAGCAATGCCGGCAGCGTGCCTCCCCACCCCAGTAACAATAAGCCAGTGAAGTTCAGACTGGTCATGATAAACTCGATACGGATGGTCGCCTGAAGCGGGCTCAAGATCAAAACGGCTGAGCAGGGGCGCCGCCTCGCAGGGAAGCGCAACAACAATTCGGATACCGAACCGAGACTTGGACGTGCCGTCCATAGATCAATCGTCACCCTTGTAAAGAAGGCGCATAGAATCCAGGCGCAGGCGCGCACCGGCCATGGCCGTTTCGAGCTCAGTCAACGCGTATTCAGCCATCTCAATCTCTTCTTCACGCACGTGATCATTGATAGAGCGCAAATGCCGCAGACGATCCACCTCCATACGAAGCTTCGTCCGCATAACGACTCGATTTCCAGAAATGATGTCCGGAACTTGTTCTTGAGCTACTTCCTCGGCATAAGCCTGAAGTTTTGGCAGGAGGTCTTGAAGGATGTGAACATTCTTCTGTACCCACTGAGGCTTTCCAGGGCGAACGTAATCCTCCATCTCGCTTGCAGAAATGGTGTTCGAATAATCCTCATTCCGATGGTTCACCAGAACACGAATCGGTGTCGCAGGGAAAAACCGATCGGCATGTAGATGCGTTGGCGCTACACACTCAACCACATAGACCACTTCCAAGAAGACCATCTTGGGTCCGGTTGCATCCATATAGGCGAAGGCACAGTTTCCCTGTTCTGAACCTAACAATAGATCGATCGCCCCTCGCAACATCGGATGATCCCAGGTGAGGAACTGCATCTCCTCGCGTTTGAGAGCCATCGAGCGATCCAGCGTCATGGTGATGCCCTCCTCAGGCAGATTGGGGAACGCGTCCGTGTAGACATGTTCAGGCTTGAGGTGATAGACCCGGGGCTGAAGCTCTTCAACAGTCACGCCAAAGTGATCAACGAGCCTGAGGAAGAACTGCTCCAGGTCTGGATTCTCATCCGCCTTGCTGATGTCATCAACAAGTTGCAGGGCAGGCTCTTCGCGGAACGAATTCAACTCTAGCAAATGATCACGGCCCGCTTCAAGTTCACGCACTGTCTCATCGTGAAACGCACGCGTCTTCTCTAGCAACGTATCATACTTCTTCTTTGGATAGGCCCCTGAAGCGTCGGCCTTCTTCATGAGCTTAGTGAGTTCCCCACCGAATTCTCGGACGTAGCGGTGACCAGATTGCTGGCAAGTTTCGAAAGCATCGAGTCCTTCGTGGTACCAACGAGCAATCATTTCCTCACCACTCTTTAGAAGAAACGGAACAAAAATCTGAATAGTCTCAGTCTGACCGATACGATCAAGCCGCCCAATGCGCTGCTCAAGCAGCGCAGGATCGAGCGGCAAGTCTAACAAAACCAGCCTATGAGCGAATTGAAAGTTGCGCCCCTCACTTCCAATCTCAGAACAAAGAAGCAGCTGGGCACCATCGTCTTCAGCAAAGTAAGCGGCACTCCGATCACGCTGAATCAACGTCATGCCCTCGTGGAACATGCCCATCTTGACATTGATTTCGATACGAAGCGACTCATTGATCGATTCCACACGCTCTTTCGTTGAACAGATCAGGAGGACCTTATCGTTGGGCTTGAGTTCTTTAATGAGATCAGTCAACCAAGCGATGTGTTCATTGCCTTTGCCGTTCGGTTTCAGCGGTACCATTGCCGCCTTACGCTGAGGGAACCCACGCATCGCGGTCCGTCGATTGCGGAACATCACTCGTCCCGCGCCATACTGGTCTAACAAATCCTCAAGCAACTTCGTTCGGCAACCGCGGTCTTCCATAGCCGCACCCTCGATAAGGTCCGCGATTTCATCTGCGGTGTAATGAGCAAAGAGTTTCTTGAGGTGCTTCCAGTCGTCAATGCCCATGCTAGTGCGGCCCAGCAAACCGTCCGCCAAACGAGCAATCTCTTCATAGTGCGCTGTTTGCTCCAAGAATTTATCTAAATCAGGATAGCGCTCGGGATCGAGCAAACGGAGCCTCGCAAAGTGACCTTCACGCCCAAGTTGCTCGGGCGTTGCCGTGAGAAGGATCAGGCTGCGCACCTTCTGCGCCAGACGATCCACCAACCCGTATTCAGGGCTGATTTCCTTAGCCGTCCACTCAAGGTGGTGCGCTTCATCGACAATGAGTAGGTCCCACCCGCCATCGACAACTTGCTGGGCACGAGTCTCGTTCTGCACGACAAAGTCGGTCGCACAGATGACGAATTGCTCGTCGAGGAACGGATTCGGCACGACGACCTTCGCTTCCTCTTCAGCAGCTTCCACAGGCTCAGCCGCAGCTGCAGACTTGGCCGTCTTCTTTTTGGCCGCTTTCTTCTTGGCCGCCTTCTTCTTGGCCGCCTTCTTTTTCGGCGCGGGCTTCGACTGATGGGCCTCCTCTGCCTCGATTGAGGCACAGCGTTCCTCATCGAAGATCGCGAAATTCATCTGAAACCGACGCAGTAGTTCAACGAACCATTGATGAAGCAATGGCTCGGGCACAAGAATCAGCACCCGCCGCGCGCGACCAGTCAGGACCATTCGCATGAGAATGAGCCCGGCTTCAATGGTCTTTCCAAGGCCCACCTCATCCGCTAGAAGCACTCTTGGAGCGTGTCTGGAGGCCACTTCCGTTGCCACATAGAGCTGATGAGGAATGAGTTCCATGCGCACGCCTTGGAAGCCCCGCAGAAGAGAACTCCGCATATCGAATTGATGCTGAAGCACCTTGTGACGGAGATCAAAGACCTCCATAGGATCGGCATGACCTGCGAGAAGGCGGTCCTGAGGCTTGCTAAAGCTAAGATAGTCAGCCAATTCCGACTCATTCACCTCGGTATCACCGTCCCCGTAATAGAAATAGAGATGGCTCCTCTCTTTGATCTCATTGATCTGTATTCGAGAACCGTCCCGGGTGGCGATGGCCTCCCCCTTGGCGAGACGCACGCGCTTGAGCGGCGCATTCTCCACGGTGTAGGTACGAGCTTCCTCGTGAGCAGGAAACTGCAGAGTTACCCTTCCATGGACGACTTCATCGACGATGCCGAGCCCAAGTTCTGGCTCCATACTGCTAACCCAACGTTGGCCTTTTACGAAATTCACGATCACTGTTAAATCATCTAGTTATTCAGACACGCCCCATGCTTCAAGTTATTTCATCATTCTATGCATTTTAGAACTCATCTGCGATGCCATAGAGCTTGCAGATCTTCCAAATAAGAGGCTAGGCTCGCCATCACAAACCATATGAAAGTAGGATTCAATCTGTTGTTGTGGTCGACGCATTTCGTCGAGAATGAATTTCCAATCCTGGAGAAACTGAAAGCCACTGGTTACGACGGCGTTGAGGTGCCCATCTTTGACACCTCGGATCTGGGACATTTTGAGAAGATTGGGCAGGCTCTGCAAGACCATGGACTCAAGGCGACGGCGGTAACTGTGGTGCCCGACGAGGCCCACAGCCCGATCAGCGCAGACACAGCTCACCGCGCAGGAGCCATCGATCACCTCCGGCGAGTGATTGATTGCGGCCAAGCCTTTGGTGCCGAGGCCCTGTGTGGACCATACTATCAGCCTCTGGGAGAGTTCACTGGCGACGGAGCGACCGAAGACGAGCTCAGCCATGGAGCTGAAGTTCATCGTGAGCTGGCCGCTTATGCTGAAAAAGCCGGCATTGTCTTAGCCATCGAGAGCCTCAATCGCTTCGAAGCCTACTTTCTAAACACGATCGAACAGGCCGCTGCCTATGTGAAGCGGGTCGACCATCCGAATTTCGGAACAATGTTTGATACGTTTCACGCGAATATTGAAGAGAAGGATCCCATCGGAACCTTGGAGACAAACTTTGAAGCCATTCGTCACATTCATATTTCGGAAAACGATCGCGGCACTCCTGGCAAAGGACACGCCAAGATCACCGAAACAATCCGCATGGCAAAACGTTTGGGCTATGATGAGTGGCTCACGATCGAAGCCTTCGGTCGAGCCCTCCCAGACCTCGCAGCAGCGACCCGCGTCTGGCGCGATTTCTTTCCAAGCCAAGAAGAGGTCTACACAGAAGGATATCGCCTCATCCGGGAAACCTGGGACCAAGACTAATACACAAACAACCCACAACATTTATATTATGAAACGACTCCTACTCATCTGTTGCTTCACACTCCCCACCCTGGCAATTGCCCAGGACGGCTGGCACTCCATCTTCGACGGGAAAACTCTCGCCGGCTGGGATGGGGATCCCAAATTCTGGACTGTCGACGACGGCGCTCTCACTGGCACGACAACGAAAGAGAATCCCACGCAAGGGAACACCTTTGCCCGATGGACAGGCGGTGAGCCCGGAGATTTCGAGCTAAAACTCAAATACAAAATCGTAGGTGGTAATTCAGGCATTCAATACCGCAGCTTTAAACTTCCCAAAGGCAAGGATAGGTGGCGCATGGGCGGCTATCAGGCTGACATTGATTCTGGTGATACCTACTCAGGTATTCTTTACGGTGAGCAGTTCCGCGGAATTCTCGCCAATCGCGGCCTCATCACCACGCTCGGCGAAGACGGTAAGCCAACGACAGTGGGAACGTTAGGTGACTCCAAGGCGATCCAAGCCCGTATCAAGAAAGAGGACTGGAATGAGTACCACATCATTGCAAAGGCAAACGTCTTCAAGCACTTCATCAACGGGGTCCAAACGTCAGAGTGCACGGACAATGACAGCGACACGCGTCGGGCAACCGGCTTGTTGGGCTTACAACTCCACGCGGGTCCTCCCATGAAGGTGCAGTTCAAAGATATCATGATTCAGCAAGCTGGGTCCAAGACTACTACTAAAGCTGGCAAACCTGCCGCGAAAGGCAAGAAAGCAACCGCTGAGGCCAAGCCAAAGAAGAAAGCGGCTCCCGCGCTGGCTAGCGAAGCCAAGGATTTCACGGTGCAAATAACACCAAACGGCGGATTCGTTCTCAGGTCTGAGCCTCTAGACGCTGACGCCATGAAAGAAGCGCTCGCAGCTCTCGCGCAGGCGAATCCAGAAGCCACCATCCGGATTCAAGCTGGGAAAGCAGCGTCCAAAGAACATGCCAAAGCCGTCCGCACCGCGGCTAAAGAAGCCGGGGTTCAATTAAGAGCACGTAATAACAAGCGTAAGCAGTAATTTCTCCAAGACTCTGATTCTCTATTCAAACAAATATGAAGATACCTACAGAACCCATGAACCCGGCGCTCGAAGGAACGCGTCGCAAATTCCTCGGCACCTCCGCAGTAGCTGCAGGTGCCGCTGCCCTACCGGCCTCAATCTCGGCTCAGGTCGAGGGGAACAGCACCCTGAAGCTTGCTCTCGTCGGCTGCGGCGGTCGCGGTAGTGGTGCTGCAAACCAAAACCTCACGACCCAGGGCACTAAGCTGGTTGCCATGGCCGACGTCTTCGAGGATCGGATGAATGGTGCTCTGGACTCCCTTACTAAAAGGCATGCTGACAAAGTTGAGGTGCCAGACGAGAACAAGTTCATCGGGTTCGATGCCTATCTCAAAGCGATTGAAGTAGCCGACGTCGTCATCTTGGCAACACCTCCAGGCTTCCGCCCGATGATGTTCAAAGCTGCGATCGATGCTGGCAAGCACGTCTTTATGGAGAAGCCGGTCTGCGTCGATGCGGCAGGCTACCGCATGGTGATGGAGGCGGCCAAGAAGGCGGACGAGAAGAATCTCAAGGTCGTCGTCGGTCTTCAGCGGCACTACCAGAAGAGCTATTTGGAAACGCTCGACCGCGTAAAGAACGGTATGATTGGTGATATCGTAAGCGCACAGATCTATTGGAATGGCGGTGGTGTCTGGGTGCGCGACCGGCAACCAGATGATACCGAAATGCGCTATCAGTGTCGCAATTGGTACTACTTCAACTGGCTTTGCGGTGACAACATTTGCGAGCAACACATTCATAACATTGATGTGGCAAACTGGTTCATTGGTGAAGCCATGGGCAAAGACTTTGCCCATCCTATCAGTGCTCAAGGCATGGGTGGTCGTGAAGTCCGCGACGGCGATCCCAAGTATGGTCAAATCTTTGACCACCACTTCGTGGAATTCCGCTATGAGAATGGCGTCATCGTGAATAGTCAGTGCCGTCATCAGCGTAACACTTGGTCACGCGTGTCTGAAGAAATTATCGGCACCAATGGCCGTGCCGAGCCTGGAAAGATCACTGATCGCACTGGCAAGAAAGTCATGTGGCGTCACCGTGGAAGGGATGATGAGAACCATTACCAGGTGGAGCACAACGTCCTCCTCGAGCACATCCGCGAGGACAAGCCAATCAACAACGCCTACTACGGTGCCACTAGCTCGATGACTTCCGTCTTCGGTCGCATGTGCACTTACTCTGGCAAGAACCTAAAGTGGGATGACGCCATCAAGTCGGAGAAATCCGACTTCCCGGACGTCCTCGCTTGGGACGCCCAGCCAAAGGTTCTTCCCGGACCTGATGGCCAGTATCCGGTGCCTGTACCAGGCGTAACAGAAGTCATCTAGGTAACCCGCTTTGATTACCTCGGCGCTGCTTAGCTCAGCCCTTTTCATCAACCTGACTCTTCTCTCGGGCCCCGAGTTGAAGAGTCAGGTTGATCCTTCTGTATTCAGGCTCACCGTTCTTCACGCCAACGGTGAGCAATCGTCAGGCACGGGGTTCCTCATCTCGGAATCGGGCCTGATGGTCACAAACGACCATGTCATCCGTGATGCTGCTCAGATGTTCGCCGAAGACGACGAACGCTCGCGAATTCCAGTCATGCCAGGTTTCTACGCCAGGAGTTCCGTGCACGACCTCGCCCTCATTCAACTAGACTTTAGTAAGCTAGATGAACGTTTCACTGTCCCCGCGCTCACCCTTGCGACAGATACGCAACGCTTCAACGGCGGTGAAGATGTCTATACGCTAGGCCATCCTGCAGGTGTCAAGATTGCCCAATTCACGATGGGACAGATCAATGCCGTCGAGCCAAACCCTCGCCGCCTTCGATTTGATGCCAACATCAGTCGGGGATCCTCAGGGAGTCCTCTCTTTGACCGCGAGAATGGTGAGGTCATCGGCGTCGTCACCAGTTTTCATACGGTGGGCCAAGAGGTTAACTACGCGACGCCAGTAGAGTACCTTCACCAATTACTAACGACAGTCGATGCCAGCAGCCCTAAGCTGCATCCCTTTCGTTCCGGCTTCGCCGGTGGTGTGGCCGGTATTGGAGGCATTGCGATCAATCTGATCATCTCGCTTCTCTTCTTTCTCGCCGTTGCATTCGGTCTAAAGAAGCTACTGCGAGCCGCAGACTAGAAGAGGGAAGATCACCGTTGCCGTTCAGCACGCCACTCCCCACTCGCCACCGTCCTACCGGAGCCGTCAGCAATGGACCATTCTCCCTCCAGCTTGCCGTCCTTAGCCATGTGAGCGCGGACATCAACAATACGCTCATCCTGATAGGTCCGGTAGGTCAATGAGCCCTCACCAAAGGCAATCCTATCAAAACGCTGCTCGCCTTCATTCCCCTTGCTTTGCCCGCTTAGTTGCCCCTTCTGAATCTCAAAAACCGTTTCGAACTTGAGCTCACCTCCTTGCGGGACCACGGCAAACGAGTGCCACTCACCAAGCAAGGGCTGCCACGCCAATTCGCGCTCGGCAACAGCGGCGTGTTGGGACAAGCGCCCGCTTAGCTTGGGTAAGAGCTCCCCTACACACGATCGCCAATAGGCATAGTCGTGCCGCCCAGGGCTTTCTCGATACTCATAGCGAAGCCCACGCTTTGAAGCTTCATGAACCCACGAACGATGCGCCGCTAGCCAGGGGTCACCGGCGCCACATTCAATGAAGTAGGCCTGCTTTGGCGTGGGGCTGTGGGTTCGCAAGAGATGCTGCACATCCCAGAGCTTTGCATCGGGCACCGACTGCGTGAGAAGATCCACCTGATCCTGCACCTGTGAATTCACAGCCTCACTGAAACTACCTAGCAAACCACTAATACTACCACAGACTGAAAACGTTTCAGGCCATGCCAATGTTAGCCGAAGCGCTGCGTGGCCACCCATCGAAAGGCCAAGCAATCCACGTCCGGCCGGTGTTGCAATTGTTGGATAGGAAGAGTCGATGTGAGAAATCACATTCTTCAATAAGTAGGATTCCCAAGCCGGGCGTTTCGGAAAATTGCCAAAGAAATCCTGCTCTCCGTCGATCATCACAAGTAT
>JAACDM010000324.1 GCA_009936795.1 Verrucomicrobiaceae bacterium | reverse complement strand
TCTGCTGTATCCGTGTAGAAGAACATCGACTTCTTGGCCTTGGTGTATGCGTCCCACTTGTGCAAAGACTCGAGATCAATAGGGCTAAGCTTCCATTGCTTTAGTGGATCGGTCTTGCGCGCATGGCATCGCCGCAAGTAATCCAAGCGACTGACAGAGAACCAGAATTTGAAGACTCTCAGATCGCCATTTACTAGCATCCTCTTAATCAATGGACATTGGCGAAGAAACTCCAGGTACTCTCGAGAAGTGCAGAACCCCATGACGCGCTCGCGCACCAGCACGATTATACCACGAGCGATCAAAGAAAGTCATCTCACCCTCAGTGGGCAATTGCTTAATATAGCGCTGGAAATACCATTGCCCCTTCTCGCGTTCGGTCGATTTCTCAAGGGCCACCACATGCGCAGCACGAGGATTCAGGTGCTCCATATAGCGCTTGATCGTCCCTCCCTTTCCTGCCGCGTCACGCCCTTCGAAGATTGATACAATGCGCTCCCCTTCTATCCGTACACAGTTCTGCACCTTGAGAAGTTCTGACTGGAGCTCCAGCTTGATTCGCTCGTATTCTCTGAGCGGCATCTTTTTTGGATAGAGATACAGACCCTTCTCATAATTCATCTTGATCGTCTCTGAATTGCTAAGGCCATTCACAGAACGCTTGGATTCTAACAGCTACTCCAAATCACCAAAGACTTTCACATCCTTGGCTGGTATTTCCTTGCTACCATTCACAGGCAGCTTCAGAGCGGCGATCTTTATAAGCCGGGAGATTTATCAAGGGGCATTCTAGAGTGTGCTTTAGAGTTTCACCCAATCTTTCAGATGCGCATGTTCAAAGATCATTTCATTCTGAATCTTCAGGTCTTGCCCCATTCCAGCCTCTCGCGCCCGTTCATACATTGCATGGGCAATAGCCACGTCTGCATAGGCGAGGCCAACGGCATTGAAGTAGGTTCGCTCAGAGTCCTGCTCCCTGCCTGGAATGGTGCCGCTCAAGATATCGACAAGATTACCGTGGATTTGCCCATCCAAAAGCTCCCCGTCCTGATACATTCGACTCAAGGTTTGAGTGCGGTGCTTCACCGTATCCCAATCATCGCAGACAATCTTATCGCTCTGGCTGGCGACACCATACTCATCTTCCCAACCACCTACATGGCTATAAAATGCTCCGGCCTTGACCCAAGTGGCTTTGAGTAGCGGAGCTTGCGCGCTCGTCGCAGTCACAATCACATCGGCATCAGACACAGCAGCCTCAAGATCTCCGTCTGTTCCTTCAATCTTCATTTCACCGAGAATTGGACTCATCTCTTTTACAAACTGCGCTTCCTCTTGTGGCTTCTTGGCAGCAACGCGACAGACTTCCAATGAAGGCAAGGCTGTTTTCATGGCAATCAGGTGCATCTTCGCTTGCTCACCCGCGCCAATAAACCCGATCGACTTGGAATCGGCGCAAGCCAAATGTCTCGCAGCCAAACCTCCCATGGCGCCCACACGCATGTTAGAGCATAGCGTGCCCTCCATAAACGCGATTGGAAATCCGTGCTCAATCTCTGATAGGATGATCACAGCAGAGAGATTCTGAATGCCATGTTTAACCGGATTCGGAGGGAACACCGAAACCCATTTCACTCCGCAGATCTTCTCATTCACAAACGTCGCAGGAAGGCAGTTGATACGTTCTTGCGTCTCATTATTGAAGATCTGCACGATCTTCTCGGGAAACAGTACTTCTCCGTTCTTGTAGTCCAAGATGGCCTTTTCAGCAGCATCCATGGCCATTTGAATGTCGAGGCATCCTGCCCCTAAAAGATCTTCTTGTGAGAAATACTGACAGTAGATTTCGTGGCTAGGCATGGTCGATTGATTACCTTCTGAGCCTGCCACTGACACGTGAACCTTCTCAGCGCATCTTGTCGCAATACTCTCGCATCTTGTCGCTATTCCTTAGCCTCTTTTCATGCCACGAGCGCCCTAATCCTTAGACCTGGGGATCAAACACTTCACCTCAGTCCCGCCCTCCCCTCCACGACCTATCTCCAATGTCCCCTGGAGAAGTCCAGCACGGTAAGACATGGTGCGCAATCCAATGCCATTCGAACGTTTGGACGGAGTGTCAGCCAAGCCAACCCCGTTATCGCGAATGCACAATTTGAACTCGGAATCACGCTCAGTCAGCTCGATCGTGATGACTTCTGCCTTGGCGTGGCGTACCGCGTTATTCACCGCTTCCTGAGCAATTCGATAGAGGTGGGTGGCCATGACGTTGTCCTGCACCAGCACGGGCTCGGCACACTCGAAGCGACAGTCAATCTTGAGATCATGGCGCCACTGGGCTGCGAACAGCCCCAGTGAATTCATGAGTCCTTCAGGCTCATCTTCCACAGGATAGAGACCTCGTGCTACCGCACGCGTCTGTTGGATTCCTTCATCAATGAGAGTGCTGATCTGATTCACGGTGGCCGCGTGGGGAGCTTCGACACTATCGCCTACCATCTTACAAAGCAGTCCCACACCTGCCAGATGGGAAGCGAGACCATCATGCAAGTCTTGGGCAATACGATGGCGCTCCTCTTCCGACGCCTTCAGCACATCTTTTTCAAGCTGCTTACGCTCCGTGATGTCCTCGATGATCACTGCGCCTACCCGTTTATTAGGAAGCCCCACACACCTCAAGGTTGCCGCGATCGGAAAGGCCTGGCCTCCTTTGCGACGAGCCATCATTTCTCGGCTCGCGGACCCAGAGCGACCTTCACTCATCACCGCCTGAAAGCTCTCAAGGAACCCAGAACGATGAGATGTCGCCAGGAGAGCGTCCATGGAATGCCCTATCAATTCGTTATCGGCAAAACCAAAGATCGCTTCGATGGCAGGATTAGCGGATTCCACATCTCTCTTTTCGTCCAATGTGAGAATTCCAATAGGCGCTGTCTCAAGAATCCCGCGATGACGAGCCTCACTTTCCTGCAAAGCGGTCTTCATCGCTCTCATCTGAAAAAGGCGGCGAAGCGAGGCACGCAAATCATCTGGATTGACCGGCTTGATCAAATAGTCTTCCGCACCATGACGGAGGGCAGCTAACGTTCCTTGCAAGTCAGTATACCCGGTAACTATCAAAACATCAGCGTCAGGTGCTCTCTCCTTGAGTTCTGGCAAGACTTCGTCGGATGTGCCATCCGGCAGTTTACGATCAAGAATGATACACTGAAAGGACTTCAGATCATCCCGAGCCAGGAGGTCACCCAAGGACCCTTCTTCCGAAACTTCGTATTTATCCAATCGTAGAACACGTTTGAGACTAGATCGAACATCGACTTCATCATCGACGATGAGGATGGAGGCTGCACTCATTCAACGAAATGACAGATTAGCACGCTTCCTCAAACAACGCACAAACTTGCCCTGGATCGACAGGCTTCGAGAGTACGGCTACTGAACCCTCCGCCTCCGCCTCCGCCTCCGCTTCCTGAACAAGCTCAGAACAGCCAGTCATGAATACAACAAAAACATCTGGTCGATGTGCACGGATCTTGCGGACTGCCTCAACGCCATTCATTCCTGGCATTTTTATATCAATGAGTATCCCATCAGGCTCGTGATCCCTAGCCCAGGTAACCGCCTCTTCGCCGCTGTTTGCGATCTCTACAGCAAACCCTCTTGCTTTAAGGATCCGCTGGAGACTGCTCACCATGTCCGGCTCATCGTCAACAACGAGTAAATTGAGTCCTTGTGTGGTCGTCATAGTCGCCTTGTTTGCTCGCATTTGGCCCCATGATTGTCCACGACGTTTCCAGGTAATTGCAAGCATCTAAAACACGTTTCGTTCACTCAGCATCCCGGCGCTTTAG
>JAACDM010000323.1 GCA_009936795.1 Verrucomicrobiaceae bacterium | reverse complement strand
CGGTTCCTGCGCTCCGCATCTGGCCCGCGAGATTGCGTGGTTCACCAATAGCTTGAATCTTTCCTTGGTTGATAATGATGACACGTCCACAGGTCACCTCCACCTCGGGCAAAATGTGCGTGGAAATCAGAATGGTGTGATCCTCCCCCAACTCTTTGATCAGTCCGCGCACTTCACGGATTTGGTTAGGATCGAGACCGTTCGTCGGTTCATCCAAGATCAACAAAGGTGGCTTATTCACAAGCGCGTCTGCCAAACCCACTCGTTGGCGAAAGCCTTTCGAAAGTGTACTGATCATCTTGCGGCGCACCTCATGGAGAGAGGTTCGGTCCATGGCTTCCCCCACGCCAATGCGAAGTGCTTTGCCTTTCAGGCCTTTCAAAGCTCCTCGAAATCGCAAGTACTCCTTCACCCGCATGTCATTGTAGAGCGGCACATTCTCCGGCATGTAGCCGATGCGCTTACGCACTTCCAACGAGTCTTTAAAAAGATCCATGCCATCGATCTCAGCACGCCCTGAAGACGGCGGAAGAAAGTTGGTCAGAATACGCAGCGTCGTGGTCTTGCCAGCGCCATTGGGCCCTAGAAAGCCGACGATTTCGCCACGCCCGACCTGAAAGGACACTGAATCAATTGCGGTGTGTCCAGAGTAGCGTTTGGAGAGTTGGTCGACCTGAATCATGGCTCAAAGCGTAGCGCTTGCGCCATGCTTCGCAGAATCTTCCCAGGGATGCTAGTAAAACGCGCTGGGAATTGTCACTTTTGAGGCAGGGTCTTAAAATTTAGACAGCATCTCCGTTGCCGATTCGAAAGAATCAACAGACGCGGGAGGAATCGGTGACACTAGTTACCTGGTTCAGCGGCGGTTCGTAAGGACGACGAACTGAGCAGGAGCCTTGAGAGTCTGACTGGAGGAACTCAACTGAGCCCCGGTGGTTGGTCACGTACCTCAGCTTGGGGCACCATTGGGGGTCGAACAGCTAGCCATCGCGGCTATTGCAGCGATCAGAAGAACAGAAGGAAGAAGCTTCATCCCGTCCACCTTACACGTGGAGGGGTGTCCCTGCCAAGACCTTCTTAATTCTCAAAGCTTGCCTCGATTTCCAGGTCGAGTTCCGCGCGGCAAATCGCCGCCTGAAGCACGACTGTATTCTCTGTGGTTGCCGCGAGGGCCGTCTGCAACAGCGGCCAGAGTCGTTCGAAATCACGCTCGCGCCTCAAATAGACTTTCAATCGATAGCCTGGGAGTTGACTCACCCGGTCCCAACTGCCGGCGCCGACTTCTACCGCCATCGATTCAAGATTCTCCAAGGTCACCTTCCACTGGCCCATGAGATCGCCAGCATGAAGCGTTTCGTGTCCACAGATGCTGGCTGTGCCAGAAATATACACTTGATTGCCAACCACGGCTGCTCTGGCAAAGCTCGGCGTCTTGGGGCCATAGTTCTCTGGATACCGGTAGGCTGGTGTCTGTCTTGGATTCTCTATAAAACGTGGCGGCGTCTTCCCTCCAACGAAGGCAATCACGAGTTCCTGACCGGGGCTTCCAACGGCGGAAGCCGCCGGCATCAAGGACTCCGCTTGAGGGCCGAAGAACTCATCGAAAGCCCGACGGCGCCCGACGTTAAAGACTCGATAATTCTCAAGTCCAGCAGTGCTACCGTTGATGTCGGGGACAAAGTGCCACAGGCGGTGCGCATGTTTCCGCATTTCTCGAAGTAGCTCGAAGAGCTCTGTGTAAAGACGGTGACTAACCTCCTCGAGCCCCTCATCTAGAGCACAAGAAGCGATGCCAGCAAGGGCATCGCCTACTTCCTGAATCTGGTAGCTACACCGGACACGACCCCGGCCGTCGCCAGGCAGGAGAAGCTCGGACGCCTGCCCAGCTAAGAGCGGCACAGGAATCCCGATCGTTCCTGGAACATCCGTGCCACGTCCGCCATATCTCAAGGCAAGAGGGCTGGACTCGTGAACGGCGGTCATTAAAAAGCACTAACCACGACTCGAGGGAAGCGTCAACGCTCCAGCGCCCGGCGAACAGACACAGAACCCGCTTAACTCCAGGGGTTCAGAAAATTTTGTTAGCCAGTGTATTTTTGATCCATATAAACATATTTGTGGTAATTTCCATAAATTAAATTAATATTTACCATACATGCAATATCTATGGTGTTCTTGAGCCGTCTCACTAGCCTCTTATGGATCCTCGGCTCATCTCTCGCGTCAGCCATCGACTACGGCAAATCGCTCTCTCTGGAACTCGAAGTAAAGCCTGAAATCAGCATTGCAGGTCTAACCCTTCGAGTCACGTGGCCAGGGCTCGCAGGGATGGGCGACTACAGGCTCCAAATCATCAACGGGATGGGCGAGAGCGACTACGAGGTCGTTCCGGTGAGCGGAGCTGACATCTACACTTACCTAGATACCACAGCGATGGTTGGCGAACGCAAGGAATACAGAATCGTCAGCTATCGTGTTGCAGGTGGACAGTCCGCCTACGGTCACGCGGTCGGCGGTTATGCACTGCCACTCATCGACGATCGTGGTGGCGTAGTGCTCCTGGTCGATGCCGCACAAAGCGCCCCTCTATCAGAAGAACTTACTCGTCTTGAGTACGATCTCCGGGGAGATGGCTGGACGGTGTATCGCCAAGATGTCGCAGCGTCCGAGACGCCCCCACAACTTAAAACACGAATTGCGACGGCACACAGCAATCACCCTCACATCAACACCGTCTTTCTCTTTGGTGATCTCGCCGTGCCGTACTCAGGAAACAATGCACCGGATGGACACATTGATCACTACGGTGCGTGGCCTGCCGATGCCTATTATGGCGAACTCGACGACACCTGGACGGACACACAGATCAACAACATCCTGGCAATTCGCGTGGAGACTCACAATGTCCGAGGAGATGGGAAGCTTGATGCGAACAAGATCTACTCCGGCGTCGAGCTTGCCGTCGGGCGCGTGGACCTTGCCAATCTTCCTGCCTTTGCCCCACTCACGGAAACCGACCTGCTCCGGCGCTACCTTGACAAGAACCATGCGTTTCGACACCGCATCCAATCGGTCTCTGCAAGAGCACTTATCGACGACAACCTCTCTCACCTAATTGAAGGTGTCGCTGCAGGAGCACGCCGAAGCTTTCCAGCCATTGTAGGCCGAAGCCAGGTGAACGACCTTCCTTGGTCAACTGCACAAACGCAGGACTATCTCTTCGGATGCGGTGCAGGCAGCGGCACCTACACATCGGCCAGCGGTATCACCACGTCGACAAGCTGCGCTCAAAACCCCACCAAAGTAAGCTTCAACTTTCTCTTTGGCAGCTACTTCGGCGACTTCGACAACGCAGACAACCTGCTGCGCTCCCACTTGGCTAACGAGACTCACGGACTCAGTGCTTGCTGGGGAGCCCGTCCCTACTGGGGCGTCTATCGCATGGCGCTTGGAGACACCCTTGGAGACATCATGCGCACCGTCTACAACGAACGTTCTAGCTCCTACTACCATGGCGGACTCATGCAGCGCGACGTTCACGCCGCTTTGCTAGGAGACCCTACGCTACGCGCCCATCCCGTAGCCCCTTCTGGTGCTGGCATCGCTTCCCCCGCATCGGACGGCACGGCCCTCCAATGGGAAGGCTCTGTAGAAACAGAACTCCTTGGCTATCATGTCTACCGCGCCGCCCCAGAGTCTCTTCAGTTCACTAGACTGACAGCATCGCCAATCGCATCGACAAGCTACACTGACACCATCCCATTCGGGACGGATGCGATCTACATGATACGCGCCATCAAAATGCAAGACACACCCAGTGGCAGCTATACGAATGCTAGCCAAGGCATCTACCTAGCCAGAACGGCTCAGGCGACGAGCAGTCCACTGACGACATGGCGCAACAACGCCTTTGGTGACACCATCATGGACCAGGCAAACTCAGCCAATCCGGATAGCGATGACTCGCCCAATCTGCTTGAGTATGCTCTTGGAACCGACCCCACAAGCCATGAATCACTTCCACTGACATTATCCGTCAGCGACAGCACCCTCACCTACCCGGAGAACGTGTTGGCCACAGACGCCACCATCATTTGCGAGATGTCAGCCAATCTAGCGCAATGGATGCCAGTGGCCATTGACAGCCAGTCGTTTGAGGCCATTGCCTCCGCTGTCCCCGGCACCCAAGTCCGCCTCGTCACGCTGAATCTCAGCAACATCCCAAGCGACCGTTGCAGCTTCCGGCTCCGGGTGGTCATGCCGTAGACCGCATCCGGCTCTTCCAACCATTCAATTTGCGTTCATTCGCGGTTGCGAGTCGCCTTGAATTTGCCATGTTTGGAAATTATGAAATTTCGATCATCTTTATTAATTATCCTAATTACCCTTATTGGGTCCGTCTTCGGCCAGACCAAGCTGCTCCGGTTTCCTGATATCGCCGGTGACAACGTGGTCTTCTGCTACGGCGGCGATCTCTGGCAAGCTTCAACGGAAGGCGGCACGGCCAGTCGGCTCACAGCCCACGTCGGCCAGGAACTTTTTCCGAAATACTCTCCCGATGGCAAATGGATCGCGTTCACGGGTCAGTATGACGGCGATGAACAAGTCTATGTCATGCCCTCCACAGGTGGCATTCCCAAACAGCTCACTTACTACCCTGCAGCCGGGCCCTTGCCTCCACGCTGGGGCTACGACCACCAAGTCTATGGCTGGAGCCCCGACGGCAAGAAAGTCCTCTTTCGCTCTTTGCGCGATGCCGATGGCGGCAAGACCCTAACAGCCCTCTACACAGTATCCGTCGAAGGCGGCTTGCCTGAAATGCTCCCCATGCCGACTTCGGGTGCCGGTGACTTTTCACCTAACGGAAAGCAGATTCTCTACTCACCACTCTTCCGTGATTTCCGGACGTGGAAACGTTATGAAGGTGGTTGGGCCCAAGACCTCTTCGTCTTCAATCTCGAAACGAACGAAGCCACGGCGATTGACAACAGCGTCAGAACAGAACGCGATCCCATGTGGATCGGTGAACACGCTTACTTCGCCTCCGATCGCGATGGGCGTCTCAATCTCTACCGATACGATCTCAACAACCAATTCCTAACTAAACTCACCGAACACACTGAGTGGGATGTGCGTTGGCCCTCCTCTGATAGCAAGTCTCGCATCATCTACGAAATCGATGGTGTCCTGCAAATTCATCACCTCGAAGACAACCGTAACACCAGCCTCAACATCACCGTACCGAACGATGGTCTCGCCATGCGACCTTCGCGCTATTCTGCTAGCAACAACATCGAAAGCTACGGACTCTCACCGAAAGGCGAACGCGCGCTCTTCGTCGCTCGTGGCGACGTCTTCACTGCCCCCATTGAGAAAGGCGTCACACGCAATCTCACCAATTCTTCCAATGCCCACGACAAGCACGCCACCTGGTCACCCGACGGACGCAAGATCGCCTTCGTTTCTGACCTTTCCGGCGAAGATCAACTCTACCTCATCGATCAGGACGGTCGCGGCGAACCCGAAGCCCTCACCACCACGCACAAGGTCATGCTCTGGGCTCCAGAATGGTCGCCCGATGGCAAGCGCCTCGCCTATTCAGACAAAGACGGCAAACTCTTCGTCCTCACGGTCGAAACGAAAGCCACCATCGAGATCCTTGATGCGCCACGCGGGGGCGTCTCCGACTACACCTGGTCACCTCACAGTGGGCACCTCGCCTTTACCCTCAGTGAGACGAACAACTTCAGTACTCTACACATTTGGAGCGTGGCCGATGGCCAAACGCGCGCCATCACCGATGGGACCTTTGATGTCGGTTCCCCAGCCTGGGATCCTGAAGGCAACTACCTCTATTATGTCTCCCAACGCGAATTTGCGCCGCTCATTTCTAACATCGAGTGGAACTACGCCGGGAACCGGAACAACCAGATCTACGCCTTCGCCCTCCGCAAGGACGTGAAGAATCCTTTCGCCCCCAAAAGCGATGAAGTGACCATCGACGAAGAGAAGGAAGAAGAAGAAAAGGAAGATAAAGACGAATCGAAGAAAGAGGACAACGAGGACGAAGACAAAGAGAAGAAGAGAGAGGTCGAAGAACCTGAATACATCAGCATCGATTTCGAAGGTCTCGCCGCACGCACGATCAAGTTCCCCATCGATGCCGATAATTTAGGCGGTCTCGGTGCCACCAAGGGCCGCCTCTACTACGCCACCTACGGCCCCGGCTACTACGGACGTGGCTCCGGCGTAAAGCCCACCTTGCACGCGTTCGAATTCAAAGAACGCAAATCCAAAGTCGCTGCTGAAGGCACTGGCAGCTACAGACTCTCGCAGAACGGCGAATTCATACTCACGCGAGGGCCCGGCGGATTCACCCGCTACAAGGTCGGCGCCTCTGACAAGAAGACCGTTTCCACGAGCGACCTCATGGTCGACCGCGTGCCCAGTGAAGAGTGGCTCACGGTTTTCAATGAAGTGTGGCGCCGATTTCGTGACTTCTTCTATGTCGAGAACATGCATGGCTATGACTGGGAAGCCATTGGCGAGCAATACCGCCCGCTCGTTGCTCACGTCGCCCATCGCTCCGACCTCAACTACGTCATTGGCGAGATGATCTCCGAACTCAGCGTAGGCCATGCCTACATCGCCGGGGGCGATTTCGATATCCCAGAGAGACCCAAAGTCGCCTTGCCCGGCGCACGCTTTCAGTTAGACACGGAAACGAAACGTTATCGCCTCAGCCGCATTCTCAAAGGCCACAATGAAGAGACCAAGTACCGCTCGCCGCTGACCGAAGTCGGCATCGACATCAGCGAGGGTGACTACGTCCTCGCAATCGATGGCGAACCGCTCCATGGCGACGACAACCCCTACCGCTTGCTTCAGCACAAGACCGGCACCGTCTCACTCACCGTCAACAGCACACCCGAAGAGGAAGGTGCCCGCGACATTACTTACAAACCGATCACCTCGGAGAGTTCGCTCCTCTACCTCAACTGGGTCCTCGGCAACATGGCCAAGGTCGATGCCATGACCGCCGGCAAAGTGGGTTACCTCCACATTCCCGACATGGGCGCACCCGGCATCTACGAGTTCATCAAATGGTTCTACCCGCAAATCCGCAAGGAAGCCATGATCGTTGATGTCCGTTCCAACGGAGGCGGTAATGTGTCCCAATGGATCATCGAACGCCTCGACACCAAGCTGTTAGGAACCCGCTTCGGCTATTCTAGCAATGATCCGCAAACTTACCCCTACACGGTCTTCCATGGCAACAAGGTCTGCCTCATGAATGAAACCTCGGCCTCCGATGGCGACATCTTCCCCCACCGGTTCCGCAAATCAGACCTCGGACCACTCATCGGCAAACGCTCCTGGGGTGGCGTCGTCGGCATCTCCAGCCGCGGTCCCCTGCTAGACGGCGGCACTGTTTTCGTGCCTCTCCAAGCCACCAACGACACCGATGGCAGCTATATCATCGAAGGCCACGGCGTCGATCCTGACATCGTCATCGACAACGATCCCCAATCCGTCATCGAAGGCAAAGATCCTCAGTTGGAACGCGGCGTCCAAGAAGTCCTCCGCATGATGGCCGAGAATCCGATGACACTTCCCGCTCGTCCTGCGGATCCCATTAAGACAGAGTAAGATATCAAAAATGAGAGTCTCAATACGGGGAAATTCGAGTCGCCCGGTAGAGTTGTTG
>JAACDM010000039.1 GCA_009936795.1 Verrucomicrobiaceae bacterium | reverse complement strand
CTAGAGACAGGGGGCTGGATGACTGAGAACGAGGTATTCCTCTTCGTTGGTTCCAATCCAGACGTGAAGATCAGCGCCCTCCTTGCCAGCATCAAAGAGATCTAGGCAGCATTGCCCCTCTCAACCAAAGGCTATTGCACACCACCAGAGGCCTCGCGCTTTTATAGATCAGTTACGAAGAAACAGACAGAGGAAGGCAAGTGCTTCCTGCACAGGATCAATCAACGCGGTGAGACGTTTTGGCGAAGCGCACTCGTGAATCCTCACATCACCCGTGAAATCTTGGTGGACTTGATGGCAGAGAACCGCACACTGGCTCTGGGATTTCCGACTGCACCATGACCCGTTTCGCCATCTTCATCGCCCTCCTCTGCACCGCCCACGCCGAAACGCCTGCCGGTCTCCTCGCCGTCAAATCCGCCGCAGAGAAACTCGGCCAACGTCCGGGCATGGATTCGGCCCGTGTTGGTGTTGCTCTGCTGCGACTCGGAGAGAATTCAGATGTGGTGATCGATGTCGACGGCAAGAAGGGCTTCATTCCAGCCTCCACGACGAAGCTCCTCACCTCGGCAGTTGCCCTAGATACGCTCGGCCCAGACTTCACGTTCGCCACGACACTAGGACACACCGGCACAATCACTGACGGCACTCTATCAGGAGACTTAGTCATCCAAGGAAGCGGCGACCCGACGCTCGCTGAGTATGGTTGGGACGACCTCTTCGAGAAGTGGACTACCATCGTCAAAGCGGCCTCAATCGCAAAAGTCGAAGGGCGCGTGATCGGCGACTCTTCTTTCTTCGGCGGGCAACCGAGATCAGGCACTTGGACGTGGAAGGATATTGGAAACTACTATGCTAGTGGCGCCCAAGGTCTTAACTTCTTCAACAACACCTTCCGCATCCGATTTCTTCCAGGTAAAGTGGGCGCCCCGGCAAAGCTTCTTGGCACTAATCCAGAGCTACCAGGCGTGACCCTTCATAATGAGATGCGCACAGGCAGCACTGGCTCCGGCGATCAGGGCTATGTCTATGCAGCGCCCTACTCCAATATCGTATATTTGCGAGGCAGTATTCCGAGCGGTAGCACCTTTACAATCAAAGGTGCCCTGCCCGAACCAGCACTCACCTGCGCCCAACTCTTTCACCAACGTCTCACCAAGGAAGGCGTTACGATTACTCAAGAGGCTAATACCGTCCGCTCCCAAGGAAAACCAAAGCCCCCTATCAACACACTGACGACGGAGACTTCCGCGCCGATCAGCAATCTCCTGCAACGTATGAATCACAAGAGCGTCAACCTGTTTGCGGAAACGATTCTCAACCGAACAGGCAAGTCGCGCGGTGGCACTGGAAGTAGCGCGAGTGGCGTCGCTGCTGTAGATGCTTACTTCAAGAAACACGGCATTATAAATAGAGGCTTCGTCATGAATGATGGCTCGGGCCTGTCTCCACTCAATACCATCACTCCACGTCAACTGGTCTATTTCCTCAAAGCTGCCAATAGCGACAAGTACGTGGACATCTTGAGACGATCGCTTCCCATCGCCGGGAGAACAGGCACGCTCAAGAGCGTAGCCAGGGGCACAGCTGCGGCTGGCCGCGTGCGCGCAAAGAGTGGGACCCTGAGTAGAACTAAATGCTACGCTGGTTATGTAGATGCTAGTTCAGGTCAGCGTTATGCCTTCGCGATCATGGTGAATGGCTACTCTAGAAAGTACAGCGATGTAAAACCCGGAATTGAAGCCATCATGGCGCGCATGGCGGAACTCTGACTTATGGTAACGGCAGGGGCTGGTTTACCCTCGCTAGAAACTCTTACTGAAACTAACACACATCATAAAGCCGTTCTCAATCATCGCTGTTGCTAGCCTCTTTACAAACAGCGCCTTCTTGCAGGGCACCGACCAAGTGGCCAACTACAGTCGTGATAGGCTCGTTTCAGACCCTGAAGACAAGCAGTCCATGAAGAAGAATGTCGAGGATCGCAACGTCTCCTCAGTGAGCACCAAACGCCGCAAGGCGACCAACACCGCACGAGACGTCCGAGAGAGGGTCGGGGCTACCCGCTCAGCCAACTGGATGCTACGCAACTGGTAGCGCCTTCGAATTGCCAACTTTTGGAAAAGCCGCAGAGATTCTGCAGCTTTTCCGCATACGCCCTGCTTGTTTTCAGGTATGCGATGTGCTAGATAACCGAGCACCGCTTATTTATGTGGCAGAGTTCCTACAATCCAGGTCAGCGTCCCCTGTTCTACCTTGGCGCGCTACCCATCTATGCCACCACTCTGATCATCTTGATCCACGTGGTGCTTCTCATTGTAACCGCCATCTTCGGTCTGGGCACAAGTACCTATGCCCCCTTCTCGTTCACTGCGCCTGAGGTCGTTGAACAAGGTAAGCTGTGGAAGCTCGTCACATATGCCTTCTACAACCCCCGCGAACTCATTGTCTTCGTCGCCATCGGCCTGGTCTTCTTCTACCTCTTCGGGATTCAGGTAGAGCAGTATCTTGGGACAAGAGACTTTCTAAAGCTCTATGGGACACTCGTTCTTCTCCCTCCAGTTCTCTTCTGCTTGCTTTACCTCGTTCTAGGTCGTCAGAACATTTTCTATCTCGCGACCTCGTCGACGATCGATACATGCATCTTCTTAGCATTTGCATTCCTTTACCCAAATCGTCGGATGCTGTTTGGGTTCGTGGTCAAATGGTTCGCCGCCTTCATCGTCGCCGTCTACACCCTGCAACTCATTGCCATTCGTGAGTGGCTTGATCTATTTCTCCTTTGGCTGCGTATCACGATCACTTATGTGGCTCTCCGAAAGATGGGCTTAACGGCACGCTTTCCGAATTTCGAAGCATCTCTTTCTCGCTTGATCCCAAAACGAAAGCCCAAAGGTTATCGCTCCTCCAAACGCAGTCTCAAGGTGGTCAAGAAAAGCAAAGGCGGCCGCAAAGTGGCCTACGAGTCCAAGCTCGCTCCCAAGGTAGATCCGATGGCATCAAGCGCTCCGGTGGCTTCGATTGATCATCTGTTAGAAAAGATATCAAAAGAGGGTATCAGCAGCCTTTCAGATAAGGAACGTAAGCAACTCGAAAATGCGAGCAGCGAGTTATTGGACGACGAGAAGCCCTCTTCCTAGCATGGGCCTACCGATTCCTGACAATCCTGATCCAATCATTCGGCTGCGTGAAATCGTTCATTGTCTCCGTGCCCCGGGAGGATGCCCCTGGGATATAGAGCAGACACATGAATCCCTAATCGCCAATCTGCTAGAAGAAGCCTATGAAGTCGCAGCGGCAATTCGTAGTGAGGACACCGAACACATGGTCGAGGAGCTCGGCGATCTCCTCCTGCAGGTCGTCATGCATGCCGAAATCGCTTCAGAAACAGATCGCTTCGTCCTGGAGGACATTGCCCGAGGCGTGGGCGACAAACTGGTCCGTCGTCATCCCCACGTCTTCGGGGAGAGCGACGCGAGTGACACCGAAACGGTCCTCAAGCAATGGGAAGCCATCAAGCTCAAAGAAAAAGGCGACAAACCACGTCCATATCTGAAGGATGTGGGAGAAGGCCTGCCCGCACTCATGACGGCGACCAAACTCCAGAAGAAGGCTGCCAAAGTCGGGTTCGATTGGGACAACCCGGATGAGGTCTTCGCCAAAGTGAAAGAAGAAGTGACCGAGCTAGAGGCCGCTCTTAAGGAAGAGAAGACGGACCATATCGCCGAGGAGTTTGGCGATCTCTTCTTCAGCCTCGTCAATCTCGCTCGCAAGCACGGGCTCGATAGCGAGTCCATCCTAGCAGATGCCAATGAGAAGTTCCGCCGCCGATTTCATTGCGTTGAAAAGCAGCTCTCAAAACAAGGGCAAACGCTAGAGGGTGCCAGCCTCGCAGAGATGGACGCCGCCTGGAAACAGGCCAAGGTATCCGAGTAACTAGG
>JAACDM010000322.1 GCA_009936795.1 Verrucomicrobiaceae bacterium | reverse complement strand
ATCTACAATTGTTCCTTCAAGCAATTCTGGGCTTTCCCGACAACGTGATGTCGCGCTATGGTTCCCCATGATTCCGAAACCCATTCTCGCCATGGTCGTCATTCTCATGACGACTTTTGTTCTAGCAGACGAAGCCGTGAAGCGCCCGAAGCCGGAGCGCTGGGACAAGGCAATTGCCAAGTTTCTGGAAGCGGATGCCAAGGAAGCACCGCCTAAAGGCGCCATTCTGTTCGTTGGTAGCTCTAGCATACGCATGTGGGACACCAAGGAATGGTTTCCCCAACTGGAGACGATCAATCGAGGCTTTGGTGGGTCTTGGACTCAGGATGTACTCCATCACCGGGACAAGATTGTGGTTCCCTATGCTCCGAGGACGATTGTTCTCTATGAGGGCGATAACGATATCGGTGGCGGACTCAGGGCGGAGGCTGTGTTTGGCGATTACGTGAAATTCGCGGAGGCCGTGCATGAGAAACTGCCCGAGACCACGATTATCTTTGTCGCGATCAAGCCGAGCATCAAGCGCTGGGCACTCTGGCCCGAGATGAAGAAGGCGAATGATTTCGTGACCAAACGCTGTGAATCGCAACCCCTGGAGCGCTTCCTGGACATTGCCCCGGTCTTGTTAGGTGCTGATGGCAAACCAGATGCGAGATTCTTTGCCAAAGATGGGCTTCATTTGAGCAAAGAAGGTTACAAGGCATGGTCCGACTTGCTGCGCCCGCTGCTGAACATCCCGAGCGCAGAGAAATCTCCGTGAAATAACGTTTGAGTGATCGGAGAACCCTCCGAATCGTTTCGTCTATGACACCGTCCGCTTCCCCACGCTTGAATGTGGATCTCTTGGAGGAGAAATACACTGTTTGGCAAAACGACCCGGCAAGTGTTGGCGAAAACTGGGCCGCATTCTTTGAGGGGTTCGAGTTAGGTTCGGCCCAGCTCAAGCGGAAAGCTGTGACGGATCCTCAGACAAAGAGTTCGACTCCGGCGCAAAGCACCTCGGATGAGGAACTCACTATCCGAGGCAAAACCGGTGCGATGGTCTATGCCTACCGAACCATTGGTCACACCGCGGCTTGGATCAATCCACTTGAAGAGGCGCCGCCTGATGTCATGGCGTTGGATATTGAAGAGTTTGGTTTCTCCCAAGAGGATCTAGACACCCCGGTTGCCAGTCAATACTATCGGAATGGCGAATACATGTCTTTGCGTGAGTTGCGTGCCGAATTGCAACGTGTCTTCTGCGGACAAATTGGCTTCGAGTTTATGCACATTCACAATCGTGAAGTGCGGAATTGGTTGCGTGATCATATCGAGTCTCAGCTGCAGTCTCGATCGCGCGATGCCAGCGCCAAAGAGCAAGCCTTCCGAGCAGTGACGGCAGCTGAAACGTTTGAGCGATTTCTTCACAAGAAGTTTCCTGGCGAGAAACGGTTCTCACTGGAAGGCGGCGAGTCCTTGATGGTAGCGTTAGATACCATTCTGGAGAATGGCCCTTCATTGGGCATAGACGAAGTCCTCATGGGGATGGCGCACCGAGGGCGTTTGAATGTGTTGGCGAATTTCCTGGGCAAGTCACTCAAAGTGCTTCTCTACGAGTTTCAGCAGAACTACGTACCCAATCTAGTCGCGGGTGATGGCGACGTGAAGTACCATCTAGGCTATGAGTCCGAAAGGGTGAACAGTTTGGATGAAAAGGTGGACATCAAGCTTTCTGCTAATCCCAGTCACTTAGAGGCCGTCGATGCGGTGGTTGAGGGGAAGGCCCGCGCTCGACAGCGTCAATTAGGTGATACGGCGCAGAGGAAGAAGGTATTGCCTGTGCTCATCCATGGTGACGCGGCTTTCGCAGGCCAAGGACTCGTTGCTGAAGTACTCAATCTTTCGCAGCTGCGTGGTTATCGAACTGGGGGAACGTTGCATTTGATCGTGAACAACCAGATTGGTTTCACCACCATGCCCGAAGATGCGCGGTCCTCAGATTATTGCACGGATGTGGCGAAGATGATTGAGGCGCCGGTCTTCCACGTAAATGGAGATTATCCTCTAGAAGTGCTGCGGGCAACTGAGTTAGCATTAGAGTTTAGACAGAAGTTTGGCCGCGATGTCATCATTGATGTCGTGTGTTATCGGCGCCATGGGCACAACGAGGGTGATGAGCCCGAGTTCACTCAGCCGCTCGTCTACCGCAAGCTGAAGAAGCATGGTTCGGTCGTCGAACACTATGGACGTCGGCTGCAAGAGGCGGGTGATTTCACGATGGCGGAGCTGGAAGCGATCAGTCAGGAGTTTGAGTCTAGATTAGAGAAAGAGTTAGGAGAGCTCAAGGAGCTTGAGCAATCCGGGGATGGTCATCCCCACATGGAGTCGACGGCGATCGATCAACCGGACTTTAACTACAATGCCGTTTCGACAGGGGTGCCTGTGGACACTTTGCGTGAAATTGGTGTGAAGCTGTCTGAGACGCCCGATGACTTTCATGTACACGACAAGTTGAAGCGGCGCTTTCTCGACAAGCGTCGTGAGGCGGCCGAAGCAGGCGGTCCGTTCAATTGGTCCTTTGCCGAAGCCCTCGCTTTTGGTACCCTCCTGACAGAGAAACATTCAGTGCGTTTGTCTGGGCAAGATTGTCGTCGGGGTACCTTTAGCCAACGGCATGCGGTACTCTATGACACGGTGACTCGCGACCGCTACATCGCCCTGCAGCATCTTAGTGAGGATCAGGGACAAATGGGTGTTTACAACAGTTTGCTCTCTGAGGCTGCGGTCTTGGGATTCGACTATGGTTACTCCCTGGTGGCTCCTGAAATGCTCATCATGTGGGAGGCTCAGTTTGGAGACTTTGCCAATGGCGCTCAGGTGATCATCGATCAGTTCATTGCGTCGGCAGAGTCCAAATGGTCGCGCCCGAGCCGCATTGTGCTGCTCCTTCCTCATGGATACGAGGGCATGGGGCCAGAGCATTCTAGTGCGCGTCTTGAGCGATTTCTCCAGCTTTGTGCAGATCAGAACATGCAGGTGGCAAACCTGACGACACCTGCTCAGTATTTCCACATTCTCCGGCGCCAAGTGATACGCGAGGTTGCAAAGCCTCTCGTGCTCATGACTCCAAAGAGTTTGTTAGGTTTGCCCGAGTGCGTGTCGACGGTCGATGATTTGGCTACAGGGACTTACTTCCATGAAATACTCGATGATTATCGACGACCATGTGTGCCAGGCGATGTGAATCGTATCGTCTTCTGCTCAGGCAAGGTTTACTATGACTTGTTGGCCCATCGCACGAAGGAAGAGCTGGATGACACAGTGATTATTCGGATTGAGCAGCTCTACCCGCTGCACCAAGATTGCCTGATGCAAGTCGTGGGGCAGTACGAGCACGCGCACAAGTGGGTGTGGTGCCAGGAAGAGCCTCTAAACATGGGAGCTTGGTCTTATATCGGGCCGCGTTTGCAGAAGCTCACCCCTTACAAGATTCGCTACGCAGGACGCGATCGTGCGTCGAGTCCTGCTACTGGAGCCAAGACCATTCACAAACTCGAGCAGAAGAAACTCGTGCAACAAGCCTCTACTCTCTAACAAGCAACCTTAGCTTTTTCAACGTATGGCAGCCGATGTTAGAATTCCTGCGGTAGGTGAGTCCATCACCACCGGAACCATTGCCAAGTGGCACCAAGCGAACGGCGCTACCGTGCAGCAAGGAGATACCCTGCTGACTTTAGAAACGGACAAGGTCAGCAATGACTTAGAAGCTGAGTCTGCAGGCGTTCTTCACATTTTGGTGGACGAAGGCGAGGAGGTGGAAATTGGAGCGGTTGTTGCTACCATCGATCCTGCAGGGGGGGGAGCCGCTCCTGCCCCTTCTGAGGATAGTGGTGGCGAACCGGCGTTATCAACGTCCGAGGCGGAATCAGCTCCGACGGAAGAATCGAAGAATTCTGCAGAGGGTGTCAGCGTCTCGCCCACGGTGCGTAAGTTTGCTGATGAGCAAGGCGTCGACCTGACCAAAGTTGAGGGCACTGGACGGAAAGGCTTCATCACGAAAGCAGATGTGGAAGCCGCTTTGACCTTGGCTAAGGAAGGTGAGGGGGCGCGTGAATTAACTGTATTTAAGAAACCCGTCATTGAGCCCAAGGTCAGTGATGATGAAGGTCGGTTCACCCGCAAGAAAATGTCGCCACTGCGTCGGAAGATCGCAACGCACTTGGTGAACGCCCAGCAGTCGGCTGCGATTCTCACGACGTTCAACGAATGTGACATGACGGCGGTCATGAACATGCGCAAGACCTTGCAAGAATCTTTCAAAGCCAAGTATGGGATCAAGTTAGGTTTCATGTCGTTCTTCATCAAGGCAGCAGTCGAGGCGTTGAAGAGTGTTCCCTCAGTCAATGGTCGCATCGATGGTGATGACATGATTTTGAATCATTACTTCGACATTGGCGTGGCGGTGGGAACGGAACGTGGTCTCATTGTTCCCGTAATTCGTGATTGTGACGAGAAGGGCTTCGCCGAGATCGAGCACAGTATCATCGATTATGCGAACAAGGCCCGAGATGGGAAGATCGACTTCAGCGATTTGCAGGGCGGGGTCTTCACCATTTCGAATGGTGGCGTTTATGGTTCCATGCTGAGCACGCCGATTCTCAATCCTCCGCAAAGTGGTATCCTCGGAATGCATACGATTCAGCAGCGACCGGTTGCTTTGAATGGAAAGGTGGTCATTCGGCCCATGATGTATCTCGCGTTGAGCTACGATCACCGCATCGTCGATGGCAAAGAGGCTGTCACTTTCCTGGTTCGATTGAAGGAATGCATCGAAGATCCCACCCGTTTGTTAGTCGAAGCATGATTCCTCCAGCCGTATCCACTTTCATGAAGGGCTACGCTATGGGCGCAGCCAATGTCATTCCTGGGGTGTCAGGAGGTACTGTGGCCTTCATCACTGGCATCTTTGAAACACTGATCAATGCGCTGAAGTCGTTGGATGTGGTGGCGCTACAGCTGCTCACGAAAGGAAAGTTCAAAGAGTTCTGGAATCACATCAATGGTGGTTTCTTGCTTCCACTGGGACTGGGTGTGGTCATTTCCATCGTAAGTCTCGCAAAGCTACTGCTCTTTCTCTTTGCAAAGCATCCTACCCTGATTTGGGCTTTCTTCTTTGGGCTCATCCTTGCTTCAATTTATTATGTGGGGAAAACTGTTAGTTGTTGGGCGGTTGGGCCAGTCGTTGCCTTAATCGTGGGGGTGGGAATTGCGGTTTTCATTGGCCTGATGAAGCCTGCTGCCGAGAATTCTAGTTTCATCTACCTTATTCTCTGTGGGGTTGTTGGCATTTGTAGTATGATCATTCCTGGTCTCTCAGGTTCCTTTGTGCTTATCCTAATGGGGAATTATCTTCTAATTTTAGAAGCTGTTAACAACATTCGTTCGTCGGCAACATCTCTCGATTTCGCCGCGCTGGCCGGCCCATTACGAATCTTTCTTCCTGTCTTGGTAGGCGTTGTTGTAGCGTTAATCTTATTCTCGCATTTTATCTCCTGGCTCTTCAAGCGCTTTCATGATGCTGCGGTAGCGCTTTTGACAGGATTTGTTGCCGGTTCGCTCATGATTATCTGGCCCTGGAAGAAAGAGCTGATTAAACTTGGGGGCGATGGAGAGCCTGTGCTTCGTTCAAGTGGGCGTCCGGTTGTCGAGGGTTACACGTGGCATTTGCCTGACATGAGTAATACAACTTGGTTTGCTATTGGGCTGATCGTTGTTGGGATTGTGCTGGTCGTTTTGATGGAAAGCCTCGCCAACAAGCCTGAGCCCGGGAACGGGGGGTAGGTTCCAGTCGCTCATCGTCTTCGAAGCACTTCTCTTAGGATTGCTACTTGCACTGCCAGTTTATTGCGTGCGCGTTTTCAATTTGAAGCGAAGAGACGATGAGGGCCTCTATTGGAAGCTCCTAGTAGCGGCCTTGCTATTTGCGTTGGGGGCTGTCTCTGGATTGCGTGTATTCGAGAATGGTTGGGCGAATACCGACACGGATCGCACGACCTTCTGGTTCCTACCATTGATGGGAGCCTTTTATCTGCATGTCAGGGTAACTCATCAATGGAAGCAGACGGTGGAGATCGGTCTGTTTCTTATTCTGGTGGGTATTCCTGTCGCATTGGCACGTGTGAAGGTTGGAATGTTTCTCTTTGCGATCCCAGACTGAGTCGTTCGAAGAGAAAGTAAGAATCACGGAAGGCGCTGAACATACGGAAAGGTAGCTGAAGTCGTTAGACTTTGGGGTAAGTGGCCTCCGTTTTGACAGTGATTGAGGCCCTACAAACCCAGTCGCTGGATGATCTCTTTCCAATGAAACTCCAGGGCCTCTTAGTGGACACGTTGCTCGGCAAGACGCCTCTAGTTTTTTAGTGCCTGCGCGCGATGACGGTCACTTGGTTTGATCTAGGCAGGGATGAGCGCTGATTTGAGTTCTTGGCGACTAGGATGCCCAGGAAAAGCAGCCGATGATAGCAAGGATCGGCCAATGTTTTATTGGCGCTCCGTCAAGTTTGCTGGATGGAGAGCTGCCGAAATTTCAACCATGCGTAATCCATGTTAGTGATTCCGCAGGCCCGAT
>JAACDM010000321.1 GCA_009936795.1 Verrucomicrobiaceae bacterium | reverse complement strand
ATGCAGGTGAACCATCTGCAGAGGAGGTTGCTGACATCTCAGGAGTAGATTCTCCGTGGGATTTCGGAGCTGCAGTTTCGATGGGTATTGGCTACAAAGAGAATGTTCTTTTTAGCGCTTTTGATGCGCAAGATAGCACTTTCACCGCGACGGAGGTTGAGGCCACCCTCTTTCGAATTGCGTCTCCGAATGAATGGCAATTCTTTGGTTATTTCCTTGGAGAGAACGCTCATTACTTTGACGTCGATGGATTAGATAATGAGTGGTTGGCCATTGGTCTACTTCAGGCCCATAAAACCTTTGGCGATTGGAAACTAGGACTGGCGGGTCAATACACCTTTCTTGAGCAGGCTTTCAGTCTCTCCTTTGAAGATTTAGATCTCGAATCGACCAAGATAGTTCTCAATCAATTTAGTCTCAAGCCGGCTCTGGAATACCAATTTCTGAAACATGCTTATGTGAAGCTAGAACTACCTCTCGAAACGAATCTATTCGAAGACGACCTCCAGAACTACAACGAATATGGAGTTCATGTTGCGCTCGGTCATAAGTTTAAACGGGGCGGCAAAGTGGAAGCTGGGTATCGTTTCGAGCTTCGAGATTATGACGAACGTACACTCCGGGATGAGGAGGGCACAACACGGCCCGGCACTTCATTGGAATGGAAGGATCACCGCTGGAGCCTTGCTCTTGACTGTTACCTGACTGCCGAGAAGACCTGGAGGAGCAAGACTTTGCTAAGGCTTCGTCGCGTCATGGATAATGGTGCCGGTTACGACAACTTCTGGATGTATCGGGCCCAGCAGAAGTTTATTTACGCTCGCCCCACTTGGGAAATCTCCGCTTCCGCTTCTTATTCCCACTATGACTACGATACGCAAACGGTCGACTCAGGTAATTCGAACCATCGGCATCGCTCCCGCCTGAGCCTTGGGTGTGAACTGGAGAAGACGTTCAAGGAAGACTGGACTGCCACGCTTTCCTACCAGTTTGAAGACTATCTTTCTAACATCCCAGACGATGTCTATAGTGGCAGTGTGATTTCGTTGGGCCTCGGCTATTCTTTCTGATGATGATCACCGCATTTACCAAGTGGGCTCTTGCAGGCTTTGTCTTCATGCATTTCGCCATGAACTGCAGTGTCGCCGCACCTGGGGATATCCTGGGCAGCTTTACCGCAGGCGGTCCCATTTATGCATCGCCGACATTGAGCCCAAATGGAACGATCTATTTAGGGGCCAACGATGCGAAGTGCTATGCCATCACGCCTTCATCCGACGGCTTGCGACAGAAATGGAGTTACGCTGCTGATGAATGGATAGATTCGACGGCCGCGATTGGACCCGATGGAACGATTTATTTCACCACCTACAATTCTACCTTGGTCGCCCTGGATCCGACCAGTGGCAGTGAGAAATGGACGACCACCGTGGGTGCCGAAGACAACGCGCTTGGTGTCATTCGTTCTTCTCCTGCAATCGGTGCCGATGGGAACATTCTTGTTACGACAAACGCTGGATTCATCCACGCCTTTAATTCCTCGGGAGATCAACAGTGGTCTTTTGAAATGGGTGCCGAATCTCGCAGCTCGCCCGCAATCGATGCCAGCGGCAATGTCTACTTTGGCGCAGCCGATGGAAAGCTCTATTGTCTGAACAGCTCGGGGCAGATGCAGTGGGTTTATGCGGTTGATGAAGCAGGCACTGATACGAGTCGACTTTATTCGTCTCCAGCGATTGATGGTGAAGAGCACATCTACGTCGGCTCGGGCAATGGCTTTCTGTATTCGCTCACTGCTGCTGATACTCTTCGGTGGAAATATGAGACGCCTGAGGCAGTAGATTCTTCACGGGCAATCGATCAATCAAACCGGATCTATTTCGGATCAAGGAACAGCTCCATTTACTGCCTTGATCAAAGTGGCAATTTGGAGTGGTCAGCGTTTCTTGGCGATGTCTTCTACAGCTCACCCGTCATTGATGCCAATGGCTATCTTTATGCCACCTACTTTGGTGGCCAGGGGACGTCCTTTGTCATCGCTTTCGCACCGGGTGGCGTTGAAGCCTGGCAAACACAGATTGATGCCATTATTGATAGTTCCATCGCGATCGCACCAGATGGTACTTTATACGTCGGTGGATTCGACAGTAACGTCTACGCAATCGAAGGATCTGGAAGCGGACTGGGCTATGAAAGTGCTTGGCCACGTTTTCGCAAAGACAGTCGAAGCCGCGGCCGAGTGCGGGAAGGAGCGTTACCCTCAATTGGGACGGCTCTTCAACCAGTCCTGGCTTCTCAAGGAGGAAAGGCTGAATTCTCTATTGATGCTAGTGGGTCTGGTGAGATGAGCTATCATTGGCGCCGGAATGGGATGCTGATAGAAGGAAATGATCTTTCGAGCCTCCTCATCAGTGAGGTATCTGGAGATGCCGTTGGCATTTATGACCTTATCCTTAGCAACGGCTTCGGTGAAGTTCTCACGAAGCCTGTCTATCTTGCGAACTATACGCCACCCGTCTACCACATTGAAAAAGAGAGCTTTGAATTCACGACGCAAATTCGCCACCCCCAATCAGCCGAGCTAGGCCCTATCAGAATTGAGTATTCAGCTGATCTTCTCAATTGGTCACAAGCCGATGTGGACACAGAAACGGTCTCGTTAGAGGGCGGGATAGTAGACATCAAAGCAACAATCATTACCTCCAACTTTTCGGCAGGCTTCCTTAGACTGCAGACAGGGAATTAGAAACCTAATATTGTTGCGAGACGCGAAGACGGACGCTTTTCCTAAAATCACTGAATCCAAGCGATCTAACATTGGGAAGTTTATATGAAAGCCACCATGAGAGCGTATTCTCAATCACAGGAGATCAGTGGATATGGCGTCCAGTATCAAAGGGGTCTTCGTGTGCTGGTCTTATTGTGGTCAATTTGTGCTTTAAACTGGACCACTTCGGTAAACGCTCAGGATGACCTGGTCGGCATTTTCGATCAACCTGGGTTCAAACTTGAGACGGACGAGGGGCGAGAGCGGGTGGTCGAAGAACTGCGAGAACGTGGACGGGTTCGCCGCGACACCGCAACGGCAAAAGCGCGGACCATGGGACTTCCAGCGCGGGTCGTGGGCCCGAATGGAGCGATCCGGGAAATCGCCGGATTTGACGATGACGAACCGATTTATTTTTCGACTCACAATACCAGCGCCGCGATCTCCACGAATGCTAAGTTTTTACGCGAGACCTACGAGACGAACGGCGCCGGCGTCACGATCGGGATGTGGGATGGCGGTTCAAGCCGGATCTCCCACCAGGAATTCGATGGACGCATGACTGTCGTTGACGGTGCCACCTCGATCGATCACGCCACCCATGTAGCGGGAACCCTGGCGGCGACTGGGGTGGTCGGCAATGCTTTGGGGATGGCCCCATCGGCTCTCGTCGACAGCTACGACTGGACCGACGACCTTGCAGAGATGGCTTCTCGTGGTGCCACGGCACCAGGGCAAGCTAACAACCTTTATCTGTCGAATCACAGCTATGGTTTCATTGGCGGCTGGCTCTTCGTTAATAACGGTTCCGTTGT
>JAACDM010000038.1 GCA_009936795.1 Verrucomicrobiaceae bacterium | reverse complement strand
CAGCGCGGCCTCCAAAGACGTCCTTGGAATCACCCGTCACAACCAAATCACTCGGAGCCGTCAGTCTAACTCCGACAGACTCCTAGCCCGTTCCTATCCCGAAACGGCCCCGAAGTGGATTGAGAACGCCCCCGAGAACCTCGTGGGAGAGATTGTCGCGGAGTACGCAGACATCACTATTTCACACAACCCTCAACCAGCCCTAGCGGAGCTACTCAAATACACTCCCAACAATCACAAGCTCATCTCCCAAGCCGTGGAGCAATACCATCGGCTCCAACCCGATGCAGCACGCAAACGACTGGATGATTTTGCAAGCGACCTCGGAAAGTCAATCGAAGAGCGCTTTGATATGAATGACCAGTGGCGCGCCCTCACCAATCGAAGGTAGCCGCGAATTCCGGCAGCTATCGCGGCCAATGCCGATGAAAGAGCCACGCGAATAGCAACATTAGAGCCCCCGCAAACTAACGAGATCTTGTCATAAGCCCCCCTCTCCCCTACTTGCCGGAAACATAATCTGCATGATACTTCGGAGTGATTCCTTTCGACAACACCTATGCCCGCTTGCCCGACCACTTTCATTCCTTTGTGGCTCCCGCCCACGTACCCAACCCGAAACTGATCCGGCTAAACAAAGCCCTGGCAGAAGATCTAGGCTTAGATCTCGTATGGCTAAAGTCACCGTCTGGACTCGCCATGCTCGCAGGCAACACCTTACCCAAAGGGGCTGAAGCTCTTGCCCAGGCTTATGGAGGACACCAATTTGGCGGTTGGGTGCCTCAGTTAGGCGATGGCCGCGCGATACTGCTAGGGGAAATTCTCAATCTATCTGATCAGCGCCGTGACATTCAACTCAAAGGGGCAGGCAGAACTCCGTTCTCTCGCGGTGGTGATGGCAAGGCAGCTCTCGGACCGGTCTTGCGCGAGTACATCTTGAGCGAAGCCATGCATGCATTAGGCGTGCCAACCACACGCGCCTGGGCCGCCGTCAGCACCGGAGAAACCGTACGTCGGGAGGAGCTGCTACCGGGAGCAATCTTAACCCGAGTGGCAGCCAGTCACATTCGTGTGGGCACATTTCAATACTTCTATGCTCAGAACGACGTTTCCGCACTGAAGACACTAGCAGATCATGCTATCGCTCGTCACTATCCTATCGCAGCAAATACTGAAATGCCCTACGTGACCTTTCTCGAGGGTGTCGTCGCAGCGCAAGCCAAGTTAATCGCGCAGTGGATGCATCTTGGGTTCATCCACGGAGTCATGAACACGGACAACATGACCGTTTCGGGCGAGACCATCGACTACGGCCCATGCGCGTTCATCGACACCTTCAGCACTGACAAAGTCTTTAGCTCAATAGATCGCCAAGGCCGCTACGCTTGGGGCAACCAAGCGGTCATAGGACAATGGAATCTCCTGCGCCTGGCTGAAGCAATCCTCCCACTCTTCTCTCCAGACCTCGAGAAAGCACGATCCCTAGCAGAAGGCGTCATTGAGAAATTCACGTCGATCTTTCGTGAACATTATCTGTCCGGCTATCAACGGAAGTTGGGCCTTTCCGATCAGAGTCATGACGGGGAAGCCTTCCTCAAGAGGACGCTGGGTCTTTTGGAAGAACAATCTGTCGACTACACGCTCTTCTTCCGTCATCTCACGAAGCTCGCCTCGGGTGATGATGATCCCGAGGCTTTTAAGAGCCTCTTCAAAGAAGCAATTGCCTGCCAAGCCTGGTTAGAGGATTGGCGAGAGCACAAGATCGACGTGGACATCATGCGCACTTCGAACCCCGTCTTAATTCCACGCAATCACCGAGTCGAAGAAGCAATCCGATTCGCACAAGACGGAGATTACGCTCCATTCCACCGCTTGGTCGACGCCTTGGAAAGGCCTTTCGATGACCGACCCGAATTCGAAGATCTGGAAGCGGCCCCGACGCCGGCAGAAGAAGTACGCGCGACATTCTGCGGAACCTGAGAGCACGAGAAAGGGCGGCAACCTTTCGATTGCCGCCCTTTTAGTTAAAATGAACTTGCTAGTTAAATGATCGTTTGTCAGCGAACTCTACTCAAGGCCGGGCTTAGACGCCCAACTGAGAAGTGCTTCCTCGCCCTTCTTCACGCGAACGACGATTCCTGCCATACGATCTCTTGTTCTTGAAGACAAACTTGTCTTCTTGCCAGTGACCTTTCAAGTGCCCTTGGCTTTGGCCGAAGAACTTCAGCCAGTACCCCCAAAGGGCTCTTTGTAGAGAATGTTGACTGCTTCCGTATTAAAAGACAGATCTTGACGTGGAAATACGGCACTCACGAGAGTGGAGCCCTTAGCCACAACCTTCTCTTCACCCTTGCGCCCAGAACCATTGTCTCGCACCCAGTGCAATTCATACTCGACATCAAGATCTTCCATCTTGAGGTTCGAAGTGTTGCGGAAAGTCACACGGTAGGATTTAGGGATCGTCGTCCGCTTGGTCGGCTTGGCCTTGACGACCTTCTTCTTGCCGATCTGAATCTTGGCGCTAACCTTGAGGTCCTTTGCCACCTTGAGCGCCGGCGCTCGCTTCATGACATACTTCTGATCATCCTCGCTCAGAACGGCCATCTTAAACTTCATCACCTTACCGGATTCCCGGCGCACCTCGACCAACTTCTGGTTGGGGACGTAATGAGTCAGTTCAGCCTCAAAGCTCTTGCTACCATCCTTGCTTGTAAACTTGTGCAATTCTGCCTGCGCAAATCCTCCAAAGGTGACACCAAAGGCGATCAGAAGTCCCGATTTGTAGAGGAATCTTCTGTCCATAACAACCTCAGGATAAGCGCACCGATTCGCCTCTGCAAGGTAAAGCCCACGGGGAGTTCAAAGAGCCGACTCCAACCGCGCTAGGCCTAGCGCTTGGCCACAGGTACACTCGCCCCATCGATGATCACGCCTACGCAGTGGCTCGTGTATTCAAAAGGATCCCCGTCATAGAGAGCGAGATCGGCATCCTTGCCAGGTGCCAATGAGCCTACACGATCACTGATCCCGAGAATCTTGGCAGCGCCCTTTGTGATCGAGGCAAGCGCCGCTTCCCTGGGCAGCCCATACGCAGCCGCCATTGCTGCCTCAAAAAGAACGACTCGCGTCTTTGGAACATAGGCCTCATAACCGCTCTGTAACGCAATGGAAATACCGGCATCGTGGAGACGCTTCGCGTTCTCAAAAGACAAATTCTCAGCGTCGCCATAGCTGCGCATCATCGTGGGGTGGACGATGACCGGAACACCAGCAGCCTTGATCTCGTCCACCAACTGATAGGCCTCGCTAGCGCCGTCCAAAACCAGACGAAATTCAAACTCTTTGGCCAATCGAAGAGCAGCTTGGATGTCATGATGTCGATGAGCCGTGATAAGAAACGGGACCTCCTTTTTCAGGACGGCAACGAGTGCCTCCAAACGAAGATTTCGATCAGGAGCTTTGTCCGGATCTTTCGCCTCAAGCTTCTTGAGGTAGCCCTGGGCCTTCAAAAGTTCTGCACGCAAGATCGCCACAGCCTTCGCCCGCGTACCGGGCACGGCCTTTCCAGAGGCAAGTGCTTTGGACCCAAGATTTCCCATCACCATCGAGAACGGCGACAAGTTACTATCACTGACGTTGAGATGATGGGTCTTGATGATCATGGCTTGCCCAGAAATCACGGCTCCTGGCGCATGTCCTGTGTTCACCGTCGTCACGCCAAAGTTTCGCACCCATGTCACCAGAGGATCACGAGCATTGTAAGCATCGATGGCACGAAGCTCGGGCTGAATAGGCGCAGACTTCTCCAACTGCTCCTGATCGGCATCGATGTTGAGAATCCCTGACAAACCCACCGTCGTATGCGCATCGATGACACCAGGGATCACCACAGGCACCTGACGCTTCTGATAGTCTTCAGGAATCGTAATCGATTCAGCACTCCCTACGGCTTCAATCTTGCCATCCTTGATCAAGATCACACCATTCGTGATGGCGGGGCCCTCCATGGTATGCACGGACCCACCCTGAATCGCAAGTTGAGCCTGGGCCGCTGTCACCAGAGCCAGCCCGAGAAAGATATTGAAGAGTTTCATGAATGATTCGCTCAAGTTATTTGATAGGAAAATCGAAGCAACACATGTTGGTCAAACGCGGGCTCCCCGCACCTTCACCGCCCACGGCGCAAAGCTTGTCTTCCGGATCCGCCAGATTAAAGACGCGTTTACCTTCGATCCAGGTCTCCTCCACCCGCGAGTAAACGCTGAGTGGATCTCCAGAGAGAATGATGAAATCGGCGTCTTTCCCTGCACTCAGCGATCCCACTCGCTCTTCCATGTCCAACTGAATCGCCCCTGCCATGGTCAACGCATAAAGCGCTCCATGCCGTGACATGCCCGCTCGGACAGCAAACCCGCCCGACCGAAGAAACCAGCGAGAGTCATTGATCGGATCGTCTGTGTGGAACGAAGTAACCACACCGAGCTTCTCAAGTTCGGCTCCATTCCGCCACTCGATGTCTCGAGCCTCCAACTTTCCACCTGGGCTGTCTAACAAGATGATCGAGCAGGGCACCTTGGCTGCGGCAATCTGAGGGGCCACCTTCCATGCCTCACTCACGTGGTGGAGGACAAGTCGAAAGCCAAACTCCTCGCGCAGCCTCAAGACCGTGAGAATGTCATCATGCCGATGCGTGTGATGGTGAACCACGCGCTTTCCCTCTAAAACTTCCACCAAGGCTTCCATCGCAAGATCGCGCTCTGGAGCTTTGCCCGGGTCCTCTTTCGCTGCGGCCAGTTTCTTCTGATAGGCCTGCGCCTTAATATACTGCTCCCTCACCAACGCTGCGCTCTTTCCTCGAGTCCCCGGAAACGGAGCGGTCTTAATCGAATTGGTCCCATTCGCCATCTTCATGCCACCACGTGGCTTGCCCCCAGTATCGAGAATCATGAGATCCTCCACCGTTTCACCTTTACGCAGTTTCAGATAGATCGTCTGTCCACTGAGGAGGTGACCTGAACCTGACATGATATTAACCGTTGTCAAGCCACCGGCTCGCGCCTTGCGCACCGAGGCATCTCGAACATTGATAGAGTCCAACACCCTGACGTCAGGTTGAATCGGAGCGGACGAGTCTCCACCACTGACCTGCCCTATGTGGCTGTGCGTGCAAATCAGTCCAGGCATCATCACCTTGCCTGAAACATCGACAGTCACCGCACCTTCCGGAATCTCAGTGGCTCCGTTCTTCCCAACTGCAATGATCGTTGATCCACGCACAATCAAGGTGCCCGAATCAATCGGATCACCGGTGATGGGAAAGATCTTGGCTCCGGTGAAAGCTCGAGTGATCTCCTCTTCGGCAACACTCAGACTGGCAAACGCAATGAAGATAAGGGCGACACGAAACGCAGACGTCATGCCACCAAGGGAACCCTAAGCACCCCAGATTGTCAATAAACAGTAAAATTATCGGAAAACCTGCGCCTAATTTCAAGAACGAGGGCTCAGCCGAAGGCGGAAAAACGACTGAGTCACGTCCTCGGCGGCCACCAAACACCTCGTGACGATGGTCTCAACAGGAAGCCCAAGCCCAACCGGAATGATCGACAGCGTCTCAAGATTGGCCAATCGCTCCCAATGATCTCCATCGAGCGATGTTTCAATGTCAAAGTGATAGAAATTTGCAGCCGCCACGTGACGCTGATAAACGAACACCGGGTGCCCATCCTCATCGAGGCTTATCGTAAGCGGAGTCATGTCGTTCTTAACAAATGGGTCCGTGGCAAAGGCAAACTCGGCATGATTGAGCACGTCATCAGTGTCGGCATCACCTAACGCATCCACCATAAGCGGCTGCATTTCAAAATGGTCCGATTCCCAAGTGTCCTGGATGAGATCGCCATCTGAGTCCACAGGAGGCGGTGGGGCACAGGGATCATCTCCCTCACTAACAGAAACGTTTAAGTGCCCGCTGGTGATTGGATCTTTAACCCCATCCTCGGTAAATACATTGGCCGTTAGTGTGACTTCATCACCAGCGACATTCAATTCCACCTGAACCTGGTTGGCATTCGCCATGCCCCCCTGAACAAACGCAGCTTCGATCACACGCTGAAGACGTTCGGCACACTCTTCGGTCGAACCACTCACGGTGAAACAGAGCTCTGGCGCATAAGCATCCAACTGAACAGAATCCGTATTCGCAGTGAACGAGATAGATACTTCGGCGTTCTCCGGCCAAGGCTGATCGATCGTCAACTCCAAGCTACCATCCACCAGATTCCCAGCGAAGTGCATGATCTCTCCTTGAGCCAACACTGGCTGCACAATGTTAGGAGACACCACAGGATCCGCCCCATTGCCACGCCACACCCAGGTCGCTTGGCGAACGATGACATCGCTGAAGCCCAAGTGAATAGGCCGCGTCCGCCCAATACCTCGAGCAAGCATGACTTGTCTCACGCGACCATCCGAAATCGGCCCAACGACCCTAGCAAGAATTCGTGTGCCGTCGGGACTGAGCGAGACTGGGCGCAAGGGAATACTACTCCCAACGCCATCCGCAGGCGCTAAGACGATGCAAAGGTCATCAATGCGACGACCGAAATCCTTGCCCAGGATCTCGATAAGCCCACCTTCAACCACAAAGTCATCGCTCGAGTCGATCGTCGGCTGAACGGGAGGCGGCAGAAGACAGAGATCAACTTTTCCCATCTCAAGCGGCCGACCAAAGTCAAAGATCATTAGGGCTCCACCATCAGGTTGTGCCCTCACAGAGATCTGTATCTGATCCGCTGGAACCAAATCACGCTCGATCAACGCTAGCCTCAGAAATCCAGCCAGTTCTTCTGCGACAACATCAGAACCAGCATCGCTAACAAGACGCAGCCGAGGCAAATGGAGTGCGATCTTTCGGTCGCTCGGCGTCAAGGCTACAAGGTCGATCTCCAGAAGACTTTCCGCCTGCCATCTCGCTTTATCCAAAAATAGAACCAGACGCCCTTCAGGGTCAAACTGACTAAAGAAACGCCACTCACCTTCTCGGCGTTCCGGATCAGGTAACTTGACCACAAATGGCTTCGGTTCCTCTATTGGCCCACTGCCGGAAAAACTGCGCACTGACCGCTCCACGCGAAACAGATTGCTAACATTGTCCAGTTTCCCAATGAAGCCCTGCCCATTGGCGATGGCAATAGCATCGGTCACCACATTGTCAGGATGTTTACCGACTCGAACAATGGCGCTCCCCGTAGCAGACTCGATCACATGCAAGGCGATGGGCCGATTATCATGGAGCAATAAGGCGCAATTGCACTCCGTTGGTCCAATGTCTTCAACTCTCAGTGCCCGCACAGCCCCTTCCCCAAGTCCGAGGAAAGGCTGATTCAGAAGCTTCACCGGCCTGGCAGCGACCACAGGCAGCGGAGGCTCAATGAGCATTTTTGCAAGGTTCCCAATCCGCTCTACGCCAAAGGTCCCGGGAACGAGGAGCATCGTCGGATCCACATCGTTTCGCGTGCCCAACTCAAACCATTTACCCTTCTCAGACAGCACATAAGTTCGCCCACTCTCTGGGTCCAAGAACAGGTCGGCCTCCAGGCGTGGAGGCACGGGCCCCGGACGGGGACCACCAGGATTGTCGACCACCATCTCGAAAATTAAATCTTCCGGAGCTCTCACAAAGAACTCTTCAAGTCGCAACTCTGCCAGAAAAAGAGGTCCGTCGAGTATGCGGTTGAAGTGATTCGTACCGTTCTGAATGAGCAAGATCGACGGCGTCCGTTTGATCGCACCCTTGACCGTAATGACCAAAGGTTTCTTCGAGCGGCGCTCGATGAGCATACCTGCTGTGT
>JAACDM010000320.1 GCA_009936795.1 Verrucomicrobiaceae bacterium | reverse complement strand
GAAGACGCACCGGAGGAAGCGCCAGAACCGCCAACCTCCTTCAAGAGCACGGAGGAACTGGAGTCAGAGGTCGCTGCTCTCCGCGTGGAAGATGTTGCTTGGCGCAAGATTGAGTGGAAGACCTGCCTACTCCAAGGCCTCAAAGCCTCGCAAGTAGAGAAAAAGCCGATTATCCTGTGGGTGTTTATTGACCGGCCGGTCGATGATAAACGCTGTTGAGTGTTTGCCGGAGCGGCCCGTGAGGCCGTGTTTTCTAACCCTGATGTGATCGCCCGAATCGAGCGCGAATTCATTCCCGTGGCCTTGAAAGCTGGTATGGTTCGAAATCCGCCTTCTGGCGTCGAAGGGCAACTTTATCAAGAACTTAAGCGTACCCAGCCCGTACCCCAAGGGATCTGCACGATGAATTCTTCAGGCAAGGTTCTGGCCTGGTCAGTCATGTTCGACAGCAATGATAGTGTGCTTGGATTTCTCGATCACGTGGCCGACCGCTTCGAGGAAACTCCTGATGCTGCGAAACCTGTGATGGCCGAACGTTTCATGCGCTTCCCTGTGCACAAGTTGGACGACATGCCGAACAGAGAGGGAGAACTTGAGTTTCCTTTGGAGCACGAATGCCTGGGCGACTTGCCTAGGCCCAAAGGTTCTATTCTGACGAAAGTGGTGGGCAGGGCTCTAGATGCTAACGGACTTCCCCTATCAAACGCACGGGTTCAGGAAAATTACATCGAGGATCGTTTCTCCGTTCCGCTCTCCTTTCAGCAAACCTTGGGAGACGCCGCGAAGGCTGCTGGCGGCGATGCCTTTCGCATTCCCAATGCTTTCGCGCGTCTGCTGGTGCAGAACGCCTACCTCGGCATGCTTGATGTCATGCCAATTGGGGATGCGCTCATCAGAGCCAAGACGACCAAGGCCGACATTGTGTTGTGGGCTAGGCGAACGGGTGAAACTCAGCTTCAGATCTGGGGAACCTCCGACGTTTCGGCGCATCAAGATGAGAGAGGCAGTCGCGGCGACAGCCGAATTTGGGAACATGACATCACCCTTGAATGGCAGGGCGCTATCGAGTTCAACGATGACGACCATTCCGCCATATCCAAACTCACCTTCATTGCCGTTGGGAGTGAACGTCTCTCGTGGAACCGTGGTTCGGACCAAGAAGATGGCTTACAAAACGTGGCCGATTTGCCTGCAGGACGACGCATCGACTTCCAGGGAAAGGTGCGCTACGGCATGATGTCCGAGACAGGCGAGGCATACGAATTGAACTAGCAAGCAAGCTAGGAATGATTACAGAAGGTGGCCTCGGTGTTCGTAGGCAAAGTCGAGGAGTGGCCCTACGGGCTTCCAAACACCATTCGATAGAAGCTTCCAGACCAGCCTGACGGCCATACTCTGGGGCCAACCATGACGGTCTCCGTACTGGCAAGGCAACCAGCTTTCCGTCTGTAGACGACGCTTGCGACTGGGATCCACTCCGTCAGATTGGTGGATTCCTCGAGCTGATAGCCCGCTTTTGAAGAAAGGCGAGATCGCGGTATAACGGGGTTCGGGCGTCACTGGTAACAAACGTCGCAGCACCCACTTGTTTCCCGTCACCCGAGAGCGGAGAGGTGCCTTGGAAATACTCTTGCCCGTTCGATGCGTCATCGAGATCTGGGTCGGCAGTCCAGCCACTGATATTTGAATCAGCAAGTTGCGCTGGAGTGAAATAGACGGAGGCCCTTTGCGCATAGGATTTCGAGGCCATGATGACTGACATGGCGTCAGGCCACGATTCATAAACCATGTAGCCGTGCATGCTGGCGACATTGATTGAATGGACAGAAGCGCGGCAGATATGTTCTAACGGAGCCACATGCTGCAATCGGCACTGCAACCTAGCGATCACATCTCCCTGATTTGAATTCGGCCAAGAGCACTTCTCGGGAAAACCTTGCACGCCATAGAAATAGATCGTGTCGGTTTCGGGAACGACAGCTAGATCACCAGATGGCCTCGTTACAAAGCTATAGTCTTGGGTCGAAAAGCTTTCGGTCTCGGTTTTAAGGATCGTTGTGTTTAGTCGACCGACTCCCCCTGCAAAGTAAAGTTACCCGCGTTCCCGATCTGGTGCGAGTATACTGCCGCCGAACGGCAGAGACTCAACGGCGGTGGCAGGCTGATTGGTGATATCGATTCTCACCCGATGACCGTTAGCAAGGTAGGCGAAGTTTGCCTCATCATCGATCTCGATGTGCCTCGGATGAGTTTGATACTTAGACCATTGACTATCACGACTTCATTTCCTGTAGTAGCGTCGCGACGTGTGAGTGCCATCGTGCTGGATTGAGGTGGATCGTTGGGACCATACTGGTAAAGATCGCCGTTGCTATGGTTTAGGCCAAATCGACGTGCCTCACTGCCACTCGACATCATGATTTCGCGCTCGCCGTTGCTGCTCAGAGGTGCCCATTTGATGAGCGTGTTGGAGAAACTTGTGTTGGACCGGTAGACCATATTCTCAACCCGCTTCCTAGAAGCTCTGTCATCTGTAAAACGAAGAGGCGCATCCTTGCGGATGCGCCTCTTGTAAGTGTTTGCTTGGAAGTAGGTGAGGGCTATTCGTCCTTCTCTGCAGGAGCAGCATCGCCGCCTTGACCTGGGCTCCAGTCTTCGGTAGCCAGGTTGAAGGCGTGCTCGAGACCGACGAGGTCGGCGCTTGGACGGAGGGCTTCGAAGGCCTTGGTCTCTTTCTCGAGTTGCTCTTGATCGTAGTTGGCGGCCTTGATCGAGAGACCGATGCGGCGCTCGACTTTGTCCACCTTAATGACGCGGGCTTCGACATCGTCGCCGACCTTGAGGATGTCTTTCACGCGAGTGACGTGATCCTCGCTGAGTTGCGAGATGTGCACGAGGCCATCGATGTCGTCCTGGAGTTGAACGAAGGCACCGAAGCTAGCGATCTTCGCGACCGTGCCCTTCACAAGATCACCAACCTTGAAGCGGGTGTCGATTTCGGACCATGGATCATTCTCAAGCTGCTTGATACCAAGGCTGATGCGCTGGTTCGTCTTGTCGATGTCGATGACGACGGCTTCGAGGTCTTCGCCTTTCTTGAGGATCTCGCTAGGATGGTTGATCTTGCGTGTCCAACTGAGGTCGGAGACGTGGATCATACCATCGATGCCGTCTTCAAGTTCCACAAAGGCACCATAGGCGGCGAGGTTGCGGATCTTGCCGCTGATCTGGCTGCCGACAGGGTAGCGATCCTCGACTTCGTCCCATGGGTTGGGCTCGAGTTGGCGCACACCGAGGGAGATGTTTTGCTCTTCCTTGTTGATGCCAAGGACGACGGCTCCGATTTCTTGATCGAGCTCGAGGATATCCGAAGGACGCGTGATACGCTTCGTCCAAGAGAGTTCGGAAACGTGGATGAGGCCTTCGACGCCTTCTTCGATTTCGACAAACGCACCGTAAGGTACGAGCTTAGTGATCTTCCCTTTGAGGTGCTGACCGACTGGGTAGCGATCTTCGATCTTCTCCCATGGGTTGTTGGCCATTTGCTTGAGACCGAGTGAGACACGCTCTTTCTCGCGGTTCACTTCGAGGATCATCACTTCGACGGTCTGACCGATGGCGATCATATCGCTTGGGTGACTGATGCGACCCCAGCTCATGTCGGTGATGTGGAGGAGACCGTCCATGCCGCTCAGATCCACGAACACACCAAAGTCGGTGATGTTCTTGACCATGCCGCTGACCTTGTCGCCGACCTGAACCTCGCCGAGGAACTTCTGGCGAAGCTCTGCGCGTTCCTGCTCGATGACTTCGCGACGACTGAGAACGATGTTCTTCCGGTCGTCGTTGACCTTGACGATCTTGAATTCGAAGACCTTCCCGACATATTCGGCGAGGTCCTTCGGTGGAATGATATCGATTTGAGAACCAGGCAGGAAGGCTTCGACCCCCACGTTGACCATGAGGCCGCCTTTGACCACGGACTTGACCTTGCCGCGGACGAGGCCGCCGTCTTGGTAGACCTCGACGATCTTGTCCCAGTTCTGTTTGTGAGCTGCTTTCTCCTTGGAGAGGACCACCATGCCCTCGTCATTCTCAAGGCGCTCGAGGAGGACTTCGATCTCGTCCCCCACATCAAATTCTTCGTCTTCGAATTCCGTGATTGGAATCGCCCCCTCGGATTTGTAGCCGATGTCCACGAGGACGACCTGGGGCTTAATTTCTAAGATCGTCCCATTGACGATGCTTCCTTCGCGATAGGTCGTGAATGACCTGTCGATAAATGCGGAAAGTTCTTCCGTTGTATTCATATAACTCGTTTAAGGTTAGGTTGTTTGGTTGATCTAAATGACCGTCTTTGCCTCCGTAAATCCCCGAGCTATGGAGGCACCGCTAGCCCGGGGAGGCAGTAGAGACCTAGCAAGAGGGAACGCAAGCGATAGTTGCTCGATGATGGAGCCTAGTTGCTCGATGATGGAGCCTTCTGCCCGGGGGAACAGCCGGCTCGGCTCTCAATCCTGACAGGACGGAGAGTTCCCATTTGCAATGATGATTCTGCCTGCGAATTATGGAACGTGCACTCCCTCCAGAAATCATTTCCACCGTTGGCTGCTTAGATGTTTGGGACTCTGCGACTGATCTTGGCTTTTCTGGTGCTGCTGAGCCACCTGGATGTCCGAATCCATGGCCTTCCCGGAACGGAATTCCAGTTTCGTCCTGATGTGAATGATCCCGGGTTCAATCCGGGACCTTTTGCTGTGGCCATCTTCTACATGCTCTCGGGCTATGTGATGACGGGGCTGGTGAGAGCCTACTACATGGACAAGGGGAAATTTGGGATCTTCATGGTAGATCGATGCTGCCGGATCTTGCCTCAGTACCTGGTCTTCATGCTAGCGATGTTGCCGATTGCGATGTTTGTGGACCAGGGACATATGCGCACGGTGGACGGCGATCCGACGGTGCTCCGGATGGTTTATAACATCACCCTCATTCCTCTCAATTTCCTCATGTACATCGATGATGTGCAGAACTTCACCTTGATTGAACCGTCGTGGTCCTTGGGCGCGGAGATGCAGTTCTACATGATCATCCCATTCGTGCTTCTGTGGCGGATTCGTGATTGGGTGGTGCCCGCGAGTTTAATGGTCTTCTTTGTGGGGTCGATGTGGTTCTTTGGGATGAACGCGGATACGTGGGCGTATCGACTGATTCCTGGCGTGTTGTTCATCTTTCTGTTAGGATCGTATGCGTTTGATGGGATGAAGGGTGAGAAATCGGCCTGGGTGAAATTGGGCCTACTCTATGTGGCAGTGATTGGCTTGTTCGGTGTCATGGCCGGTTATGCCGTGATGAAGGGCGAGGCCTTCGATACGAAGTGGTGTTTGGGAAAGAATTATGAGGTCTACATTGCCATCATGGTTGGAGTACCACTCATGATTTGGTTGGCGAAGAAGAAACGGCAGGCTTGGGATGAGTATTTGGGGAACCTATCCTACGGCCTCTTCTTGAGCCACATGTTGCCGGTGTGGGGACTGGCAAAGCTGCGTGTGGGTGAGACGACGCTTGATCAAACGGCCTGGTTCATGCCGGCGGTGATCGTGATTGCCTTTCTGCTCGCGGCGTTGGGATACCACCTGGTGGAGAAACCGTTTCTGAGCATTCGGAGGAACTTCCGCAAACGCAAGCTCGCCGTCTCTCCATCAGTGACAGCTCGTGCTTGAATGGGATTCGGTCTTTTCACGGCGGAAATGTGGTTCTAGGTTCCCATTATGATTTCTGAGGCTGACCAGCAACTGATCGATGCCTGGCAAGCGGCACCTGCGCCGCTGCTTCCCATGCTCCATGCGTTTCATGACCGTGATGGCTACCTGTCCGAGTCTTCAATTCGGGCCGTCTCGGAAGCACTGAAGATTCCTTTGGCCGAACTCTACGGGACGGTGACCTTTTACCATCACTTCTCGCGAGAGGCTCCAGGAAAGGAGGCTCCGCGTGTGTGCACAGGAAACGTCTGTTGCAAACGTGGTGGTAATGAACTGTTAGAGTCACTTGGGGATCAAGGAGCGACGGCGATGCCATGTGCGGGTCGCTGTGACGAACCCGTGCCTGTGATTTTGGGCGACCGGGTCTTGGTTGGCACGACAAAAGACGATCTGCAACACGTACCGTCTCCGATGCCAGTGACGAATCCTGGTGAGATTGAGGAATGTGTCTTTCGAGGTATTCGTGAGGAGGGGCGCTCGACTCTAGCAGGGTATCAGGCGACCGGTGGTTACGAAGGCCTCAAGAAAGCCCTTGCGGGAACGCCTGAAGAACTGGTCACTGTGATCACGGAATCCAAGCTGGCTGGTCGAGGCGGTGCAGGTTTCCCGACAGGCGTGAAATGGAAAGCCGTGGCCGAGGCACCTGGCGATCCCAAATCGATTGTCTGCAATGCGGACGAAGGTGAGCCTGGTTGTTTTAAAGATCGCACGATCATGGAGCACGACCCGCATGCCCTGATTGAGGGCATGATTCTGGCAGCCTATGCGACGGGAGCTCCCCAAGGATTCATTTACTTGCGGTATGAGTACCCGGAGATTGCAGGCATCTTGCAGCAGGCCATCGATGAAGCGCAATCAGCTGGCATGTTAGGTAACGGCATCCAAGGAAAGGACTTTAAGTTCCATCTTTACATTCGTCGTGGTGCAGGAGCGTATATCTGTGGTGAGGAAGGTTCGTTGCTCAACAGTTTGGAAGGCAAGCATCCCTTTCCCCGTAACAAACCTCCGTTTCCTGTTACCCATGGGTATGATGATTTGCCTACGGTTGTGAATAATGTGGAAACGTTAGCATCGGCTTCGCACATTGCCCGGCTCGGTGCAGAATGGTACCGGTCGCTTGGCTCGGGCGATCATGCGGGAACGAAAGTGATCAGTTTGTCTGGCGACGTGCAACGTCCCGGGAATTATGAAGTCCCTTTTGGTTTCCCCCTCAAGACGCTTATCCATGAGTGGGCTGGCGGCCCAATAGAAGGTCGGACAATCCAAGCGGTGACCATGGCAGGTTTGTCAGGCGGCTTTCTTGCTGGAGATGACATGGACGTCACGCTCGATGAACCTTGCATTCGAGGGAAAGGCTCGTTTTTAGGGGCGGGTGGCATCATGGTCTTCGATGATACTCGTGACATGGTCGAGGTTGCGCATGGCGCGATGGAGTTCTTCGCCCATGAGTCTTGTGGCAAGTGTTTCCCCTGCCGCATCGGGACTCAGCGTCTCACCGAGCGCCTCAACGGTGGCGCAGGCCCTGGAGACATGGCGGCGTGGAGGGAAGAAGTCGAAGACATCGGTTCTACGATGAAGGCCACCAGCGCCTGTGGCCTGGGCATGGCCGCTCCTCACGTGACGGAGAGTCTCTTACGTTACTTCTCCGAAGATGTGGAGAAGCATGTCAGTGCTTCGAAGGGTGGCTGAGGAACGTGCTCAGTTGGCCTAACTTGTCTGTGTTGATGAAGTCGACGTGGCTCAAGCGCATGAGCCCCCACGACTCGGCGTTGTCTGGGATGGCCCAGAAGCGCACTTGAAGCTTCCTTTCGTAGGCACGTTTAACGATTGCCTCTAGCTTATCGCATTCTGCTTTTGGAATCTCGCCGGTGCCTCTCCATTTGAAATGGTTGTTCCAGTTGTCACTGATCCAAGGCGTGAATTGCGGATCTGCAGTTTCAAGGTCGCTCAAGCGACCGTCGCGGCCTGCCAGTCGCGGTTTGAGTGAGGCAAGAAGTTCAGCTGGACGATTTCCTGACACGATCACCGTAACGGCCTTGCGATTCGTTTGAGAGTCCTTAAATTCCGTAAGCATGTCCTGATACTGTGTGAGGACTTGATGTAGCGCTTTGTAGGTAGGCTCGCTTTTCGATTTGAAATCGATGAGTAAGTAGAAGGGTTCCTTACTCTTTGCGTAAATGTGCCCGTTGTGCTTGTTTGCACGTTCCTTGAGCGGATCTAAGTAGAGCGCCTGAAGGGTGCGCTCCGGTTTCACTTCATGCCGATCATGAGCCACGAGAAGTTGGTCATCGATGAGAAAGATATCTGCTTCCACGCTTTGGAACCCGTGAGAAAGAGCATCCTCAAGTGGCTTTGCGTGTTTGTAGTCGTTATGTGCATGAGCTCCGGGCAGGAGCTTAGGAGAATCTTCTGCTTGGGTCGCGGTAAGGCCGAAAGCAAGGCTCAGGATTATAAGGAATCGCATGGGGTGACCTTGACCGGTATCGGGCGCTCTGTCACTTCTCTTTCAATTATGAAGATGAAATTGGACAAGGCTCGGGATTGGCTATGTGATGCCGAAGCGGTTCTGATCACGGCGGGAGCAGGAATGGGTGTTGATTCCGGGTTACCAGACTTTCGTGGAAATCAGGGCTTTTGGAATGCCTACCCAGCCTACAAGAGCCTTGGGTTCAACTTCGTTGAGATGGCTTCGCCTGATAGATTTAGAGATGCGCCGGAATTAGGTTGGGGATTCTATGGGCATCGATTGGATCTCTATCAGAAGACGATTCCGCATGCTGGGTTTGCCAAATTGTTATCCTATGCGGAGTCGAAGCCTCATGGTTACGGTGTGTTCACGTCGAATGTAGATGGCCAGTTTCAAATGGCGGGATTCTCTGAGGAACATATCGTTGAGCGTCATGGTAGTATCCACCACCTCCAGTGTTTAGAGGGATGCACAGAGGCGATTTGGGCTCTTGGAGACATTCGAGTAGAGGTCTGCGCGGACACCATGCGAGCTCAAGCGCCGTTGCCCGCGTGTCGCTCTTGTGGGGGCTTGGCGCGTCCAAATATTCTCATGTTCGGCGATTGGAACTGGATTGCGCAAAGGACGATAGAACAAGAGAAGCGTTTCCACCAATGGATGAATGGGTTATTAGAAGTTCCCGTGGTGGTGGTCGAGTTCGGTGCGGGAACGAGTGTTCCTACGGTACGACGATTTTCAGAACACACTGCAAGTTCGTTGAGCGCGCCGCTTGTTCGGGTGAATCCGCGGGAGCCCGAAGTGCTGTCATTGGGTGTGGGGTTGCCCTACGGCGCCCTGGAGGCCGTCGATCGCCTGTTGAACTGAGTTGGCCGACGTCGTTGGTCGGTTAGAAGAGCGAGTAGATAAACGGCGCTACGCCGCTGCCGCCAACCATAGCAAGTGTACCTAACGCGAGTAGTACGATGAGGATGGGAGCAAGCCACCACTTCTTATTCTCTTTCATAAAACCAATGAACTCGGCAATGAGGTTGCTGTCCTTTGCCTGGCTTGCCTTGAGGAATTCGTCTTTCTGGGGGGTGTTGTCGGACATGGCATGTGATGGAGGTCGTCGAAGGGATTTCTGGCGTCGATAGGTTCCTATAGCATGGCATTTGAAAGGGTATCAATCTTTCGTGGCGTGCATTTCACGGCAACGCGAAACTGTAGTAAGCATTCCCAGACTTCGTTCCGGGTTTCCCAGCGCCACCGGCGGCAATTAGGACATACTGTCGACCATTGACACTGTAAGTGGCGGGAGAGGCGTAGCCGCCTGCTTCAAGCTGATACTCCCAAAGCAGTTTGCCAGTGTCTTTATCGAACGCGTGGAAGCGCTCGTCCATGGCGGCACCGATGAACACGAGGCCACCGGCAGTGACTAACGGACCGCCAATATTGAATGAACCTGTCGGTGGGAGACCTTGTTTTTCAAGAGCAGGATAGGTGCCTAAGGGAACCTGCCAGGCTAGTGTGCCTTGATTGAGATCTATCGCGGTTAGGGTGCCCCAAGGGCGCTTGTTGACCGGGTAGCCTTGGGGGTCGCGGAAGTCGTGGTGGCCAGTGCTCACGTAGGGAATGTCTTCGGTCCAAGATTGGCTGAGTTGATCGAGCGGGATCTTGTCCTTCGTGTTCCGACCGAAGAGATAAGCGATGATGGCGTTGCGTTCGATGTCTGCAAGGTTTGCGAAGCCAGGCATTTCACCGCGACCATCCCTAAGAATGGTGCTGACTTGATCGGATGTGAGGCGTTCGCTGACTGTGGAAAGGGAAGGCAGTGGCGGCGATCCTTTTGGACGTAGTGCCGTGGTGCCGTGGCATTGACTGCAGATCGCCTGGTAGAGACGCTGGCCTAACTGCCCCTTGGTGATGCCTTGACTGGGTTTGGCCGGGATCATGGACTGCCACTCGGCTTCATTGCTGGAATTGATGAACAGCAAGCCCGTCTCAGGATCGTACCCGGCGCCTCCCCACTCACCGCCACCGTTAAACTGCGGCATGACGATCGAAGGGCGTATTCCTGGTGGGATGAAGACGTCTCCTAACAACATGTTTTTCTCGTCGATGAAGTCTTCGACTGCCTTGGTCGCGGCTGGATTGAGATCAGTGATGTCGTTTGCGGTGAAACTTTGTTTCGAATAGGGCGGCGGCTTCAGTGGGAAGGGCTGGGTGGGTGAGCTGATTTCACCAGGAATGGCTGATTGCGGCACGGGGCGTTCCTCTACAGGAAAGAGGGGTTTCCCAGTATTGCGGTCTAACAAGAAGAGGTGGCCCATCTTGGTGGACTGGGCCACGGCGTCGATTCGTTTGTCGTTATGGGTGACGGTGACGAGGTTGGGTTGGCAAGGGATGTCGTAGTCCCAGAGGTCGTGATGGACGACTTGATAGTGCCAGACATACTGGCCCGTCGCTGCCTTGAGTGCGATCACACAGTTCGCGTAGAGATTGTCGCCTAATCGATTGCCACCGTAGTGATCGTAGGCTGCGGAGCCCGTGCCAAAGATGACGAGACCACGTTGTTCATCAAGAGAGAGGCCACCCCAGCAGTTGGCGGCACCGACCTTCTGCCAGCTATCGACTGACCAGGTGTCGAAACCTGGCTCGTTCGGATGTGGAATGGTGTGAAAGATCCACTGGCGTTTTCCTGTGCGCACATCGAAAGCGCGGATATGGCCAGGGGCGGTGAGCTGAGGGCCTTCACCTGGATTTGAGCCGATGATGAGAAGGTCCTTGTAGATGGTTCCTGGCGTCCGGAGCGAAACAGAGAAGACTTGAGGGTCCACGTCGAGATCCTTGCGAAGATCGATTCGTCCATTCATACCGAAGTCAGGAATCGCCTTCCCCGTTTCCATCGAAACAGCGTAGAGGTAATGCCCAACGGAGATGAAGAGGCGATCTTTCCAGTGAGCAAGGCCCCGCTGAATGCCCCGAGACGATTGAGGTGCCGTGAATGTCCAAATGAGTTGTCCGGTATGGCCCTCGAGAGCGTGTAGCCGGAGATCCTGGTCTACTAGATAGACCCGGCCCCCGAGTGCTAGTGGGTTGCACTGTAGCGTGCCGCTTCTCTCGGTGCGGAAGATCCAGGCCGGCTTGAGTTTGGTGACGTTTTCTCGATCGATCTGATCCAGCAGCGAATAGTGGGATGCGGTGGGATCTCCATGGTAGGTAGGCCAATCTTGTGCATTGGCGACCGCCAGTAGAATACAGAACAGGAGGAGTTGCCGTGTCATTGCCGCAGTGTAGCGGTTCTGGTGCGGGGTAAACGAGATTTCTCTTGAGGCGATTCGGTCGCGTGCGTTGAGTGACCCACGTTCATGGCGCAGAAGAAGCACTACATTATAGGCACGGCCGGTCATATCGATCATGGGAAGAGTACCTTGGTCGAGGCTCTCACGGGTACCGATCCTGACCGCTTGCCTGAGGAACGGGCGCGCGGAATGACGATTGATCTGGGGTTTGCGCACCTAGATGTTCCAGATCCGGATGATGGTGCCTTGGTTTGTAGCTTGGGTGTGGTGGATGTTCCCGGTCACGCAGACTTTGTGAAGAACATGGTAGCGGGCGTGGGATCGATCGATCTAGCGCTAATCATTGTTGCGGCCGATGACCGTTGGATGCCGCAAACTGAGGAGCATGTGCAGATCATTCAATACCTGGGCGTGAAACGTGCGGTGGTTGCATTGACGAAGAGTGATTTGTTAGAAGATCCGTCGGATGCCATTCTTGGTGTGCAAGAGCAACTGTCAGGAACAGTTTTTGAGGACGCTCCTATCGTGCCGGTATCGGCCATTGGTGGTGATGGGCTGGACGATCTGCGATCAGCAATTGCGATCGCACTACGTGATGTGGAGCCAAGTCCCAATCTTGGTAAACCGCGTCTTCATGTCGATCGGGCCTTCTCGCCCAAAGGTGTGGGTACGGTGGTTACGGGAACACTGACCGGCGGTGTCCTGGAGAAAGGTGATGCTGCCATTCTTCAACCGTCTGGGGAGAAGACGTCGATTCGAAATTTACAATCGCACAGCGCGAATGTGGAGACGGCGCATCCGGGGATGAGAACGGCTGTGAACCTAACAGATGTCGGTGTGGCCAAACAAGAGCGGAAACAGGTACGCCGGGGGGATATCGTTACCCTCGCAAATCTGGGAGAAACGAGTCGAGTGTTAGATGTTTTCATGGAACGCTCCGAACGCGAGATTCCCGGGCAGCCGGCTTCGTCTAAACCCATCAAGAATGGCCAACGTGTTCGCTGGCATCACGGCGGTGCTAGTCATTCTGCTAGGGTATACTTTTATGCGACAAAGGCCATGATGCCCGGGCAGTCTGGGCTTGCCCAACTGCGTTTTGATCAGCCGGTCTTTGCCTTCTATGGAGATGGCTACGTCATCCGAGATTGGCCGAAGACGAGTTCCCTCGCGGGTGGGATTGTGCTGGATACCGCGCCTAGTGAGGGCGGCTTTCGTTCGAATGCACAGACGACGTTTCTCAAGAGTCGGTCGGCGGCACCAATGAACCTTGAGACGGTCGTGGGTTCGTTGCTAGAGCGAGATCGTGCTGTGACGAAAGAAGGTCTTTTGAGGCAATCGCCGTTTTCGGCGGTAGCCATTGCGGCCGTGGTGGATGCGCTAGCAGAGTCTGGTGAAATGGAAGCAGCGGGGAGTTGGCTGGTACATCGCGAGTGGTGGGCGGCAGTGATGCACGAGGTTGCTCAAATCATCAAAGGTTATCATCAGTCTCATCCTGACCAGGGCGGCTTGTCGCTGCGTGACTTGCGTGCGCAAGTCGAAGCCAGACTGCCCGCTCCCAGTCTGTTTGAAGTCCTTGTCGACGCTCTTTGTGCTAACACGTTTCGCAAGATTGGTAGTGCTGTACGTCACGTGGACCATCGGCCAACCTTGCCACCGGAATTGCGTGCGGCAGGGGATCGCATTCTTAGAGACTTAAAAAAGGAGCCTCTCGAGCCGCCGAATCCCAAGGAACTAGCGCCAACGCCAAATGATCAACAAGCTCTCCGATTCCTCATGGAGACAGGTGAAGTCATCGATCTCGGGGACAAATGTGCGCTTTTGTCAGACGCTTTTGATACTGCGAAGGATTTGGTAGTTGCCTTCATGAAGGCCAACGAGAAAGCTACCGTGAGCGAATTGCGTCAGACAATCGGAACGACACGACGCATTTTGATGCCGATTCTGGATCGGTTAGACAAACAAGGCGTGACTGTGCGATCCGGAGACTTCCGCATGCTTAGTCGAAGTAACCTGCGACAACAGGGAGCCTAACGCCCGAGCTGAAGCCCGAGTTCTAGCTGACGCTCCTGCGGGAAATTCCGTGGCGTGATTGATCGGATCAGCGGGCGCGAACGGCGCTGCTGATAACGGCGCGCGCTGTCGAAGAGTGACTTGAGGCGATTTGAGATCTGAATGGAGGTGTGTGGATCGAGTCTATTCATGGTAAATCATGAATAGTGTTCTTTTGAACAGTGTTCAAGCAATACTTTAGGATGTTAAACTTGGGCGTTCGATTCCGAGTTCATCAAAGAGATGCCTCATGAGATGGGCCGACCATTGGCCGGGGGCGTTGGCTTCTTTGAGGTAGGTGTAGGTCAGCAATGCGCCTGCCTGGGCGGCGACGACTCGAGAGCTCATGCCCAGGACGCCCATGCCCATGACCGTCAATGGGGCTTGCGAACGAGTGTCTTCCTGCAATTGCAGCAGTGTGTGCAGATCGAGGGCGTTCTCGGTGGTGACGGCTAGCTTGATGATATCTGCGCCGCCCGCCAGGCCTCGTTGGACGGCCTCATCGAGGCTTTCTCGAGGTGGAGTGGTTAAGAAGTCGTGGTAGGACGCGACGATGCTCACCCCTTGGGACTTTGCCTTGCTGACCACTTGGCCGAAGGCTTCAAGATTCCGGATCTCAATATCGAGAAGTGTGGTATGCGGGAGGAAATCGAGCATCCGCTGCTGACGGTCTTGGGGCGTAAGGTTGAACAGGCCGCCTTCCACAGGGTCTCTTACCGTGATGAGAATCGGTCGGGAGCAATCGGCGAGACGGCGCACGAGGAGGGCCTCGTTTTCAAGCAGGGCATCGACGCGAAACTCTACATAATCGCACAGTTGAATGATGTCCTCAAGATCAGGAAGGGCGGTGAGGGTGTCGCGATCGGCGACGGCACCAACAATGGCGGGGTGCGTAGGGACCATCAATTATCAGTAATCGCCGCTTGTCTATTTTGGCAAATGTAGTTTTTAGAGAGCATGCTCGCCCGGAAAGAGGAGATTAGTCTTCAGCTGAACCAGATCATCGATAGTGTGATCCTGGCTCTTACTTTTTGGTTCAGCTGGTGGTTGCGCTATCATCTCCCCGAGTGGGGGGTGATCACGAACGTCACCATCGCGGAGTTCGGCTACTTCCTTTGGATCATGGCTATTGTCGTGCCGTTCACACCTTTGGTCCTGGAATATCTAGGTTTTTATTTCGATCCCCTCCAGAAGACCGTTTGGACGTCCCTCCGACAAATGGCCCAAGCTGTCGTCTACATAGGCGTGGTCATTGGTGGCGCAGTCATCTTCTTTAAAATGGAGAATGAGAGTCGTGCTGTTCTCATCATCTTCTCGGCCTTGGCTGGGACCCTTCTCCTCTTGAGAGAGCGAGTCTACCAGACGTTCCTTCGTCATCAGCTTCGGACCGGTGAACTAAGTCAGCCGGTTGTTCTCATTGGGATGCCTGAGGATGTGGATGTTGTCTTTAATGGCATTCCGATCGAGCAGCGTATGGAAATGGATGTCGTCGCTCGATTTGATGTGAGGGAAACCAAGCGCAAAGACTTGATGCAAGTGCTTCACGACAAGGGTGTATCGAGAGTCATCTTTGCGGCAGAGCATGTGCATTTCAATGAAGTTGCCGACGCACTGGCTGCCTGTGAGGTAGAAGGAGTGGAGGTCTGGGTGGCGGCCGATTTCTTTCAGACGTCGATCGCACGCCCGGATTTTCAGATGATTGGGGGCAAGCCTATGCTCGTGTTCCGCTCTACTCCTGAAATATCGTGGGCTCTGTTGCTCAAAACCTTCTTTGATCGGTTGGTGGCGTTGGTGCTTATTATGGCGACGTCGCCCATTTGTCTGTTCGCCGTAATCGGGATTCGATTCTCTTCGAAAGGGCCCGTTGTTTTTCGTCAGGAGCGGGGTGGTCTTTATGGGCGCCCGTTTACGATGTACAAGTTCCGGACAATGGTGCAGGACGCGGAAGCCCAGAAGCTTGCTCTGCAAGAGGATAACCAAATGTCGGGGCCGGTCTTCAAAATCGACAACGACCCTCGGGTATTTAAGTTCGGAAGCTTCCTCAGGCGCATGAGCATTGATGAGTTGCCTCAGCTCGTGAATGTGGCCCTCGGTCAAATGAGCCTTGTGGGACCTCGACCCCTGCCGGTAGATGAAGTGGCTAAGATCGAGCAGAGTTCTCAACGCCGCCGCCTCAGTGTGAAGCCTGGTATTACTTGTCTCTGGCAGATTGGGGGCCGAAACCGCATCACTGATTTTGACGAGTGGGTAGCTCTGGACCTGGAATACATCGACAATTGGTCGCTCTGGCTTGATGCTAAGATCCTTCTTAAAACGGTCCCTGTCGTCTTGTGGGGGGCTGGAGCCCACTAAACAGTGACGAATTGTCTCGCACGACGTCGAGTGATCATAGCAAAACGTAGGCAAGCCATCGATTCTCAAATCGGCGATTCGAGATCGAACCCCAAGGCATCTACGCCAGTTCTCCTTGCCGCCGCGATCAGTCTGTGGCCCCTGAAATAAGAGGAGAAAAGGCTTGAAAAGTGAATTTTTTAGCGTGTAATTTTTTATTAAGAAATTTCTAGCCATGGCGACATATTCGAACCATTCTCGGCCCACTCGCACCTAAAGGATTATGAGAAACCCTTCATTCAGCAGCGCCTCGGCGCTGATCGCCCTTATTTTTGCCCTCGCGGGTGCCTCGGATTCTATATTTGCGCAGGCGAAGGTAAAGATCGGTAAGTTCAACGTAGACACCGTGGAGTCTCCTCAGTTTACGCTTAAGGGTTCTAAGAAGTCGTTTAAGCCGGAGCGAGGTTGGCTTGAGGCTGAGGTCATCTTTCAAGTGAGTTCCGCAAAGCCACCGAAGGATGGCTATTTGCCCGATGCTTTGGAAATTGAGGTCTTCTTGGTGATCAAGGGTGGTGACAATAAGAAGAAGCTTGTGAAGCACAGTGGGACCTATCCGAACGTCGCTGTAGGTAAGAATCAGGCTGTGGCAGTCTACTTGCCGCCAAGGGAGTTTGCTCGGATCACCGGAAAAGCCCGGCCATCTAAGGGAGATCTTGCCGGTTACGCTATCAATATCAAGTATGCCGGCAAGTCAGTCGCTGCGGATATGAAAAAGATGACTAAGGCTCAGGCCGGGGCTGCGCCAGAGATGGAGCTGCTGCCGAAGAATCAGACTCCTTTCCGTGATCTCTACTACGACAATTATTTGAACGATTCTTCTAGTTAGTTTCGGATCTTTCTGTCACTGAAGTCTCGTTTCGATATCGCATCGCATCTATGGCAACCAAATCTACCTCAACGGTTATCAATCTCGGCTCCCAGCGGGTGAGCCTTGCTACAATTTCTGGTGGCTCGAAAGGGTCACTGGCCCTCACGCGCTTCTTTCATCATGATCTCGAGGGAGATCCTTCTTCGGATGCGACTCGCATCCCGCAGATGCAGATGGGTGTGAAGTCGGTCGTGGATCAGGCTAAGGTAAAGGGTAACAACGTGCGTTGTGCCATTGCTGGGCAGCCAGTGTTCATGCGCTTTGTGAAGCTGCCACCTCTGAGTGAGGATAAGGT
>JAACDM010000319.1 GCA_009936795.1 Verrucomicrobiaceae bacterium | reverse complement strand
TGCCAATGCGGCAGGCTATGCTAATCCGCTCACGCCGAAGAATCCCAAGCTTCCCGGCAAGGCCAAGAGCGTCATCTTTCTATTCATGTATGGCGGCCCTAGCCACATGGACACGTTCGATTACAAACCTCATTTGTATCCGCTAGACGGAAAAACTATTGAGGTGAAGACCTTTGGTCGCGGGGGAAAGAAGAACGAAGGTCGCGTCGTCGGACCCAAATGGGACTTTCATCAGTATGGTCAGTGTGGAAAGCAAATTTCTACGTTGTTTCCGAATGTAGCGGAATGCGTTGATGACATAGCTTTTGTTCACTCGATGACAGCGGATTCACCGATCCACGGGTCTGCAATGCTCATGATGAACTCAGGTTCGCTGATTAGCGGCAAACCCTCGCTTGGCTCTTGGGTGAATTACGGGCTGGGCAGTCCGAATGAGAATCTTCCGGGTTACGTGGTGATGTTGGATCGGAAGGGTGGTCCTATCAGTGGCGCCAAAAACTGGACAAGGGGTTACATGCCTGCGAGCTACGCCGGCACGGTCTTTCGTTCACAGGGGGATCCGATTCTCAATCTCAAGCATGTGAATGGCATGTCGGCTCCAGAACAGAGGACTTTGTTAGATTGTCTGAATCACATGAACCAAGGCCACTTGAAGGACCGCTTTGACAACACGAACTTGGCAGCGCGTCTCTCAAGCTACGAGCTTGCCTACAAGATGCAGGCAACTGCTCCTGAGGCGATCGATATCGAGAATGAACCGACCTATACCAAGGATCTTTACGGTTTAGAGAATGATCAAACGGAAGACTTTGGACGGAAGTGCTGATTGGCTAGGCGATTGGTCGAGCGTGGTGTCCGATTTATCCAGATATATTCCGGTGGTGCTCATAATGATGCCAACTGGGACGCGCATGGGGATTTAGAGTTCAACCACAACCTTCACGCGGGCGAAACTGACAAGCCCATTGCAGGTCTTCTCAAAGATCTCAAACAACGTGGCATGCTCGATGAAACGTTGGTTGTCTGGGGTGGTGAGTTTGGTCGCCAGCCCACCGCTGAGTATGCCCAAGGCACGGGTCGTGACCACAATGCCTACGGTTTCACCATGTGGATGGCCGGAGGAGGCATCAAAGGCGGCGTTAGCGTTGGCGAGACGGACGAACTCGGTGGGAAGGCTGTGCGTGACCGTTTTCATGTGAAGAATCTCCATGCGACAATCTTGAATCAGTTAGGCCTTGACCCAGACAACCTCAGCTTCTTTTACGGTGGGCTGGATCAGAAGCTTGTTGGCGTCGAAGGTGCCGAGCCGATCCATCAAGTCATCGCATAGCCGGCGAGCATCATGGCGTCGCGGTGGAGGTCTGGCATCGCTGGTTATGAACCATGACACCCAGGCTCGCCATGACGTCTTATGGTGTGGTAATCCTGCCACATGCGTGAACGACTAGCGATAGGCTTTGTGATTCTTTGGGGAGTTTGTCCTCTGCTGAGGGCAACTGCCCCGAACATTCTCTTCATCTTAGCCGATGACCTCGGCTATGGCGATGTTGGGTGTTACAATCCCGATTCGAAGATACCGACGCCAAACTTGGATCAGTTGGCCAAGGATGGCATGCGCTTCACGGATGCACACAGTCCGTCTACGGTGTGCACGCCGACGCGGTATAGTATCCTGACCGGACGCATGGCGTTTCGTACGGGCTTTCGAGGCGTCTTCGCCGGCGTGGGTGGGCCCTGCATGATCGAGCCAGAGCGATTGACCTTGCCAGGCATGCTCCGAGAGAATGGCTATGCTACGGCACTCTTCGGCAAGTGGCATGTCGGCATGAGCTTCATGGATAAGGACGGGAATCGAATTAACGAGCGCGGTGTGGAAGGCGTGGGGCAAATCGATTACTCACGCCCTGTGTTAGATTCGCCGATCCATCGTGGCTTTGATCAGTTCTACGGCACTGTCTGCTGCCCAACAACAGATTGGCTCTATGCCTACATGGAAGGGGATCGTATTCCTGTGCCACCGACAGATGTCATTGATAAGACGAATTTACCAAAACATCCATACGCCAATGACAATCGGTCAGGACTGATCGCCCCTAACTTTGATGTCGAGGAGGTGGATCTCGTCTTTTTGGAGAAGAGCCAGCAGTTTATTCGCGACCATGTGAAGGTCACTCCTGAGAAACCGTTCTTTCTCTTTCACTCTATGCAAGCGGTGCATCTGCCGTCATTCCCTGCTGATCGCTTCAAAGGCAAGACTAGTTCTGGGCCGCATGGTGATTTCCTCTTCGAGATGGATTGGATAGTTGGCGAGCTAATGAAGACTCTGCACGAGCTCGGCATCGCGGAGAATACCCTTGTGATGTTCGCCTCGGACAACGGGCCTGAGGTGCCCACGGTCATTGCGATGCGCCGCGATTATAAACACGATGGTGCTAAGCCATGGCGGGGAGTGAAGCGAGATCAATGGGAAGGTGGGCATCGTACGCCATTCCTTGTCCGTTGGCCTGG
>JAACDM010000037.1 GCA_009936795.1 Verrucomicrobiaceae bacterium | reverse complement strand
GCCAACCAATGATCTCGACGTGAAACGTTCCCGCTTCTTCGGACACGCCGCCAAAGCTACTGACTCCTTTGCCCAATACCAACTCTGACTAGACCATACCTTCAGGCAACCCACGCACAGTGTAAGAATGCACTGTCTCACCCATCACACGAAAGACCCAAGTGAACTCTTCACCAACAGTGACGTTGGCAGGGCTCTCAGAGCCTCAAGCTGGAACAACTCCAGTCGCTCCTGTCACTGCATGCGTTCCTCCAAAGAACGCCGCCACGGGGGCTGTGATTCGCGCCACATGCATGATCGGCTGACCCAACATGCGATAGTTGCTGCATCACTGGAGAACGTTGGAGTGATACCAGCATGACGCTGGCCAATTGAGCAAAGCGTTAGCAATAGAGCTTGAATCTTAGGCGTTGGAAGATCATGGGACTACGAGATGGAATTTAAGGAAGTTAAGGACACTTAAATCGCGCAACCGTTAAAAGTGGATGAATGAGCGATTAAAATCCTTTAATCTTTAGGCCAGCCAGATCCTAGCTCTACTCTACGGTGTCAGCATTAGCCTCACATTAGCAAAGCGAGCAGAGCCACCTGGGTTGGGATCGGTGATCACCACGCGTTCAAACAGGTCATTTACACTGGTGACTGCGCCGCCTGGCGCAACGGCCCAGGCGCCGGGGCCGGTCGACTGCATGGTCGAACTGAATTGGGCGCCGTAGGTCAGCCCGCTGCCAGTTCCGGCCTTGCGGCGGATGTAGGTGATTTCTAACACATGGCCAGAAAGTAGAGCGCCGGAAGGCATACCCGCCGCACCACTAACAGGATCAAGTTGGGCTTGGCTGCTATCGTTAATGTCAGGGAAGAGACCGAAGGCGTATTCTGCTAGATTGTCGATACCATCGCCTTCGAAGTCGTCGGTTAGATTCGTACCTGCCATGCCTTGGGTGAGCGGGTACATCCAGGCCCAGTAGTCATGACTAGCGCCGGTGACAGTGAACGAGACGCTCCCCGATCCAGGAAACAGATCACCACTGGTACCGTCGTCGTAGAAAGCTAGGTTGCCGCCCTCATCACGAATGAAGAGCGTTAGGTTCCAGATGCCGCTGGGCATACTTGGAGGAAAGGTGAAGGCTACTTGATAGGCACCGTCGACAGCAGTGCCCAACGTCCGATGGCTGGCATTCACATCGATTTCTGTGAGAGCTTCACCTGAAGGCGTGAGCAAGGCCAACCTGGCTGACGCCAATCCGGAGAGATCGTCAATGACCCGAAAGGTGAAGGTTAGGGGTGCAGAGTCACTCGTGACATTAACCGCAGCCATATTCATCGAGAACGACGAGAGCACTGGTGACGTCTGATCCACGGGACCTGTGTTGGTGACAAAGATCAGGCTGGCCTGAGCGGAGTCTAACGCATGATCATAAGTGAACGATGCGGAGACGCCGCGACCGAACACGGTTTCTCTTCCGTTAGAATCTTCAAGGATCACTTCCATGAGCCAGGTGCCGGGTGGAGCGAATTGCGGGATGGGCAGCGTGACCTGATAGGTTCCTGCCAATGCATTGCCAGCCGTACGATTGGTGCCATCGAAGTCAATGGAATCTGTGATGAGAAATCCAGGCCGGTGCAACAGGATCGTCCCGTTGTTGAATGGCTTTTCACTCTCAATACCGAGCGTCGCGGCGACATTCTGAGCACTTGAAGTAACGTTGACCGAAGTGGTTGGTAACGTGAACACGTTCACTCGGCTTGAAGGCATGGCTGGCGCTATCCCAAGGGAAACGAGTCCTTCAGCGCCCAGCAATCCATGCACTGCAATGTGATAGGATGTTCCACCCGTTGCCTCGAATACTAAGCGGCTTGTTCCAATAGTTACCGCGGAATCTAGCGAAGCCACATTGAAGCCCACCGTGCTCACATCGTCCAAGGTGGGTCCTCCTTTGAAAACGGCTAGGGCTGTTTCAATGCCGCTTCCTTCGGTGTCGATACTAAAGGTCGTAGATGATGGGGCCGTCCATGTCCACCAAATCGAAGCGCCCCCCAATGAATCGAGATCGTTCTCATCGGCTTCCAAAGTGGCATCAACGGTCGAGCCGGAAGTGACGACTGTAGCGTTTGATCCTAGAGAGAGACGGTTAGCAAAGGTATCGTTTGCCGGTGGAGCGGCTAGTAGGGGGCTCAGTGCGCCTAAGAGTAGGGTAGAAGCAATCAGCGATTTCATGTTTTAAAAGATTATGTTAGTGTTTAGAATACTGTTTAGACCCGAAACCAATGCGGTCGAGTTCGGCATGCGCAAAGGTTGCCAGGGTGATGTCAGGATGCTCCTTGATCCAGGTGGCTAAGGAGTCAGGATTGGTCGCCACCCAGGTATTGAATACCGTCGGTGCAAGATCACGGGTGAGCTGTTGGTCCTCAACTGCGGCTAGCCATTCTGCAGCATCATGAGGCGCCTGGCCTGTCCAGCTAGCAGCTAGAGATTGGTAGGCGGCCGGTGCCGCATCGCCAAGAGATGTTCGGTGAGTGTCTAACCATGCCGCTGCGCTATCTGGATCGGCTGCTGTCCACGATGCGATGGCTTGCGTGACCGCTTCCCGCTTGGTGACCGTGCGATCAAGGCCAAGAGACCAATTGGCGGCTCCTTTGGGACTGTGTTCCGCCCAAGAAGCAGCCACCGTTGCCGCTTCGTCAGAAAGCGATAGGGCAGTGTCATACTCTTTGATCCATTCGCCGGTTTCCTGAGGGTATTGTTCGGCCCAACGCGCAGCTAGCGCTTTGGCTGCACGGCTGCGAAGGGCGTTGTCTTGCAATGTGGTGACCCAACTCGCAGCATCAATCGGCGATATTTCCGTCCACGTTTCGATCGCGGCTTCGAAAACGGTCCCGTTCTCATGATCCGGCGCGCTGATTGCCCAGTCCAAAGCGCTTGTAGGGTCAATCGCGGCCCAGCGCTTGACTGCGGCATTCAATCCCAACTGCCGCGTGGCTCCCACAAGCTGGGTCTGAGCATAGTCGATGGCCTGCGCGGGTGAGGCCTCGGCCCATTGACCTAATACACACGCGAGGCATGAGCTTCGAAGGGCACTTGCTGGCATCGATTCGACGGAACGCAGAGCTTCATTGGGTTGAGTTGCGGCCCACGATGTGAGTACTGCTTTGCTAAAAGCCTCGCGGTCATCGAAAGCCAAGATGCGAGATTGCCATTTCCACGCTTTCGTAGGGTCCTCTGCCGTCAATGCCTTTGCCAGGGCAACGAGCGAATCGGTGCGCTCCGTGGTGTCGATGATTTCTAACGCCTTCTGAAGACCGTGTCGGACACCTGCAGAGTCGACAATCGGAAGTAGATCAGGAGATTCTTGGTGGATGGCATCCCTATCATCCTTGTTCAAGGGATTGGCACGAACCTGTTGAGAGGGTATTTCCTGACGAAGTCCTGGGGATCTCCCAAGTTGGCGATCAAGAAAGATGCTAACAAAGCTCAACACAATCACGAGTGCTATTTTTACAATCAGAACTCTCATACTCGAACACTGTGAAAGCATGCCGGGTATGACCCGGCATGCTCATGATTCGTTGGATGAAGATGGTTAGGCCTCAGTGAACATACCGGAATCCACATCATCGAGTTCACCATCCTTGAATTCACGACGCGTGAGGGAGCCTGTAGCGAAGTCGAGCGTGTATTCGTCCCATTTATCCGGCTTGAACTGAAGTGTCAGTGTAGCCGTGCTGCCCGCCGAAGAATAAGTGTAACTGAACACATCGACATCACCATCGGGATCATTCTCCGACCCGGCAGTGGCTGAAGAGAAGACCAAATTGGCTTCAATGGCTCCATTGTTCTGACGAATGACGAAGGTCTTTCCCGTTAACGTCGCCAGCGCTACACCGCCATTGCCACCATCACCGCCGGCAGGTGGGTTGTCGCCAGGACCTTGATCAGGCGTTCCGTCATCACCGCTAGCAGGTGGGTTATCACCAGGGCCTTGATCGGGCGTCTTGTCATCATCGGGGCTGTTGTCACCTCCAGCAGGTGGGTTGTCACCAGGACCTTGATCAGGCGTCCCGTCATCATCGGGGCTGTTGTCGCCGCCAGCAGGTGGGTTGTC
>JAACDM010000318.1 GCA_009936795.1 Verrucomicrobiaceae bacterium | reverse complement strand
TATTTCAGGGGTCCCGTTGCCGTTTTTAGGCTAAAGGCGACCGGGCTTACGCAAGAACTGAGCAGGTATATTTGATGGCACTTCTCTAGTATGGAAATTATCAGAAAGTGCATTGAATGGGCATTACCAGGAGTTCAGAAATACCCGAAACCCCTCGTTTTGGCGTCCATATCCTTCATGCGTAAGCCCTGTAAAAGCGAGCCTTGGCGACTTTGAGCAGTTGCCGCAGCGGGCTCTTTCGCCAGGCCCAGCATCATTGTGTTGGAAGCGGCTTCCTTGAGACAAACGCCCTTTCCATGATGTTAGTCGTCCTGCCAGGCCTAGCCAAAGTGGTGTTGGTCATATCCCGTAGAAGGCCGCATAGGAGCGATATTAGTTGTTAGAGGAGCAAGTTCAGAGCCTTGGTAAGACCGCGGAACTGGAAAGGGCCCATCTCTAGGAATTCTCCATACAGATTGACGGGAATGTTATGGACGACACCACGCTTTCGCTTTGGTGATCATATGGAGTCGTCAAATCACCATGCTGTTAATATGATCAAGGAACGAGAGCATGTGCTTACTAGCGGACCTGTGACGCCAACTCATAGAGCAAGGTCGTCTCTTCAGAGATCCAGGTAATGGCTTACGAAGTGGGTGGCAGCTTTCCTGAAGAGTGAGGTGGCTGATCGTTCGACATGACAGCGATAGCGGTTTGTGCCACCCGTGGATCGTCTGCTCCTCAGATGCGCTCCAGGGCATCGATAGCCTGGCGGCGTCGGCATAGAAACTGCCAGGTTGCAGGATATCTTGATTGATTGGTCTTTCGTGGCATCATCTTTCTACTATGATCACGGTAAATGGCCTTCCAAAGCGATCCTGTGCTGGCATCTCGCGGCGCGAGCTTCTACAGGTCGGCGGCGCTGGTTTGTTAGGATTGAATTTGCCAGGACTCCTTGCTGCGGAGCAAGCTCAAACGCCGTTTGCTGGCGCCAAGGCCAAGTCTGTGATCTTCATGTTTCTCTTTGGTGGTCCGAGTCAGCTTGAAACGTTCGACATGAAACCGGAAGCGCCGCAAGAGATTCGCGGACCGTTTAAGCCAATTGCTTGCCGTACACCCGATCTCCTGATTAGCGACCATCTGCATCGCCTGGCCAAGATCTCTGACAAGTTTGCGGTCATCCGTAGCATGACCCACGATTACAACGATCACAGCGGCGCTGCTCACTACATCCAAACGGGTAAGCGTTGGCAGATCCCCATCGGTGGTGGCTTCGTGGCCACGCCGCAGGATTGGCCGTCTATGGGATCGGTCGTTGAATACCTTAGCCAACAGAACAAGGCGAATCGAGGAGCTCCGATGCCCGCTTACGCAGCACTCCCCAATTGGTTAGGCCGCCTGCAAGATCAGGGGCAGTACCGGCGTCCCGGTCAATTTGGAGGTTGGTTAGGAAATGCCTACAATCCACTCACGACAGCGATCAATAAACGCGATGCTGATGACAATCCGTATTGGCGCGATTGCACCGATGACGAATTAACCTTTAAGATCGAGGGCTTGTCCCCTGAGTTGGATATCGGACGCATTCAGACGCGCAGTTCCCTGCTAGATCAGTTTGAAGCCTTACAGCGAAAATTAGATTCAGGACAAGCGGATACCCTGGATCGCAATCGGCAGCGTGCCCTAGCACTGGTATCCTCAGACAAAGCAGGCAATGCGTTCCAAATCGATCGCGAATCGCCAAAGCTACGTGACCGCTACGGGCGACATCTATTTGGGCAATCGTGCCTCATGGCGCGTCGTTTGGTCGAGGCTGGTGTGCGCTTCACGACCGTGCACTATGATTGCGTAGACGGCTACAGTTGGGACTCACATCGCAACAGCGACGACGTGCAGAAGCACTTGTTGCCGACTTTTGATCAGGGCTGTGCTGCGCTTTTAGAAGATCTAGACGAGCGTGGTTTGTTAGACGAAACCTTGGTCGTTGCCATGGGCGAGATGGGGCGCACGCCGAAGGGTGAACCCAACTGGGGCCGCGGTCATTGGAGCACCTGTTTCCCTTGTCTCATTGCTGGTGCCGGAGTCCGAGGAGGCATTGTTTACGGCAAGACGGACGACCATGCCGCGTATCCAACCGAGAATCCCGTGAGCCCTGAGGACTTGGCTAAGACGATCTACTGGGCTTTAGGCCTCGATCCCGATTTGTTTCTTCCCAATCGCGAAGGCCGCCCTATGCCTATTGTCGATAGTGGTAGTCCGCTGACCGAGATCTTCGGCTAGGCGAAGTTACCAATCAGAGGATTGGTAGTGGGGTTGAACAGGAGGGAACGAAGGTATCAAAGGTTGGGCACGTTGAAGCCTCCTGTCAGGTCTTTGCATGATCTGATTCGAGTTGAAATAGCGTTTAATTAAAACGAACGCTCATGCTTTTATGGGCGGTGAACGGTCCAACGAAACTTGGTGGTCCCAAGGCCCGAGAGACCGTTGGGGGGCGGACGCGCCGCGGGATCCTCAAGCAGACCAACAACATCGCCTCGGCGGAAGGTCCGGAAGGACTGACGATTGCTCGGCTTGCGAAGGAGGTCTCGATGAGCAAGTGCCGCCTTTTCGCCCACTTTGGGGCGAAGGTGGATCTCCTGTTAGCGACCATCGATACGGCCTGCGACATCTTTATCGAGGCGATCGTGGAACCTGCCTCGAAGATTGAGGCAGGAATCAAACGATTGAGAGTCATGGTCGAACTCTGGTTCACCTACGCGGGAAGCAATGTGTTTCGAAGGGGGGCTTCTTTGCCGCAGCTTCCACCGAATTCGATGGTCGACCTGGACTGGTCCGCGAGCAGATTGCTTCTCTAACAAAGCGGTAAATCAATGCGTTGGAAGACGAGACGCGGCAAGCGTAAGAGCGGAACGAGCTGTCTCAGGACGTGAGTGCTAGGCAGCTTGTCTTCGAATTCCTTGCATTCGTCCAAGAGGCGAATGGAGTTTAGCAACTTCTGGATGACTCCCGGGCCTTCACCCTAACGAGAACGGCCATTGCCAATCGATTGGACACCATCGCGACCTAAATTTCTAATACTCTCCTTAATAACATCATCACACGAAGTTGCATGAATACTTCAAATACAAACACTATCCTGCTTTGCTTGAGCTTAAAAAGAAATACCGTCTTCTCTTTTGTTCAGGTCTTACCTTCGCGGTCGCCCATCAGTCCATTGCGTCCTTCGCAGGCTTCTCGCAATCCATCGTGATGCTTGGAATCGGCCTTTCGTTGATTGTTTTCGCGATTGGACTGTTGGCCGCCTCGATTCTCGAGACGGTGAATGCGTTGAAAGCTTCCATCGCCGTTGGTCTTGACCTTGCTTGGGTTATCGGGAGCATTCTGATCATATCGCTCGGTCTTCTTTTGGCTGGGAAAAATTGAATGTTCATCGCCAATGCAGACATCGTCCTTGTCTTTGCCGTGCTGCAGTTTCTAGATCTTCGCCGCCTCTAGAATGTGGGTGATCTTGAGAGGTAATACAGTGAGCAGAGTTGGCACTGTCTGGCGATAACGCTTCCTATTTCTCACCATACGCATCAGCATGGCTCCATGCGAACGACATTCCTGAACAGTATCTGGAAGCTGTGTCTGCTTTTCGGGCTTCTGATAGTTATTCCTCAGTTACTTCAGGCTGGTGACGGTGTGCGCGTGGGAGCCGCTGCGGTCAACCTGAAAGCTAACGATCACATGCCCGTTGCGGGTGGTATTCATCCAGGTGTCGCTCAAGGACAGGAAGGGGAACTACGGGCCATCGCCATCGTGCTGGAAAAGGAAGATGTCACGCTGGCGATCGTCACTCTCGATATCCTCATGATCACCCGCGATGTTCTCGACGTTGCGGCCAAGGAGATCGAAGACGAAACGGAAATCCCTTTTTCTAACATTCTCATTAATTGTACCCACACGCACCACGCGCCGAGCACTATGCAGGTCCATGGGTATGCTGCTGATCTTGGCTTCACCATGCGTGTCCAGAAGGGAATCGTTTCCGCCGTCAAGAAAGCCCACGCCAAGCTATCAGCGAATGAATGTGACTTTCACTTTCATCTTGGGCGTGAAGCCACTATCGGCCAGAACAGCCGCCAGTTGCTCCCCGATGGGAGTATTTATTGGATCGGTCGCCGAGAGTTTGTCAGGTCCACGGGACCGTTTGATCCGGAGCTTCCCGTCCTCGCGTTCAGCGAACCTTCTGACGAAGGCCTCGGGGTCCTACAGGCGGTCTTATTCAATCATTCGACGCATACCATAGGGACGATTAAGCCTGGCGTGAGATCGCCTTCTTTCTATGGATTGGCTGGCCAGCGCCTCGAGAAAGATTTAGGAGGCGTCTTTAGCTTTGTCGAAGGAGCTTCTGGTTCCACGCACAACCTTACTCTTTCTTGTGCCGAAGCTACGGATCGAATCGCGTCGGCAGTCAAAGAAGCCCTGACGAAGGCCGAACGTCGACCGGTGAAGCGACTTGCCTCTCGCAAAGAGTCGTTCAAATATAGAGTGCGTACCTTTGATGAAGCTGCTGAAGAGGCTGCGGTTAGCACGTATTGCCGTAAATGGGTTGGCGAATCGGCGGACAATTTCGTTCCCATCTTCCGACGGATGCGACAGCAGCTCGCGAGCATGCAAGGTGAAGAACGCGAGACCTGGGTGCACGCCATGGTCATTGGTGATGTGGCCATGGTTGGTGTGCCTGCAGAGTTTTTCACCAAACTCGGCGTCGATATCAAGAATCGCTCTCCGTATCGTCACACCTATGTGGCTGAACTTGCCAATGATTGGATTGGCTATCTTCCTGACAAAGACGCCCACGAACTCGGTGGCTATCAGGTTTGGACCGGATTCCACAGTTACGCGGAGCCCGGAACCGGCGAGCGAGTCGTCGATAAAGCTATTGCCCTCTTGAATGAGTTGAAAGAGGAAGGGCGGGAATGATTGTTTGAAGAAAGCGCCAATTTACACTCATGCTGGCGATCTGAAGCGGAAGCCTGGCAACCTTCAGGATAGCGCTTCTTAGTAGAGGGCGGTATTCCAATGAGGTCCCTCTGCGGGTTTGGAACGGCTTCGAGTATTCACGTGTTTGTAAGGTCGGTTTCGTTTTTGGTCTTTTGTTTAATCTGATTTCGATCGAGACCGGCGACTTGCTTCATCAAGTCACTTTATTCTGCGACGACTGCCGAAATAGCTGGGTAGCCGGATTGCTAGGTTGATTGGTGTGTGAAACTCTGAGACTCGAACTTTACAGATCTCGTGCGGCACGCCATCGTCGCGCAGAAAGCGATTAAGCCGAGTGATGCAGCAACCATTGAATGTCGCCATTATCGGCGCTGGCTTCAGCGGCGTCGGAGCGGCCATTCGATTATTGGAACAAGGGATCACGAATTTCCGCGTCTTCGACAAAGCCAGCGGCGTCGGTGGCACCTGGTATCACACCACTTATCCCGGTGCCGCGTGCGATGTCTCGTCCCACTTGTACTGTTACTCGTTCGAGCCGAACCCGAATTGGTCGCGGGTGTATTCCCCGCAGGAGGAGATTCGCGCCTACATCGAACACTGTGTCGATAAATACAACGTCTCGCCGTCTCTACGATTGGGAACCGAAGTGGTATCCATTGAGTTTGATGAGGTGAGTTCGCATTGGAAGCTTCACTTCGCTGACGCCAGTAGTGTATGCGCGCACCAAGTGATCGTCGCGACTGGCGGGCTGCATCACCCCATGTACCCGAATATTCCAGGGATGAATCAATTCCGAGGGGACGCCATGCATACCGCTCGTTGGGATGACCATGTCGATTTGAAGGACAAGAAGGTCGCGGTCATCGGGAGTGCTGCCAGCGCGATCCAGATTGTCCCGGAGGTGGCCAAGATTGCCCGACACCTATCGGTTTTCCAGCGCACTCCCAACTGGATATTGCCTCGCAACGATGGTGACTATTCGCCCAAGGAAAAGTCTCGTTTTGCAAGATGGGGATGGTTCCAGCGTCTCTACCGCCACTACATCTTCGCCCGCAGCGAACTGGTGAACTTCCAAATCGTGAAGACAAAGGATGACAATCTCGTCCGCCGCAAAGGCGAGGCCTTGGTGAAAAACTACATACGTTCGACTGTCGACGATACTTCCTTGCATGAACGACTGATCCCCAATTACCCAATGGGCTGTAAACGCGTGCTCCTTTCTGATCATTTCTATCAGACGTTGAATTTGGAACACGTGGCATTAACCACGTCCGCTATCGATCACATCGATTCCAGCGGTATCACGACAGCCGACAATCGCCACCATACTGCTGATGTGATTATCTATGCCACCGGTTACAATCTCGATACTTGGTTGGACAAGATTCCGATAATTGGGCCGGGTGGCATCAGTTTGAAGAAGCGTTGGAAGGATCTGCCTGCTGCCTACCGCGGTACTTTTGTGCCGGGCTTTCCCAATCTTTTCATGGTCACCGGCCCTAACACTGGCGTCGGTTCGACATCGATCTTGTATATGATTGAAGCCGCTTTGGAGCTGATTATGCAATGCATTGAAATTGCTGGGAATGATCAACTGATGTCGGTGACTGAACAGGCTCATACCGATTACAACAAACACATTCAGCGCGATCTGCGTGAGACTGTCTGGGCTGCCAGCTGCAACAGTTGGTACAAGCGTCCAAGTGGAGAAATCCCGACGCTCTATCCTTACAGTGCCCGCACGTTTAAGTGGCAACATCGAAAGCTGAACCTAAAACACTTCGAGATTGTCCCCGCCATCAGATCCGTGGCGTTTACGAAGTCGAATGCGGATGGTAAACACTGAAATCCCCGTTAGACTTCGCCCCGTGAGTAGATTCAACAACAAGGTTGCTGTGGTAACCGGTGGAGCGTCTGGCATCGGTCGAGCCTTGGCGCGCCGTTTAGCCAACCACGGTGCCAACGTTATGCTGGCCGATGTTCAGCATGATGCTGTCATGAACGTTACGGAGGAGATCTGTAGGTCAGGTGGCAGAGCTTCGGCGCATTATCTTGACGTTACCGACAGCAGTGCTGTTGAAAGCTTTGTTAGACGTATTGCCGACGAAGAAGGGCACCTCGACTACATGTTCAACAATGCGGGCATTGCTGTCCTCGGCGAGTTTCGTTACCACTCAACTGCCGATTGGAAACGGGTTCTCGACGTCAACGTGAACGGGGTATTCGCTGGCTCGGCCGCCGCCTATGCCGTGATGATAGGGCAGGGCCACGGGCACATCGTGAATATGGCTAGCGTTTCTGGCCTGGTTCCAGCATTGGGTATCGTTGCCTATTGCGCCTCAAAGCACGCGGTTGTCGGGCTATCGACCTCGCTTCGTGCCGAGGCGGTCGCACACGGGGTTAAGGTTAGTGTTGTGTGCCCGGGATTTATCAAGACGCCGATCCTCGAGAGCAAGACGGTTGGACCACCTCCGGACGAAAAGTTGACGGCGTGGATACTCAAGATGGCAATGACATCAGAAGAGTGTGCCCTCAAAGCGCTGCAAGGCGTGGCGAGAAACAAGGCCGTCATTCCGGTGACTGGGCACGCCAAGGTATTGTGGATGATTCAGCGCTATTTTCCCAGTCTCATGCATGCCTACGGCCAACGGATGGTTAAAAAAATGAACCAACAGCAAGGGAGCGAAGAAGGCGTATAAAGGCTCCCGAATTGGACGTTCTGGTTTT
>JAACDM010000317.1 GCA_009936795.1 Verrucomicrobiaceae bacterium | reverse complement strand
GCTACAACGCGCAAGCCGCCGTCGAGGTCGAAACCATGCTCATCGTCGGCGGGGAGGTCAGCGACGCGCCCAACGACAAAGAGCAATTGGAGCCCGCGCTAAACAGTGTTAGCCCCGCCGTTGGTAGCATCGGCAAAGTGCTCGCTGACAGCGGCTACTATAGCGCTAAAGCCGTGGCCAAGGTAGAAGGCAACGGAGAGCCGGGCCGATCGTCTACGCTGGCATGAAACGGCACCCACACGGTCGCAACATCCAACAGCTCGAACAGCACGCAGACCCACCGGACGACGCGTAAGCGGGCGAGATCATGGCCCACCGCCTAGCGATCGAAGCGGGCAAGGCGCTGTATGGTCTGCGCAAACAGACCATACAGCCCGCCTTCGGCATCATCAAAGAAGCGATGGGCTTCCGGCGCTTCTTGATGCGCGGACTGGAGAAAGTAAACCTTGGATGGACGTTAGTGACCACCAGCTACAACCTCAAGCACCTCTTCAACCTCGGGATGCGGATAAAAAGGGGGACGAAGGGCCTAAAAGGCCTTTCCGGCGGGCCGGCCGATCACCTTTCCATCGGCAACAGCGTCCAACAGCTGGTCCCGAAGAACTTCGGCGAGGCCCCGGCCGGAAATAGTGAACCCCCGGCGCCAAACGAGAAACTGATCTCGCAGCGCTCAAGTCCGATAGACTGCTAGATGGAGTGTTACCGCTGACATGTCGACATTCCTCCAGATTTGCTCTTCGAAGTTCCCTGTCTTGCCGGGTGAAGCGGAGGAAGTGACGAACCCAGGAACGTTTGGAAAGTCCTTTGCGCAGTATCGGCAAGAAAGGCTGGTTGAGCGAAACTATGCAGTGCCTTTAATCTGCTGTGAGGGCTGGGGATGGTGGGTTGGCGTGCAACTGTCTAACGCTCTCATTGGGCTCTGTTGCTATCGCGCACACGACGAGAGTAAAGAGTGCGATTTCGCGTGCACGACGAGTGTTGAGAAAGCTCGGGTATGGAGTTGGAAGAGATTTCGCTATTTGGATCTCTCTGATGAGTTGGCGCAACTCGATGAAGATCTGAAGGCGATATTGAGTGAAGACCCGGACGTGGAATTTGTAGGAGAGAAAGATGATAACCCTCTGTGATTGCATTTGTTCGAACTCTAGCGTGTTCGCTTATTTGGCAGCGTCTTCTGACGATTGCTGAGATAACGGCTCGCGATAGGTGTCACGCACCCAGGAGTCTGCCTCCAACGGATCGTCGATGCTCCACCGATTCACGAAGGCATGGATGGCTTGAGGAAACCCAAGTGAAGTGTTCGAAGTTCGGCTTCTTTAGGTTCGCTTCGATCTGCTTGGTGAAGAACTTCTGCGAGCTGAACGATATGTTTTCGACTTCATCCGAAGATTCCTTTCCTGCGACACTTTGGAGCCGAGAAGTTTGGGCGAATGCCTTATGAGGCGATTGTAGATTCTGAACGGCCCAACCATGGCGTTGGACCAGGGCATCTCTACGCTTCCCTGTTGAGGTCAGCCCGTTATCCTCGAAGTAGTTTGCGGCATTTCCTCGTCGAAGCTCGTTTTTGGAATAGCAATACACTCACGATACCACTCATTCTCATGGAATCTGCACTCGCTAGTATTCAGGCCTTCACTGCCGCTGCTTTCACAACTCCGGATAAGTTCTCGCAATTTTGTGAGAATGGCGGCAAAGCGCTGGGTGGAATTATCGGAGGGAACGACGTTTCAGGTTCCATGAATGCCACCTTCGAGACGACGGACCCCGGTTCCCAGGAGGTCCTCGCACCAGTCTGTGAAATGGGCGAGGCAGAGATAGGGTTGGCCGTGGAAGCGGCGCAGGAAGTGTTCCGCGCTTGGAAGGACGTGTCCGCCGAAGAACGGGTCGCCCTGGTCCGCAGATTCGTCGATCTATGCGATCGCGACCGCGATGTTCTGCTCGCGTGTGAGGTGTTTGATGGTAGTAAAGTGTCAGAATTAGCTGAAGGAGATTTCACGCAGGTTCGTGAATGTGCCGAGTATTTCAGTGGCGTGGCTCAACGTGTTGCCATGGACGTCGCTCCTGATGTGAAAGGGCTAGCCTATCGTGAGCCATGGGGAGTCGTGGCTGGCATCATTCCTTGGAATTACCCCGTCGTCCTCACATCGTGGTTCATGTTTCCCGCGCTCCTGGAAGGAAATACGATTCTCATCAAACCGGTCGAAGACACGCCTCTGTCTGCCCTCTACATGGCGAAGCTGGCTGCCAAAGCGGGCTTCCCTCCCGGCGTCATCAACGTCCTGCCAGGGCGATGCGGAATCACCGGCCAATGAGTCGCTGAACATTCGGGTGTGCGCTACATCTCGTTCACGGGTTCACCCGGTGTCGGGCAATCCATTCTTCGGACGTGTGATCGACATGGCACGCGCATGAAGCGCGAGATGGGAGGCAATGGTTCAGCGATTGTGCTAGGAGACGCTGATCCTGAGCTGGTAGCCCGTCTCGTGGGACGCCATGTGAACCAACACTATGGCCAAACGTGTTGCACGATCCACCGTATCTTTGTCGACAAAGCGATCGCCGCCCCGTTCATTGAGACACAGAAGTCGTTCTTCGAGGATCTGAAGATCGGCTACCAAGCGGATGCCGGCACGCAATTGGGCGCGGTCGTCAATCCAACGCAGCGCCGCCGCATTCTCGCGGCTCAACAAGAAGCGGCAGCCAGAGGTGGGCAAGCCATCCTCTCGGGAGGCGTGGCCGAAGTCAGTGGCAAGGACGGATTCTACATCAAACCTGCCTTGTATCGCACATCCCCGGGCGTGGATTGCAATCCACAGGAAGTCTTCCACACCTTCGCCACGGTGTGCCCGGTCGGTTCTGCTGAGGAGGCTCTCGCACTTGCCAACAGTTCCTCGTATGGCCTGGGTGCTAGTGTTTGGACAAAGGACATCAATCGCGGTGTCGCCCTAGCCAAGCAGTTTCGCGATGGCACTTGCCAGATCAACTGCCACAACTCGGTTGCCTACGGCCTTCCTTACGGAGGTCAGGGGATCTCCGGCGTCCCTGGAGGAGGCGTGAATTGCGAAGAGACGTTCCTAGACTACACCCAAGTCAAGGCCGTCTACATCGCGGACTATCCCGGTTAGGCCGCCATGACGATTCAGCGCTTCGCTTTCGGACTTCTAAGCCTCCTCTTGCCCCTGGGAGCAGAGGCGGCCGAGCCTCTTGCCGCTCCCAAGGTTACGAGCCTAACCAATATTGGTGTAGATTACACCGTTCCGAAAGAGAATCATATTGTCCTAAAGCGAAAAGGTATCACAGCCATCATCGTGAATAATGCTGCTGTCGATGTTCCCGAGCTTCCTGGTCATCGTGCGGGTTACAATGGGCTCGCAAGTTTCTCTCACGAGAAGTAGCCACGGAACCTCTTTGTTTCATCCTATACTGGACTAAACTTTGAACATATTCATGACGGCACGACGGCGAATTTGAAGAACAAGTTCGAACCGCGAGCGTTTCCAATGCAGCTACGACGCATCGATGAGTTCACGGTGAAAGTCTATCAGTCTCCCACAGAGCACTGGAAGTTAGAAAGCTGTGGTCGCTATCGACTCTTGGAAGACGGAGTGATCGAATACACGTTCGAATGCATCCCCCGTGATGCTGGCTACGAGAACGACTACACTGGACTCTTCTGGGCAAGCTATACCAAGCGTCGTCACTAATTTCCAGCCCAATACTAACGTAGTCGCGTTGACTGGTTGGTGGTGGTGACTTTTAGTCGTCACAGTATCGAACCCAAGCATTCCGCGGTGACTAAAAGTCCCAGCCACTGGATCTCAACGAATAGAAATATATGATGGCGCTTGGTATACATAGATAGTCCTATCAAGAAGTCGATCTTCTTCAAAGGGAGTGGTCGGAAGGAGACGGGTGATCCTCGATGGATTGAATGCGTCACTCCTGTTCATGGAACGGACAGCACACAAGCTCCGGCGGGATTTCCGATACTGCCCAAAGTCGATAGCGACTTTCCACTCAGACTTGTAAATCATTCTTCAAGACATCTCTATTCGGAACCGTAGTATTTCGGCGTAAGCGGTGAAATGGCCTTCGTTCAAATGTTCCGCTCACGAGATAAGATCTGGTTTGCCCAGTCGCCTTCTGACAAGGGCTCGTGTCGCCTCCCAACCCAAGCTTGCATTCCTTGATGAACAGTTCGGCTTCTCCGCGTCCGCAGTAAACGACGGTGTAAAGATACTTCACTTGGCTACCTCGAAGGGCGTCACCACGTAGCGCACCTCCAGTCTTCATACGAAGCAAGCCTGCCCGCTCTGCGCTGCGCAATGGTTGCCTATTTGTAAGGAAAAGTGGACACTGTTCATTGGTGGGTAGCGTTCGGGGAAGCGGAGGCCGGGATCTTCACGAGCAGTCTACCGAATTGGTATTTTCCGGTGGCGGGAAGTGTTCTTCCTTCGACGCTTGTGAGTGCGTCTGACAT
>JAACDM010000316.1 GCA_009936795.1 Verrucomicrobiaceae bacterium | reverse complement strand
GCTGCACGCTGCACGCTGCACGCTGCACGCTGCACGCTGCCTGGAGTTGGGCGATCATCATGCCGTGGTGGGCTTGCTAGAAGATCAAGACAGGAATCTGTCTACAGAGGCCAACCTGATCTTGGCAAAGTCTCTGCAAGTCTTGCGGCAGCCGGTTAAGGCTGCATATACGGCTCGGCGCCGTCTTTCAATCAATCAACCGGGGACGTGGATGGCCCGTGATCTCCTGCGCGCTCAGGCTTACGCCATCTTGGGTGATTATGGGCGTGCCGTTGGATTGTTGGAACGACAGGGCCGTAGGAAAGAAGTTGAGCCCTTGATAGAAGAGATCTACAGCTCTTGGCTAGGCGAATCGACGGGGATGGAAGAGAAAGCCTCGACTCAAGATTTTGTCTTGCTAGAGCGCGGCCTCGCGTGGCTACCAATGCGGCCTGAGTTGCTGGGTCAGTTTGTGAGATTCTCCCAGGCCGTTTCCCAGGAGTCGTTGGACGCAGCATTCGGTGACGTCGCCTCTCCTCTGATTGTGCATCTTAGGCTTGGCCTGCAACCGATCTATTCTGAATTCACGCCGTCTGCATAGTCGCTGTCAAAATCGGTGCTGTAGGCATTCGTGCCGCTATGAGCGGTCGATACCGCAGCGATGGCAAGGGTTCCGTGTTTCCAGGCGGTGTTGGCTGCCACCTGCACGTCGCCCCAACTTTCGTTGCCACTTTCGAAGTCTTCCGAGAAGAGCGGAGTTCGTCCCGAGATTCCCACCCGAAACTGTTCGTTGGGGGCGGCATTGGGTGCTGTACTATAGCTGAAAAGTTCACCGTCTTGGGTGAAGGTCGCCTTGCTGTCGATTTGCCAATTGCGAAGATCCGTAGAACGCTGAAGAGCGAGAGAAAGATGAGGGAAATACAGAGACGCGTGCTTGGGTGAACTTTCATAGCGGGAGAGGGGATTGAGCCGTTTGGCGATGCGACGACACCCAGCTGTGACTCTCGCAAATCACGTTGTGAGATAGACAAGGAGAAAGAGGGTAAACGGGCCATTGCCATGATTGTGCAGAGCTCTATATGTTTATGGAATGAGGATCCCTTTGGTATTAATCACGCTGTTAATGGTAGCCTTGATCTCCCTAACGGAGGCATGGGGAAATGATCGTCGTGAGCATATCATGGTCAGTGGCGGGCCTGCATTGCTGGCGTGGGAAAAACTGCGATTCGAGGCAGACCAGCACGACAAGTTCTACTTCAATTTCGTTCGCCCAGTGGCCTGGGCGCGTATTCCTCAGCTTAAAAAGCTCTATGGTAAGGACGCATCTGTTACGTGGCTCGTATACCGGCCGGCCTACGAGAAGCGTCAGCGAGAGTCCGGTAAACCGTTAATTTCTTGGATTGAATCTGTGGTCCGCAAGTATCCCGCGGTTAAGCTTGTGTGGTTTAGTAAGAGTGACGATGTGATCAATTACATCAACCGCGGTCAGAACCGCCGAAAGATGAAGATTGGATCAATCGATTTCTACCTCCACTCAAACAAGTATTGTCTGATGTTCGACTACAGCAGTGAGATCCTTGGATGTTCGAAGGCCTTCCTACATCAGCGCGATATTAAGAAGATCAAGCGGAGCGCCTTTGCGAAAGGGGCGCAATCTAAGAGCTGGGGATGTCATACAGGGGAAAGCATGAGCGGTCTCTGGAGGAAACAGACAGGCACGAAGCTCTGGGGGGCCATCGGGAAGACTGATTACTCTGATATCAGCTTGAATGGCGGTATACCGTCTCTCAGTCCGCGTGGGCGTTGGGCATACTAGCAGAGTGTTTATTTATGGCTTCTCCTCCCTTGAACTTTCCTGACACGTCTGCTGTCCAGACTCGGCTCCCTAATGGCCTGGACATCATCATCAAAGAGGACCACAGCGCTGAAGTGGTCAGCGTCCAAGCGTGGTGCAGTGCGGGGAGCATTCACGAAGACGAATGGTCGGGTGCCGGGCTGTCGCATATCTTAGAGCACATGCTCTTTAAGGGGACCAAGAAACGCCAAGGCCCTGAGATTTCAACGCAAGTGCAAGACGTGGGCGGCTATATCAATGCTTACACGTCCTTTGATCGCACGGTTTATTGGATTGATGCCCCGTCTTCTGGGACTGAGTTGTGTCTTGATGTGTTGCTAGATGTCATGACGGAGGCGACGCTTCCCGAGGACGAATACGAAAAAGAGCAGGAAGTCATTCGCCGAGAATTCGCGATGGGGTTTGATGATCCGGGACGGATGAGCTCTCAGCTTCTCTTTGCTACGGCTTTTCAGAATCACCCGTATCGCCATCCGGTGATCGGCCATTTGGACGTCTTTAACACACTGACGCGAGCCGATGTCTTGGCTTACTACAAGCGGCACTATGTCCCGAATAACATGCTCTTTGTCGTCGTTGGTGCAGTTGACTCTGCGAAAGTGACGGAACAAATTGCACGTTATTTCGATGATTATCCACGGCAGCCTTACACGCCTGTGGTGATCCCTGAAGAACCGGCGCAGTTGGGCCGGCGCGAAGCGCATGTGGAGTTTGAGACTCAACTGACGAAGATGCATTTGGCCTGGCACATCCCGGGAGTGTCTCACCCTGATATGCCTGCATTGGATGTGCTTGCTAGCATTCTCGGGCAAGGGAGGAGTTCGCGATTGTATCGCACAATTCGTGAGTAACGCGAACTGGCACATTCCATTGGTGCCTATGCCTATACGCCAGCTCATGGCGGCTTATTCAGTGCTAGCGCCACCGTTGAGCCTGACAAGCGCACTGCTGTGGAAGCGGCGATCCATGAAGTGATCGGTGATCTTGCTTCTGGAGGTGTGCGTGAGGATGAGTTGGAGAAGGCGAAGAAATCGTGCCTCGTCGATATGCTAGGGGAGCTCACAAGCATGCGTGGCCAGGCGAATGATTTGGCCACGAATTGGATGCTCAGTCGAAATTTGGATTTCACGCGAGACTATCTCACTGACATTCATGCGGTGACAGGAGATCAAGTTTGCGACGTGGTGTGTCGCTATTTGCTGGACTCCAATCTCTCCTCGGTGTCACTCAATCCCAAAGGATTCCTTCAAGTGGCTGCGTCTGAGGAGAATGAGGATTGTAGCGCGGAGACGCGTAGGTTTCAGCTAGACAATGGGCTGACAGTTCTTCTGCAAGAGGATCATCGCGTGCCTCTAGTCTCCTTGCGGGTAAGTTTTCTCGCAGGTTTGCTAGGAGAAGACGAGAAGACGTCGGGGCTTGCTCAGCTTGCATCGCGCTGTTTGCTTAAAGGCACGTCCACTCGAAGCGCTGCTGAGATTGCGGATGCGATTGAGAATTCGGGAGGGACCTTGGCGGCGAGTGCGGGAAACAACACCTTCACGGTGGCCGCAGGTTGCCTCGAACAGGATCTGGTCATGGCTCTGGACCTCATGAGTGATGTTCTGTTGCGACCCACTTTTCCGAAGGGCGAGATTGAGCGTGAAAAGGTGGCTCAGCTTGCTAGCATTCGATCTGAATCGGATCATCTCGTGACGGTTGCAGTCCGCAGGTTGCGTTCAGAACTCTTTGGGGATCATCCCTACGCCAATGCCCGTGTGGGAAGTGAGGACTCGGTGGCACAACTGTCGCATCTTGAGGCGGAGGACTTTCAGAACCGCTATATTGCAGCAGAGAACGGCGTTCTTGCCGTGTTTGGAGCGGTCGATTCCGAGAAAACCGAGAAGCTCATTCGCGATGTCTTTGAGGCAATGCCAGTCGGTGAGAGAGCGTTCGCTGAAGTGCTCCCACCGCCGGCGCTAGCGAAGTCGAAAGTGATCGATCTGTCCACTGACAAGCAACAAGCTGTATTGGTTACAGGTTTCCCAGGCGCCGCCTTGGATTCTCCTGACCGGCTAGCGTTGGAGCTGATAGAGGAAGCCTGCAGCGACATGTCTTCTCGTTTGTTTATGCGTATTCGTGAGGAGATGGGTCTGGCTTACTATGTCAGCGCCTCCCAGATGTTCGGTCTGGCTCCTGGGGTGTTTTATTTCTACGTAGGCACTGATCCTGACAAGCTTGATGACGTGCAATCGGCGCTTGCAGATGAGGTCGCGAAGCTTGCTGAGGGCGGCTTGGAGCCACAGGAGTATGCGCGCGCGAAGAAGACGCTGTTAGGCAAAGCGGCGATGGGTGCTCAGGGGGCTGGTGCTCGGGCCGCTGTTCAAAGCCTGGATGAGCTCTATGGATTCGGATATGATTATAGCAAGTCGCTTGAGGAACGTGTGGAAGCGATCAGCCTTGAAGATGTCAATCGGGCGTTGCGGAAGTTCTTTCACGAGAAGCCTGCGATCACCTTACGCGTTTCACCAAATCTCTAGACGTAGACCTGGCGCACTTCATCTGCCAAGATGCGGATGCCTTCTTGCACAACGCTAGGTTCCTGAGAATAGGTCATGCGTAGACACTGCTGTTCGTGTGGATGGGGCTCTGAGAGGCCGAAGAAGAAGTAGTATCCTGGGACGACGAGGACGCGACGGGCTTTTAGGCGTTCGTGAAGGGCTTTACTGGTGATGGGGAGATCAGGGAAGCGGAGCCAGAGAAAGAGGGCGCCTTCTGGGCGATGGATTTCAACAGGAGTGTTTGTTTCCTGAAAGGCGCCGCGGAGCCAGTCTACGGCTTGGTTGGCACGAGTTTGATACAAGGGCCGGATGATGTCCTGACAAAGCGAGAGAATTGAGCGGTCTTCAAAGAGGCTGCGGATGAGATATTGCCCCGTATTGTTGTTGGCCAAACTGAGAATACAGTTTGCTCCACTCATGGCTTGGATCAGCTCGGGAGGCCCGGCGACAAAGGCGGTTCGCGTTCCAGGCAGGCCTAGTTTGGATAGGCTCATGGTGACGATAGTGTTTGGAGTCCAAACTGGTCTGACCTCTTGGAAGATGATGTTTGGGAACGGAAGGCCGTAAGCATTGTCGATGATGAGAGGGATGCCATTGGTATCTGCGAGTTCTGCCAAGCGAGCCACCTCGGTATCCGTTAGGACGTTACCGGTGGGATTCGTTGGTCGCGAAACACAGAGTGCGGCGATGCTGTCATCAATTTGGAGTCGGTCGAAATCGATCTTGTATTTGAAGAAACCATCGTCGCCGTACTCGACGAGCGGGGGCACGGCAACGAACAGTTCGGGAGCGAGTCCTTGGTTTGCGTAGCCAATGTATTCGGGAGCGAGAGGGAAGAGGATCTTCTTGTGAGAGCCATCTTGCTGAGGGCCGGCAAGCAAGTTGAAGAGAAGGAAGAAGGCGGTCTGACCTCCACCCGTCACCGCGATATTCTCGGCTTGGATGTCCCAAGCAAAGTGCTCGCGGAGAAGAGAGGCGAGGGCCTCAATGGTGGAGGCATTTCCCTGCGGAGGTTCGTACACGCTGATCATCTGATCAAATTCAGTCGAGTCGAGGATGCTCTGCATGCGCTTACGAAACACCTCGACAACTTCGGGAATGATGGCGGGATTCCCGCCTCCCATCATGAGCATGTCTCCAGAGGCCATTGCTCTGCCGAGATCATCCATCAACTCAATGATCCCACTTTGTGGTCCTAGCAGGTTACTGAAGGTCGATTCATTGAAGCCAGCCATAGGACTTCACCTCGCACGTATCCGCTGTGGGAGAAAGTGAAACGTCGCGCGGAGAGCGGAGTTTGGCGTTCAATTCTGAAGGTAGTCTGCCCAGAAGGCTTCGGTCTGGTTTTCGTCTGGGCGGATTTCCAGGATGGCATGCTGGCAGCTAAGGCTTTCAGCCAGTCCATTTGCTTGAATAAGATGATAGTCTATTCCCCAAGCCTGAGCCCAGCTTTGGAAATCAAATTGGTGATGATTCTCGATGATCGCGGTGTCGTTAGGAGCTATCCCTTGAAAGTTGGGGAGTCTCCGGAAGATTTTGCCGCCGCCGTTGTTGATCACGACCGTGCGTGTCTGGGTATGGGGAAGTTCTGAGAGTAGGCCCGGAGCTGCGAGATCGTAAAGGGTGGTGAGATCTCCGAAGAGTCCCCAGGTTTCGCCTTGCTCCTGTCCGGCGGCCAATCCAAAGCTTGTCGCAAGATTGCCATCGATGCCGTTGGCACCACGGTTTGCATAGACTGGCCAGGGAAGCTTGCGTGCGGCGACGAGACTAAGTTCACGAATGGGAAGGCTGTTGCCAACGAATAGCTGCGCGTCTATTGGAATATATGTTAGTAATGCGCGCAGCTGTGCAGGTTCACTATGAGGATATTGTGAGAGGAGGCGTTCAAGGTGAGCCGCTTGAGCCGCTTCGATCTCTTTCCAGTCGGTGAGGGTGTTTTGGGAGCTGGCTTCGAAGCAGCCAGGCGCGTATTCAAAGAGCATGGAGTGGCAGGCGAGGCCGCTGAACGGCCGATTGGAGAGTGAGAGAACATCAATGTTAGCCTGTGTTTCCAAGTCGCGCCAGAACCGGAAACTGGGGACACCACCGAGCCGAAGTACCTTTCCAAGCTCAAGTTGCTGGGCCGTGCGGTCGCCGCCGCGAAGGATGAGATGGGCTAGGGATGGCTCTGCGTGCAATCCTGATGTGGCATCCGCGAGGATGGGTGCGTTAAGAGATGCTAGTGTTGCGACGAGTTTGGGGTCCGGGGTGAGGCAGCCTGCGATGACCAAGAGTGGGGTCGGCTTTTCCAAGAATCGTTCGAGTGCTAGGAAGTCGCTGGCTTGTTGGTGGTTTGGTGCAGGGCGATGCCGGTCCGTCCATTTGAGATGGATCTCTGGAATTTCTTTGCCGGGTTCCTCTAAGCAAACGTTGAGATGGAGTGGACTCCTTACTTCATCTGTGGCTGCTCGGAACGAGCGAACGTCATCATCTGATTCCAAATCATAGGTTTCGGCATACACGCTAAAGAGTTCAGATTGCTCGATTGCTTGAGGAGCACCGCTGCCACGATAGCGAATGGGACGATCGGCAGTGATCATTACTAAGGGACGCTCTTGGTAGTGAGCTTCAATGACGGCGGGAAGCAGTTCAGCTGCAGCCGTGCCTGAGGTGGTGATGATCGCTACAGGGTATGGTTGTGAAAGCGTTCGGCCAAGAGCAAAGAAAGCGGCGCTGCGTTCCTCAAAGAATGAGTAGAGCTCAACCTGATCTCGGTGTTGGAGTAAGCCGTGCACGAGATCGCTGTTGCGTGAGCCTGCACAGACGACAAACTCGCGAACGCCAAGGTTCACACAGGCTTGCAAGACGCTCTGAGCGATCATGCGACTAAGCTTGGAGACTGAGGAGCTGTTTGACCACGCTTCGTTTGAGGGCCAACTCGCTCCACTCGGAATCCAGGTCGCTTTCGCGAATGAGGCCGCAGCCGGCGGGGAGAAAGACGTTGTCACCGGTCCATGAGAGCTGACGGATGGTGACCACGGCTTGGAAAGTTCCTTTATCCCACCAGCCAAAGGGTGCGGCGAACGTTGAGGGCGGGCTTAGTTGCTGGCGGATACGCTCATGGATAGCGCCGACTTTGTCCGAGCGCGGGAGGAAGCCAACGGCGGGGGTCGGGTGGAGTTGCCGAATCAGAGTGTTGAGATCGATCGGCCCGCTCAGCTTTTTCCGGAGGCGAGTGATGAAGTGGAGGAGGCCATTGAGTTCTAGAATTCCACGATCCGCTTGCTCTACCTGGCCTCCGAGTGAAGCGCGGATACCATCGATCACGAGTGCATGCTCCCTGATTTGCTTGGGATCACAAGCAAACTGGTCTCGATCTGCTGGTGGGGCCGTTCCTGCGAGAGCCATGGTCTGGAGGACGCCGTCAGAAAGATTAAGAAGGCTTTCTGGAGTGGCGCCGATGACCCCTCCACGGGAATCCCAACGACCGTAGGCTTGGGCTTTCGTTCCAGAGTGCCCGAGGGCGGCTGAGGCTAGGCTTCGCAGGTCCCCAGCGATTCGTTTGCCACGCTCAGTTACTACGGGGACCATCTTTTCTAGCTTGGCCCCATTGGCGAACGCTTTGGTAAGCGTTCGAAAGGCGGTGGAGAATGGGGCTCGGTCAACGGGTGACCATTCGATTTTAGGGGTGGTGGCCTTGATGAACTTGTCCAGATTCGAGACGAAAGTCACCCGGGCCGGAATCTTCCAGGGGGTTGATCCAGAAAGCTGGAAGTCGTTCCAATAGAAAGCATTGCCCGATTTGGGGGCTTCAGACACACCCTTGAATGGGCCTTCACCCACGACAACCTTTTCAGGGCCGAGCTGGAGGAAAGCGATGTCTGGATTGGCGGCGTTCACGTGGAGTTTTAGTTGTAGATGGGGGGAGTCAGAGTCTCAACGAACAACCTTCTTCCTTTCACCTTTCGCTTTAGGATACGATTTCTGCTCAACAAGGGGTTGATCTGCGAATCAGTCTCTTCATCTTGGCGGACCCGCCGAGAGATTGGGCGAGGTGCTGATCGACACGACCGCATGAAGGACGCCGACGCCACACCACCCAGCTCAGAGTCGTCAAAAGACGATGTCGAGGATCCCAATGTCCAGGATGTGGAAGACATGCTGCGGGTGAAAGAAGGCGATGTTCCTTCGTTTGAGGCCCTCGTGGCGCGACATAAGTCTAGTGTGATCGGTACGATCTATCGGATGTTGGGTGATCTCGACGAGTCTCATGATCTCGCACAGCGGGTTTTCATCCGGGTGTGGTCCTCGGCACCGCGTTATCAGCCAAGTGCGAAGTTCACTACCTGGCTCTTTACGATCACGAAAAACCTGGTTTACAACGAAAGCAGACGTCGAAAGCGCCGTCCGCATTATTCGCTGGAGGCCCAGGAGGAGGAGTTTCATCTCGCCATGCCTGACACGTCCGTTGTGGAGCCAGGCGACGCTTTGCTCCATCAGGAGATGCAGCAGGCCATTGATGCAGCCATGGAGAAGCTACCGGAGCGTCAGCGCATGGCCTTAGTGTTAAGACGATTTGAGCACCTTCCGTATGATGAGATCGCAAAGACGATGGATCTTACGGTGTCTTCGGTGAAGAGCTTGCTCTTCCGTGCGCGACTACAGCTGCGTGAAGAGCTGAGGAGCTACCTTGAGGAAGACGAGACTTAGTTGTTCTCATACACGAGGGTGCCGTTTGCGTAATCGAGGTAGGAGGCCGCGCCGCGTTGCTCCTGACTCGAAAGATTGGCGACTAGAGAGCCACCAACGCCGCCACTCACTAGGGAATTGATGGCAGCGGATTTGCTTCCAGCGGTGGGAATCGTCGTGTCTCCAACCGAGATGGCTGCAGCGGCGGCTCCTTCGAGGAGGCGGGCATTCCATGTGTTGCGCTCTTCTTCAGGATCAGGAGTGCTCGCTGGGTCCATAATTTCCGGAGCGTCGGTGATCGGATTGACCCGGTTGCCTCCCGTGAGGGTAAGTCCACCTGCAGCCGGGTCGTAGGTTAAGTAATGTGATGCTTCGAGTGGTCGTCTTGTGAGAGTCCAGCAAGGCTAACCCGAGCCACTCCAGAGCCGTCTTCTAGTGAGGAGCCCGAGCATAGATACGATAACAGGGCGGGTTTGCTTTTGAGATTTCTAAAGATGGGATCACTCGTGGCCTGAGCGGCTGAGGCGACCGAGGCAAGCATCTGCGCATAATGCTTTGCTGAGGTCTTCTCTGCGTGTTCAGTAAGTGCCGAAATGGCGGGTAGAATGATCAACGTGGTCGCCCCGATGATCGCGATCACGACCAACATCTCATTGATAGAGAAGCCTGAGGCTCTGGAAGACGATCGTTGATAAATGGGGAGGAAGCGTGAGCAATTATATAAATTATTAATTTATGGAATAAAATTATAATTAATATAATTCGACGATTCTATCATCAATCGTTCTCATGCTTGATGAGCTGGCCTGGGGCCAAGACCGAGCTGGGGGAGAGCGTTTCTTGCAATCAGCCGCGACGCCGCTTCCTTGGCCCATGGCTGAATCCATGCGCCCGAAGACAGAGGAGAAGGTCCTCGCAATCAACCTAGATTCCTCGAAATACGGTTCGTTTGCTGAAATAGGTGCTGGGCAGGAGGTGGCGAATTGGTTTTTCCGGTCGAGTGCAACTGCTGGAACCGTCGCAAAGGCTATGTCTGCCTACGACATGACTTTTTCCGATAGCATCTACGGGAATTGCCAGCGTTACGTTTCTCGGAGCCGGATGATCCAGATGCTCGATCATGAATATGAGATATTGTTAGAAAGATTGGCTGTTCCTCGTGGCGAAGAAACGACTTTCTTTGCCTTTGCCAACACGGTCCGTGCGATGCCCTTTGATGGGAAAGGGGAGTGCCATGGATGGCTTGGCGTTCGTTTGCAGTTGGCTCCATTGTCTAAGCCACACGATGTTCTCATTCACGTTCGCATGCTGGATCGCGAGAACGTCGATCAGATGGAGGCGCTTGGCATCGTGGGGGTCAATCTAATCTATGCCGCGTTCTTTTATCGCGACAATCTAGCGCTGCTTACGAAGTCCCTTATCGATGGTTTGGGCAAGGAACGTGTGGAGATTGATATGCTCAAGTTTGCCGGTCCCGGATTTGAGCATATCGACAATCGACTTTGCGCGCTTGAGCTTGTCGCGAATAAACTCACGGACGCTGCGATGTTCACCCCCACTGGCGAAGTCGTACAGCCAGCGGAGATACTTTATAAAAAACCGGTTCTCCTGATTCGTGGAGCGTTCCACCCGGTTACCAGAGTGCATCTCGACATGTTAGACCAGGCGCGCGAGGCGTTTGCCTCCGAGTTGGGTGAAGATAGCAAGGACCCGCTGGAAATCATGGAAACGACCATGGATAACCTGTTGGTAACAGGCACGGTAGACAAGGAAGAGTTTCTTCGCCGATCAGATGTGATGCAGGCTCTGGGTAAGACCGTTTTGATATCACGCTTTACAGAGTTCTATCGGATCACTTGTTATCTGGCGCGCTACACCGATCAGCCTACAGGTATCACCTTGGGCGCTGCGTTGCTAGAAGAGATCTTCAATGAGAAATGGTATGACGACCTCGAAGGCGGTACCTTGGAAGCCATGGGCAAGCTTTTCATGAAGCACGTCAAGCTCTACGTCTACCCTGGTAGGAACGATGGAGAACTATTGAATACGGATAATGTGACACTCGTGGAGCATTTGCGAGGAATCTTTAAGCACCTGAAAGAGCTTAACCAGATTGTTCCGTTAGAGAGTCAGTGTCCAGATTTGTTAGATTACACGCCGTCTGATGTGCGTGCCATGCGTGAGATTGATGACGAGCGCTGGTTGGATCTAGTGCCACCTGAAGCAGGAGGTCGTGGATAGACTCTTTATTTTAAGAGTAACGATAGTCTATCTGCGCGTACGCTTGCTTAGCTGGTTTAGCACTTCTCTAGAAAAGCCTGGGCCCGGGCAAGCTGGGGCTGTGGATTCCAATTGTCGGTGGGTGACCACTTCCAGCGATCCCAATTGAGCCCGGAGGTAGGCGGTTAGCTCATCAAGAGCTCTCCACTGTGCACGATTTGGACCTGTCTCGGTAAAGTCACCGATGAGGCAGACGCTGAGTGAGGCTGCATTCACTTCGTCAATTTTCATGGTAGCGCTGGGTAGTTGCTCATGCCAGCGAGAACCCAATGTGATCTCGCCATTTCCAGAAAAGGAGCCATTCCCGATGACCATGTGGTAGGCGCCATTCGAGAGGCGGGTGTCCCGCTGGGCGTGATAGGCATTGAGGAGTGCTGCATTCCCTGTTGTGCTCCCACTAGCATGGACGGCGAGGCGTCGCCAACGGTGGTTGCTTTCAGTGGCGATCACAGTGCGGATCTGGTGGCGGAGATTGGCCGACAGATAGTGCCAGCGAGTCCGCGTCTGCTCGAATGGAGCTACCCCATTTGAGGACTTGCGGACAATGATGGATGGAAGGTGAGATTCTGCGCCGATCGGGTCAGGGAGCTCTGCCTGAACGCCCAGCTGCCCGCGATCAAATTCCAGGAAAGCGCTCCTGCGATCTAGGAATTCTGCATTGTTTGCGTTTCCTCCGAGACCACCCAGTAGGAAGCCAGAAGACTCCTCGCGACCAGGATGCCACAGAACGAGCGCTCCCAGGAGCACGAGCGCTGGAATAAGACGGTAGTTCGGCGACATGAGTTAGTTAACATGTCTTAACCAATCTGATTCGACAACCGAATATCCTAGCCGGAAAGTATCAAGGTTCAGGGGGGCTTGTGATTCGAAAGAACGCCGTATTCAGGCCCGCCGTGCTGGCTCGTAGCTCGAAGGTGCTATCCATGTCGATGGTCGCTTCCACGATGGGCATCCAGCTTGGAGGAACTAGATCAAGCGCGCGCTCTAGCACATAGGTTGTCCCGGGTTCAGTCAGGATCGTGATGGCCACTTCTTTGGTTTCATGATCAAATCGATAGTCGAGAAGAGGTATCTCGATAGGCGCAGGGAGTGCGTAGGTGATTTCGAGCAATGATGCATCTGACAAGTTCTCTTTCGCGGCATTTCGCCGAGCCGTCTTGGAAGTATCTTCTGACTGCGAGAGCAAGATCCAACCATGGTTGGATCTTGCTTTTCCCCTCATTGACTCAACATCGGCGAGGTGGATCTCGGAGAAAGGAATCACGTAGGAGCCATTGTTAACAATGAAGACGCTACCGCCTACCTCTGAACCAACGGTCGCTTCCGCTATGATTCCAAGCGGCCCGCCATCTTTTGCTGGTGAACCTTACGGCAGTTCAACTGGATGGGTGCCCCCGCTCCAGTGCAGCAAGCACTCGGTTGAGAGCAAACGCTGACAACTGCGCCCCGGAGGGTGTCCTCACCACAGTGAACTGCAATTGCACAGGCTGAATGATCGCGCTCGCGGGGAGCTGGCTATCAATGTCAAAACAAGAGAGGATTCGAGATCGAGCTTGATTTCCGAGCGGGCCAAGAATTCCGGCCGCCAATTCGCTTTCTCCTCCAAAGTTGAAGATGGGATCCAACTCTCAGAGAGACGTATCATCAAAGGATAGACCCGTAGACGTCTCTGCAAACGCAAGCGAGGCTGCGCAGAGACTAGATGTTAGGATGGCAACAGCTAGGCATCTGCCCATGGCTATTCATTGCCGGGAGCATCCGGCTCGACGCTCTTGATCCTGATGTTCTTAATGGCGGCCTTCGTTTGGAATGTTGCGATGCCGATAGGTACACATTCTTCGATTTCTCCGAAACGCATCCCCATGCGGCGTCCTGTGTGCAACAGCTTCACGACCTGCTTCTTGTCAATCCACGCATCTAAGCGGGTGTCGGTTACGCGAACGCGCAAATTATACCACTGCTTGTCTTCAAGTTTCTGTACGGAACCGGTGGAGTTCTCGGAAGCATCCATGTCATCAATGCTAGAAATGCCCACCAGAGCGCCTCCCCATCCGCCTACAACGAACGTGCTGTGAGAACCTGCGATCGGAAAGGTGAGGGCGCAGAAGAAATCAACGCCATCGATGCGCTGCGCGTCTAATGAAATTTCATAATTGGACTTGTAGGGAACCTCACCATCCCATTTTAAGCCGGTCAGGAGTTCTCCCATATACAGAATAATCTCACCATCTTCGACTTCGATGTCCCCGGTGCCACCAAACTCGATCTTCTTCCAGCCTTTAAGAGATTCTCCGTCGAACAAAGGCTTGCCAGATTTCTTTGTCGTTTCGGGCGTTGCCTTGTTTGCAGTTTTGCTTGTTTCAGCTTCCTGTGCTCCACAAGAAACGAGGAAACTGAGCGAAAGGAGCGTACTGAGGGTGAAAAAGCGCATAATCATAAATTTTTAAATGGGTGACTATTCGGTAGCCGGCAGGTATCGATAGTACACTTCTAGCATAAGGATAAAGAGTGACGTGCGATAGACTGGCGCATCGCCAGCACCGGCAGCCATGCTGCTAGCAGCTCCCTCACCGCCTTCAAACGGCCACGACCCGTCTGGAGACTGGTGGGCAACGGCTTGATCTCGGAACATGGTATTCCACTTTTCCCAATCGCGCCCACCTCTTTGAAAGCAGGCCTGAGCGCCATAGTACCACCCGTAAATGCAAGCATCAGGTGCACCTATCTGCACCTCGTGGTCAAGGATGAACTTAACCGCCCGTCGGATCGAGCTAGATGAGCCGGACAGCATCTGTTGAGCCAACGCGCCTATTCCGGCCAAGCTGTAACGATCGCCGCGATTGCGGTATCCGAAGCCGCCTTGAGGTCCTTGCACGCCCTGTAGGAATTTGATTCCCGAGCGAATGGTGCGCTTGAGGTCCTTGAACTCTAAGCCTGTTAGGGTAGCGGCCTTGAGCGCCTGCATATGCCAGCCAGCGACGGAAGTGTCTCCATTTCCTGTCGCTCCTTGTTTGCTCGTGGTTTCTTTATACCATTCGGAGCCCTCGTACTCGTAGACCCACCCGCCGTCGTGGTTCTGGCCCTTGATGATGATGGGCACGGCCATGTTGATGGCTTCCTTCAATTACTCAATGTGAGGAAATCTCCTTTTTCCATAGCGGAGTAGGCTGTAGGCCTCACAGATGGCATAAGTTCCGATGCCGTGTTCGTAAACCCAGGCATGTCCTTCGCGCGTCGTGATCTTTCCGTCGTTGTTTAATGCGAGTTCTGCTAGAAAGAAGATCGCTTTCCTGACGGTCTCTGCATATTGAGGCGAATCATAGGTTTCGCAATGTCCTAAATAGGCCAGCAGGGCGAGACCAGTCATGGCAGACTTGCTACTGCCTCCCCAAGAGCCATCAGATGCTTGCTGGGTCTTGAGCCATTCTAAGCCTTTTACCACGGCAGCTTCCGTTTCAGGTGAGCCTCCACCCTCAGCTAGGCGTCGGGCGCGATCTTTCGGTGAGCAGCGGTCTGCTAGTGGAGACCCTTTTGGAGGACCACCGCCACTACCAAAGCCATCACCGCCCAGCCCCATGCCAGCGCCAAATCCATCGCCAAAGCCCACACCGAGATCCACAGTGTCCAAGGTCATGTCTGGTGCATCAGGCACAGCGATCGCACTCACCGCTGCACGTGAAGTGATTACTTTTGTCATCTGGGAGGAAGGGGCCGCAGGTGCTTGCTTGACGACGTTGGAAAGTTCTTTCTTTGGTTTCACCTGCTGCATGAGATCGCCAACCGGGGACGATACAATGAGTTCAGGCTCCTTTGGCTCGGGACCTGCGAGGTACCATATGGCGAGTCCTCCGATAACAAGCGCATGGAGAACGCCGGCAATGATGAGCGCCGAGAAAGAGGACGTAGTGGTCTGCGATTTCCGGGCGGAGAATGCTTCTTCAGTGGTAAAGGTCTGCATGGGTGCAAGGGGGAAGGGAAAATCGCGCTGGTGAGGGATCGCAATTGGGAGACTCTAAATTAGACTGGCGAGCATTCGCCTTGTCAAGATCCCCACCTTGTGGAGGCGCCCCAAGCGGTATCGTTTCTCAAAGACGCGGAATCTATCCGATTGCATCTTTCGAAGAATCGCTCGGTACGTGTCTCGCATGGTTTCGGTGGCGACGACTCGCCGCCGCTCTGACCGCGGAATGGCAGCACCTGCTTTCTCGTAGTAGATCTCCGCTCGCTCATACTGGAATTGCATCATCTCAACGAATCGGGTGCCTTCAGGACCATTCTGAAAGAGAGAGTCGTCGAGCTCAAACCGGTCCATGTCCTCTTGAGGAATATAGATGCGTTCCTCCTTCTGCCAGTCATCAACCACGTCTCGAACAATGTTCGTAAGTTGAAGGCAGTATCCCAGGTTCTTTGCGTAGGCTTGAGTAGCGGGAATGTCGCACCCGAAGATGCGCATACAGACAAACCCGACGGAGCTGGCCACATGGTAGCAGTAGCCCAACAAGTCTTCGAAGGTGTCGTAGCGTACCGTATCGAGATCCTTCTCCATGCCATCAATGAGCAGATGCATTTCCGAAGCGGGAACAGCGTAGGTATTCTGCATCTCCACCACATCTTGCTCGAATGAAGTGAGATCGTTCACACTACCGTCCACGGTCTGCCGCCATCGTTCTAACAAGCGCAGGCGCTCATCGCGCGTTGGCCCTGGCTCATCGACGATGTCATCGACCACTCTGCAGAACGCATAGTATGTAACCATGGCTGCGCGTCTTTCTTTTGGAAGAGTGGCGAAGGCGATTGCGAAATTAGAACGGCTCTTCTTCGTAATCTCGGCCGCGTGCAAGCTCTGGGCGTCAAGGTCCGTAGTGGTCATGACAGAGGTAAGCGGGATAAGAGGTTTTTCCGCTTACGCGTGCGAGCTTGGAGGATGGCGAGTTTCATGGGCTGGAGAGAAGAAGTCTTCTTACCTTTCTGTCTCTGTATCACGTCAATGCAGAAGTAAAGGCACCATGCATTGATAAACCAGATGACTAGGGCTGCACGAAGAATAGCGGCGACTACATGCCAGACTTGTGCGGCGATTTGATGGGTGAGCACTGTTGTGAGCAAATAAGACTCTATCAAACGAAGAAGGAAGAAGTGCGTCAGGCAGAGAAAGAGAAACCAAGCATAACGCCAGCTGGATCGACCGAGAAAGCGAAGCGATGCGAGGAAGGATTCCCACGGATTGAGATCTTGCAGGAGCAGGGCACAGATCGGCAAGGCGCCTGTCAACAGGAGAGCGACGAGCTTGATAGCTTCCCACACGGAGGCGGACTCAAGATCAAGGCGATCTTCGACCAGCCAATTGAGAGCGGCTGCCGAGAGGACGATCAGTGGCACGATGAGCACGCGGGGATAACATTTGAGCCCCCAATCGAGGGCTTCTTTTAGATTACAGCGTGCGTTGCCCGAACCATGGCTGCGATAGGCTCCCAGCAAGATAACTAGCTGGATGAAGCAGGCTAAGATGACAGCGAAGACGAGTTCTCCGATCCCACTCAGGAGAGTGCGTAGTCCTGGCATCTCTGGGACCGTCTGAATATCTAGTTGTAGGAGGGCACATAAGCGGCCACTCCACCACCAGACTGTTAGGGCATAAATGCCGACGAGCATCGCTGCGATCCATTGCCGGCCATTCGTGCAAGCGCGCCAGAGTCTTGGAATCCAATACCAACAAGTAAGAAAGGCCACAGGCGTTCCGATGACAAAGGCCATGTCCAATGGGACACAGTGCCAGAAGAGAGAACCAAGGTCCTCATTGGCAAGCGGCAACCATCCTAACAAATCGCTTTTGTTGGTGAGTGATAGTCCAGACTCGTTGTCGTTACCGAGCCCTTCTGCTTGCCAGAATTGCCAGGTGACGGCCGCGATGAGGAGCCCGGCAAGCCCTGCAATGATCGAGAAGTTGTTTCGAGTGAACTGTCGCGCCGTAGCGAACGCTGCACGCAGTGGATGCTGATGCATAAAGAGGGTATAACCCCCGACGGCCCCTAACAGCCAGAGAAAGGGCCACCAACGCTCATCCATGGTGTCAGAAAAGCGTGTGCCTGCTAGTCAATTAAGCCCCAATGCGCGCCGAATGGCCAATAGACGAAGAGGGCTGGCCCCACGAGGTTCTTTTCCTTCACCGTTCCCCATCCTCGGCTGTCCCAGCTGTTCGGACTGTTGTCACCCATGGCCATGTATTCTCTTGGCGGAAGTTTCCCCGAATTCATACCGAAGCTTTCTCTTTTCGAGCTCATTTTCCTCGGGCTCAACACGTAGCCGGTGTAGCCGTCCTGCTGCTCCATGACGCGGTTGATTCCTGATTCAGTAGCCCGAACTCCATTGATGTGAAGCTCAGGCGGTTTGACTTCGAAACGATCACCAGGCACGCCGACTAGGCGCTTGATGTAGTGCTGAGAGTTTGTGTTGCCATTGCGTTCTTCGATCAGCTCTATACCCTGCGTAGTGAAAACAAAGACTTCGCCCCGGGTTGGCTTGCGGAAATGATAGGAGAACTTGTTGACCAAGACTTGGTCACCTGTGTCGACATAGCCACGAGCCAAGACCGTGCCCGCTTTGATACCGGCTCCGTTCACCGAAAAGACAGGTGTTCCGTCGGCTGCTTTGCCTTGCCTTGCTCCGCTTAGGTGATTCCTCAGACCCAAGTCATTGACCGTCTGAAGTATGGGTGACCAAATCCTGATCGGCTTCAGTTTTTCCCCTCTGATTCCCCGCCGCTCGATATAAGTAAAGGAGAAGAACTTGAGCCAGTTCTTCTGGTAGATCTTAGAAATGGTGAAGTCCTCTTTCGCCGTGACGTCGACATAATTGCGGCCACGCCACAACAGATCCCAGCCTTTCACCAGGATGTTCGGCTCGACTTCCTTCCACTTGGTTTCTTCCTGTTCGCTGTAGCCTTGAGCAATGATACCATTCAGTGTCGGCTGCATCGAGCCGGTGGGAATCTTAAACGGCTGGAGGAAATAAGATCTGATACCTAACGCAATCACGATCGCGACAAAGAAGACCTCAACGTTCTCGCGCACGCCTGGCATGGTGGGCATTGGGAGAGAGCGTTCACACACTTTTTGAAGTTCCTTCGCCTTCTCACGAACTTCTTCCTTGGTGCCTGTCCTGAGTAGTTCCTTGAAAGCCGTTTGCTTCTTCCGAATCGCATCGAGCTTCTCTTCGCTGAGAATATCCCGCTTGTAATGGATGAATTTGGTGACGCCCTTGATTAGCATCTTGCCATCTTTGATGTGCTTGGCCGTAAACATGTCGAAATTTCTGCTAGTTGGACGTCTTGAGGACTTTGATGAAGGCTTCCTGGGGAATATTCACTTTGCCGATGCTCTTCATGCGCTTCTTGCCTTCTTTCTGCTTCTCTAGCAGCTTGCGCTTTCGCGAGATGTCGCCGCCATAACACTTGGCGGTCACGTCCTTGCGCATGGCGCTGAGCGATTCGCGTGCGATGATCTTGCCGCCGATGGCCGCTTGGATGGCTACTTTGAAGAGCTGGCGTGGGATGACTTCTTTGAGCTTGTTTGCCAGATGACGTCCTCGCGCTTCTGCTTTGTCGCGATGCACGATTGTAGAGAAAGCATCGACAGGCTCGCCATTGATCATCATGTCCATTCGGATGAGTTTGGCCGCTTGGTAGCCAGAATGCTCGTAGTCCATCGAACCGTAGCCGCGGGTCATGCTCTTCATTCGATCATTAAAGTCCACCAGAATTTCGTTTAATGGCAGGATTGCGGTGAGGAGAATGCGCCGTTCGTCTAACGTTTCTGTGTTCTCTACTTGGCCACGCTTCTCCATGGTGAGCTGCATCATGTCACCGATGTATTCATTTGGGGTCATCATGTAGACCTTCACGGTGGGTTCGCGAATTTCTTCGATAGTCGATGCTTCTGGCAAATGCATCGGATTGTCGACGATCAGTTCTTCACCATTGGTTAGGGTCACTTCATAGACCACACCAGGGTAGGTCGAAATGACGTCCATTTGGAACTCACGGCGCAGACGCTCTTGGACGATCTCCATGTGGAGCAGGCCGAGAAAGCCGCAGCGGAAACCAAAGCCAAGAGCAACCGAACTTTCAGCTTGGTAGGTGAAGGCTGCGTCATTGATCTGCAGTTTGCCCATGGCAAGCTTGAGCTGCTCGAAATCCTCGGTGCTTATCGGATAGATTCCGGAGAAGACCATGGGCTGGATCTCCTTAAAGCCATCCAATGGTTTCGGTGCGGGATTCCGCGACTCGGTTACTGTATCGCCAATCTTCACCTCGGTGGAAGATTTCATGTTGGCGATGAGGTAGCCCACATCTCCTGTGTTCAGGGAATCTCTTGGGGAAGGTTTCGGTGTGAAGACGCCGACTTCTTTCACTTCATAGCTTTTCCCCGTGCTCATCATCTTCACGGGAGACCCCTTCTTTATCTCGCCCGTCATGACTCGGATGTAGGAAACGACGCCTCGGTAGGTATCGTAGACCGAATCAAAGACCGAGCCGCGCACGTAAGGATCTTCGGCCTCATCAGGAGGAGGCACCCGCTTTACCACCGCCTCGAGAATGTCTTCGATCCCGATCCCCATCTTGGCACTGGCTTCGACCGCTTCTTCAGAAGGGATGGCTAAGATATCTTCCAGCTGGCGACGGACCATGGGGAGATCCGCGCTCGGGAGGTCGATCTTATTGATCACGGGAATGACCGTGAGCTGCTGCTCCATTGCTAGGTGGACATTGGCCACGGTCTGGGCTTCCACCCCTTGTGCGGCATCGACCAGAAGAAGTGCTCCTTCGCAAGCAGCCAGGCTGCGGGATACCTCGTAGGAGAAATCCACGTGGCCTGGGGTATCCAAAAGGTTCAATTTGTAAACCTGACCGTCCTTCGCCTTGTAATTCATGGTCACGGGATGCGATTTGATTGTAATCCCGCGTTCGCGCTCCAAGTCCATGGAATCCAGCAGTTGATCCTGCTGCTGCCTTTCGCTGATGGTTTGGGTAAACTCCAGCAAGCGATCTGAGAGCGTGGTCTTCCCATGATCGATGTGAGCGATGATGGAGAAGTTGCGTGTGTTGGCCGTACCCATAGGTGGAGAGGGGCCGGAAACTAAGAGGGTTCCCCGACCTTGTAAAGTTGAGAGAGGCAGCTGTTGTGGCGGCATTCGAAGCCGCCAAATCCCGGTGGAATGGCGGATTCAGGTCCTTTCTGAGGGGCCAAGCGCTACTTTGAAGCGAAGCCCATCTTCTCGAGACAGACGTCGACCTTTTCGGCATTCTCTAGCAACTCCGCAATCGGGTCCCAACGACCACTGACGAGAGCGTCTTGAGCAGTATCGGGGATATGCACGGTGAAGTTTGAGTCGCCAAAGAAGACGCGTGCCTTCTCCACGTCGACCTTCACTTCCAACTGTGGATCGGCCTCAATGGCAGCGCCAAGCGTCGCGATGTCTTCAGAAGTTGCCGTCACGCAAGGAATTCCAAGCGTGGCGCAGTTTCCAAAGAAGATCTCAGCGAAGCTCTCTGCGATAACAGCGCGGAAGCCAGCCCGGTAGAGAGCTTGGGGTGCGTGCTCACGCGAACTGCCGCATCCGAAATTCACTCCGGAAACAAAGACGCTCGCGCCTTGGTAGCGCTCCTCATTGAGAGGGTGGTCTTTGGGCGTGCCGTCTTCTTGATGGCGGGCGTCGTAGAAGAGATAGTCACCGAGACCGTCGAAGGTTACACACTTCATGAAGCGCGCGGGAATGATACGGTCGGTGTCGATGTCAGAGCCTGGAACGGGAACAGCGCGGCCTTGGACGGATTTGATTGGATCGAGTGCCATGATGGTAAAAAAAATAGACTGAGATTAAACAGCAGCGGCTTCGCCCACTTCGAAGACTTCGCGAGCGTCACTGACACAACCGCGAACAGCGGCGGCGGCTACCATGAGTGGACTCATGAGAACAGTGCGCCCGACGGGGCTGCCTTGACGTCCCTTGAAGTTGCGATTGCTTGAGCTCGCACAGATCTGATCGCCGATGAGTTTGTCAGGGTTCATAGCCAAGCACATGGAGCAACCCGCGCCTCGCCATTCGAAACCCGCTTCGGTGAAGATCTCATTGATGCCTTCCTTACGGCAAAGCGCATCGACAATCTGAGATCCCGGAACAGCGATAGCCTTGACGCTATCGGCGACTCGATGCCCTTTCAGATACTGTGCCACTTCGCGGAAATCGGACAAACGCCCATTTGTGCAGGAGCCAACGAAGGCCACATCGATTGAGGTGCCTTTAATAGGCGAGCCGGGCTCCAGCTTCATGTATTCGAGCGCTTCCGCGATGCTCGCCTTCGCTGCTGGCGTGTCTGCGTCTTCTACGCGCGGCACATTTCCCGTGATGGGGAGGCCTTGGTCAGGGCTGATACCCCAAGTCACGCTTGGAGCGACGTCTTCAGCGCGGATCTCCACGAGATCGTCAAACGTGCAATCGGCATCCGAAGCTACGGCGCGCCAGCGCTCAACGGCTGCGTCCCATTCGGCTCCGGTCGGGCTGTAATTGCGACCCTTAAGATATTCAAAGGTGGTTTCGTCAGGATTGACATAGCCACAACGAGCGCCGCCTTCGATCGTCATGTTGCAAACGGTCATGCGCTCTTCCATCGTGAAGTTGTCAAAGACGCTGCCACCGAATTCATAAGCGTAGCCAATGCCACCTTTCGCGCCGAGTTGCGCGATGATGTGGAGGATGACGTCCTTGGCATACACACCGGGGCGAAGCCTGCCATCGACGTTGATGCGTCGAACCTGCAGCTTGCTCATGGCCATGGATTGGGAGGCCAGGACATCGCGCACCTGTGTGGTGCCGATGCCGAAAGCGATCGCGCCGAATGCGCCGTGCGTTGCCGTGTGAGAATCTCCACAGGCGATGGTCGTGCCCGGCTGGGTGATCCCTTGTTCAGGGCCCACCACGTGGACGATTCCTTGCTTGCCGCTCTTGAGGTCGAAATAGGTGACGCCAAACTCCTTCGCATTCCGATCCAGCTCTTTGATCATGGCGTCGGCCAGAGGATCGGCGAAAGGCTGTTCAAACTGATCGGTGGGCACGATGTGATCCACCGTGGCAAAAGTACGTTTAGGGTGCCGGACGGGGAGTCCGAGATCTCGGAGCATGCCGAAAGCCTGGGGGCTGGTCACCTCGTGAATGAGGTGGGTGTCGATGAGCAGTTGCGTTTGTCCGTTAGACAACTCCGCCGCAGCGTGCGACTCCCAGACCTTTTCGTATAGACTTTTACCCATGATAGCGTGACTCAGATTGTGATGCGTTTCCGTAGTGGAAACGCACCTTCAAGCACGCCGGGGAAATTTCCAACAAATTCGCCCTACTTCACCAATCGGAGAGTGAGCGGGTAGCGGTAAAAAATCCCGGCGTTGGCTTTGATGGCCGCAATGATGGCGAAGACGAGATGAAAGATTCCCAGGGCGATCAGTCCAGGCACGGCGATGAGAGCACCAATGCCGAAGGTGACGATCATGAGGAGCACCAGGGCCAATGCGTAAATGGCGACCGAGATGTTGAAGTTCAGCGCCTCCTTGGCATGCGAAGCAATCAGGGGTGAGGTGTCTTTCTTGACTAGGTAGATGATTAGTGGCGCGATCACGCCACCAATGCCGTTTCCGAGGTAACCGACCAGTCCACTGAGGTGGGAGAGAAGGCACCAAGTATTGTCGCCCATGCCACCGCTGGTCGCTGGCTGGGCAGATGAAGTGGCCTGTGGTGGTGCTGGCTCGTCGATTGGGGGAGGAGTGTCGTCGCTCACCACGTCATGATGATCAAGATGGGTGGCGGAGTCGATTACAAAGCACTCAGATTCTTGTAACCCGACATCGCTGTGCTTCGTTGCCTCAGCATGAATACACTCATCACGGGGGCTAATGGAGGTCTCGGCATCGCTCTCGCAGAACGCTTTCTTGAGAATGCTGATCATCACGTCTGGTTGGGGGTGCGCGCGAATCGGGATCGAGCTGAGGCGCTGGCGCAAATGCATGGGGATCGCGTGCGCTTGGTTGACCTGGATGTGACAAGCGAGGACGACTGGGCGCAGGCCGTGGAGTCGATGGTCCAGGCGGATCAAAGTCCAGATGTGCTGATCAACAACGCTGGCTTTCACAAAGATGGTCTTCTGGCAATGATGCCGACAGAAGACTGGCACAGTGTCATTCAAGCGAATCTGGATGCTGTCTACCTGGGCTGCCGCGCCGTGCTCAAGCCCATGATGGGAAATCGCTTTGGACGAATCATCAATATTGCTTCCTTAAGTGCTCTGCTAGCTCCTCGTGGACAAACAAACTACGCGGCCGCCAAAGCGGGTGTGGTCGCTCTCACACAGAGCTTGTCCAAAGAAATGGCTCGCGCAGGAATCACCGTCAACGCGCTTTGTCCCGGTTACATTGACACCGAAGCCCTAGTGGACATGCCAGAGGCAGAGCGGAAAAGTATACTTTCGACGATTCCCATGAGGAGGCTGGGCAAGCCTGGGGAAGTTGCGGCGGCAGCAGCGTTCCTTGCGAGTCAGGAAGCCAGTTACATCACGGGAGCCGCCTTGAAGATCGACGGTGGGATCTTCTAGCCGCGCCTTTCGACGGGCGGTCTCTGCTTTGGGGATGACAGAAGGGTAGTGAACTTCCTAGGCTTAGTTCATGAAGTGGAGATTTCTAGTCGTATCTTGTTGGTCGGTGTGCCTAGCGCAGGCGATTGAGGGTCCCTTCCATGGGACGGCATTGCTCGATTGGGAAGGTGATATCGCCTCTCGATTGGTCACGGCGGCGGACGCCTTTCTGCTGCAGGAGATCGAGGGCTCTTTTCAGAAACGCGCTGGGTATTGGCATCGGGACGTTTCCTCTGAAGAATCCTATGAAGAATCTATTGCGCCCAATCGCCAAGAGTTTCGGCGGATCATTGGGGCAGTGGATCAACGTCACCCGTTTGATCGTTTGCGAGAGCAGCGCTTTCTCGGTACCTCGGGGCAATGTGATGTTTACGCAATCACTTGGCCAGCGTTTGCCGATGTCCACGGCGAAGGGTTGCTCCTGGAGCCGACCGATGGCGAGGCTCGTGGGAACATCGTATTGATTCCGGATGCGGATCAATCTCCCGAATCCTTAGTAGGTTGGTTAGGTGAGCTTCCAAGCGAGCGTCAGCAAGGTCGGATTCTTGCAGAGCGGGGCTACCGAGTGGTCATTCCGACCATTATTAATCGAGAAGTCACTTATCGGAAACTGAGTAACCGTGAGTACCTGTATCGACCTGCCTTTGAGCTTGGTCGTCACTTGATCGGATACGAAGTGCTCAAGATAGAAGCGATCCTCCATTGGTTGGCGCACACTTACGAGAGCGATGATCTTCGCGTGGCCGGTTGGGGAGAGGGTGGTTTGTTAGCACTCTACACAGCAGCAGTGAATCCCGAATTCACCCACGCCTTTGTGAGTGGCTACTTTGGTCCTCGGCAATCCGTCTGGGAAGAGCCGGCCTATCGAAACATCTTTGGATTACTCTTGCAGTTTGGTGATGCGGAGATCGCGAGCCTCATTGCGCCACGATCGCTTGTTATCGAGGCCATTCCTGGTCCAGAGCTAGTCGTGCCATCGGGAACAGGCGGCAAGCCTGGGCGCTTGGCTTCAGCAAGCCTTGAGGAGATTCAGGTTGAGCATGCGCGCGCTGTTCAGCTTACCGGGCTTTCCGGAGCGGAGAAGTCGCTGAAGCTTGGCAATCTTGATGACTTTGCCCCTGCTGGAAAGCAGCGTCTTGCCGTGCCGGACATTTCTCTGCCGGACGTCGAGGCGCGTCATGCGCGGCAGCTCAAGGAGCTTGATCGGCACAATCAACAGGTGCTCGCCGAGAGTCCGTACACGCGGGCGACGTTCATGAAAGACCTCAAGACAGATTCCCTAGCAAACTTCGAGGAATCGGTTGAGCCCTACAGGCAATACTTTGCCGATGAAGTGGTTGGCACTTTTGATCGCGCCCTCGTTGAGCCACGTCCTCGATCCCGCGTCTTCCTGGAAACCGATGAGGTGACAATTTATGAGGTCGTGCACGACGTCTATGATGGACTCTTTGCCTATGGTCTCCTCTGCTGGCCCAAGGATATTGAGAAAGCAGAGCGTCGCCCAGTGGTCGTTTGTCAGCATGGACTTGAAGGGCGTCCACAGATGGTTATTGGCGAGGACGGTTTCCATTACTACCAAGCCTTTGCCGTCGAATTGGCGAAGCGTGGGTTCATTACGTTTTCTCCCCAGCACCTTTACATCTTTCAAGACCGGTTTCGCACGCTGCAGTTCAAAGCGAACGCTTTGAAGAAGACCTTGTTCTCGCTCATGGTGCCTCAGCACGAGCAGCTGACCCGTTGGTTAGGTAGCTTGCCCAATGTGGATTCAAAGCGAATCGGCTTCTACGGCCTATCCTATGGGGGGAAGTCCGCCATGCGGATCCCGCCGCTTGTTCCCGCCTATTGCCTGTCTATTTGTTCGGCAGATTTCAACGACTGGGTCTGGAAGAACGCGTCTACGCGCAGCCCATACAGTTATGTCTTCACGGGTGAGTACGAGATCTTTGAGTTCGATCTTGGGAGTACCTTCAACTATGCAGAAATGGCCGCTCTCATCGCGCCGCGGCCCTTTATGGTGGAGCGCGGCCACTTCGATGGTGTCGCTCCCGACGAACGAGTAGCCTTAGAATTCGCCAAAGTTCGTCACCTATATGCGGCGAAACTCAAGTTGCCTGACAATATCGCTATCGAGTGGTTCGATGGTCCCCATCGTATCAATGGCGACCAAACGTTCCGCTTCCTCCACAAGCACCTACTCTGGCCGGAACCCTAAGTTCCCGAGGATCAGTCGAGGCGTTGCAACTCGCGCATGCGGAATGCCTGCTTTAGTCGCTCGTCCATCGCTGCGGTCATCCGTGCGTCCAAAATGAGTTCGTGGGGCGCTTCCGCAATGTCGATTCTGTGGACCGGTCCTTCGGGGGCACCGAAGGCGTCAGCCACATCTTGGAGATTCTTGATCTCTTTTCCGTTCACTTCGTCCACAATAACGTGGGACACGGACTCGTCACCCAGCGTGGCTGGCGTGCGCATGACTCGGCTGATGAAAACAACCTTCTCGCGGCCTTCTTTCTCATAGTCTTCGGGGTGTGTTAGGGCCCAAAGGAGTTTCATGGGGGCGCGCTGACGCCATTGGTCGCCAAAGATCTTCAGGTATGGGCGAGTCAGTTCCTGGAAAACGACACCACCGGCGATGAAGAAGCGTGGTCCTTTGTCAAAGAGATAGGGATCAACCAGATGATCTTCTGGTGCACGTCGAGTCATCGTCGCAGTCAATTCCTTGCTTTCGCCATCGCGGAAGATCTTCACAGGCATTTCTTGGCCAATATGGCTGTCTCCACGAACGATGTGGCTCATATTCAGACGACCATAGTCCGGATGCTCGTAGTTGCCCCGAGCATCTATCGGGTGGCCTCCGATTTCTAAGAGAACATCGCCCACCTCAATTCCGGCTTTGGCAGCAGTGCTGTTTGGCGACACGGTCGTCACATAGATGCCGCCTGTTTCGTCGCCTAACTCGAGATAATTGCGCAATTGCTCATCCGTCGCCCGAGAGAACGCCATGCCCAGTGTTGGGAAGCCAGAGTAGTCGCCGTCTTCGAGATCTTTGAGAAAGTGATCGATGATGGGAGCAGCAATCACCGTGGATATTTGTTCTTCGGAATCATAGCTTAGAAGCAGCCCAGCCAGCTTGTTGCCCTTCATGACGGGTAACACGAAGCTGCCGGCATGATAACGAAGAGAGCCTTTCAGTTCGTAAGTGAGGAAGGGGGTGCTGCTGAGGAAATAGTTGTCGATAGAGACTTCAAGCAGTGGACAAAGGGTACTCACCGCGAGGCCATTGTCTTTGACCTGCCAGACATCGAGTTCATCGCCCACGTTGGGGGACGTGTCCAAGGTGAGCCGAGTGGCCCCTTCGAGGAATTCGGGCTTCTCCTGGCTAATCTCGATTAGTGCTAGATTGGCCTCGTAATCGACCACGGAGATCTTTCCGGGAACTTTTTCACCAGTCTTCGGCTGCTCAAGTTCGACATAAGTCGCGTCCGACACCATCTGAGCCGAAACGAGGACTTGGCCGTTGTCTAACAGAACGCCGAGTCCGCGGCGAGTGCCGGGCTTTCCTTTCTCCCACGGCTGGTAGAAATTGTAGTTCTGGGCGGTGATATTCACCCTGAGAATGGAGTCGCCTACGGACGCCGCTTCAGGCTTCGCCTCAGTAGAGGGCGCTGCCGTTGTGGCGGTTTCTGCGGAGGCGGAGGCCAGAGTTAGGACCGCGAAGGAAATGAGAATGCGTTTCATGTGCTAGGACAAAGAAGAAAGTTGATCGCGATCGTGGGCTAGTTGAAGATGACGGGGACATCGTCCTCAGCGCTTCCGAGATAGCTGTCTAGGCCGACTTCATAGGTGGCTCGAATGCGCTTGTCTGCAGCCTCCACACGCGCTGATTCGACGACGATCGGGAGCCCTTTGCCAAAGAATTCGATGACGTAGAATTCAGGGACTTCTGCAGGGTGGAGCGCATCGTAGAGATCTTGCAGGTTCTTAATC
>JAACDM010000315.1 GCA_009936795.1 Verrucomicrobiaceae bacterium | reverse complement strand
TCGTCGACGCTTGCGAGTGCCGATGCGGACGTGAAGAGCCTTCAAGTGCAGATTGGATCTGCGTGGTCGCGCACGGAAAGTGTCAGTCATCTTTCTGGCAAAGGTGCGAATAGCGATATGCTCTCTGTGTCAGCGCCGTCGTCTTCGCAACAAGTCGATCAGCGGACGCTTCAGCATCATGGCGAAGCGCACACGACCAGTGACCTTCTCTACAAGAACGCTCTTAATGATAAGTCTCGTAGTGTTTTCGCCGGGCTTATCATGGTTGACGAAGGCGCCCATTACACGGATGCCTATCAGACTTGTCGTAACCTCCTCTTAAGTGACGAGGCTGAAGCCAATTCCATGCCCGGACTTGAAATCAACGCCGACCAGGTGAAGTGCAGTCACGGTTCGACGAGTGGTCCCATCACGGAGGAAGACGTCTTCTACTTCAATGCTCGCGGTATTCCGACCGACATCGCCAAGCAGTTGATAACCTATGGGTTCGCTGCCGAAGTATTTGGCAAGCTTCGGCACGAAGCCATCGAAGCCATGGTAGGCAGATTGGTTGAAGAAAAGTTCAGTCAGCTTTCGTAGTGCTGTTTCGATTTAGGCCAGTGCTACTCTTAGCCTAAGAAGTGCTTGTAGTCTGATGGCGTGTGGCGTTGGCAGCGACAGCCATGAACGCGATGGATGCTATGGTCGCTACCCAAAACAACGTCGTCACGGTATTTTTAAAAACGGCTTGATAGAACAGAGCTGCATAAATACCGCCAAGGACTGGACCGATCACGGGCACCCAAGAGTAGCCCCAATTAGAGCCACCCTTCCCGGCGATGGGCAGGATGGCGTGAGCGATCCTCGGACCGAGGTCTCTTGCAGGATTGATGGCGTAACCGGTGGTACTGCCTAGTGAATTACCAATCGCCATGACTAAGAGCCCGACGATGAGTGGCTTGAGGCCCTCGGTGAACTCATTCGCGCCGATGGCTAACAAAGATAGGATGAAGAGGAAGGTTGCGATGAATTCACTGAGAACATTGGAGGGTGTGTGGTTTATGGCGGGGCTCGTGGAGAAGACGCCGAGCTTAGTGCCAGGGTCGTCAGTTTGGCCCCAGTGTGGTAAGTAGTGAAAGTAGACGATGACGGCGCCGAGGAACGCTCCAGCGAATTGGGCGGCGATGTAACCAGCGACGTCGCCCCATGCAAAGTCACCGGTGGTCGCCAGTGCTAGGGTGACGGCAGGATTCAGATGAGCGCCGCTGATATCTCCCACCGCAAACACGGCCAAGGCCACGGCCATTCCCCAACCAATCGATCCTAACAGCCAGCCGGTGCCCTTAGCGTAGGTGCCTGTGAGGGATCCGGAGGCACACACGCCACAACCCATCGCAATGAGGATCATGGTTCCAACAATCTCGCCGACGATAGGATTCATAACCCCTCATGCTGAACAGGTTACGCCTCGTCTGACAAGCTCCAATTCTGGGCGCATTACCCGTGATTGCCTTCCTCGGCCAGCTCTAGCGCCCAGCGGAGACTGCGTTTGACAGCGGCTGTCCATCCTTTGCGTCGCTTGGCGATTTCCTCGGTCTTTCCGGCGGGTAGGAACCGGTGGGCTTCTTTCCACAGGGCTCGTAGCTCATCTGTATCCTTCCAGACGCCCGTGGCGAGTCCGGCTAGGAAGGCGGCCCCGCGTGCGGTTGTTTCGGCGGTCGATGTTCGGACAATGTCGCAATCTAACAAATCACTTTGGATTTGCATCAACAGATCGGAATCTGACGCGCCCCCATCCACTCGTACTTCGGCTAGGGACAGTCCAGTGTCCGCTTTCATGGCCGTGATGAGATCATCTACTTGAAAGGCAATGGACTCCAACGCGGCCCGTGCTAGGTGTCCGGAGGAACTGCCGCGGGTCAATCCCGCAATGAGCCCCCGTGCATAGGGATCCCAGTGCGGGGCTCCTAATCCCGAGAAGGCTGGAGCTAGGTAGACTCCGCCGTTGTCTGACTCGGTCGCTGCAAGCGCATTCACGTCTTCGGCTTTCTCGATAAGCTTGAGGCCATCACGAAGCCACTGCACAACGGAGCCCGCAGCAAAGACAGAGCCTTCTAAAGCATACTGACAGGGTGCGTCGCCCAACTTCCATGCAACTGTAGTGAGCAAACGATGTTTCGAAGGCACTGGCTTGTCGCCCGTCTGCATTAAGAGAAAGCAGCCGGT
>JAACDM010000314.1 GCA_009936795.1 Verrucomicrobiaceae bacterium | reverse complement strand
TTGTTGCTGCCGCGTGGGTCCATGATTCTCGAGCTGGCCCCGAGGTTAAAGGTAAAATCCCAATCCCACGGCATGGCAATGATTTTCTCGTCCGTGGGCCTCACGTAGAAATTAAAATTGTGCGGGTTTTCGATTGGATAGACATCGGCGATGCCACACAGCGTTTGCATGGCCAGCACTCGCATCCATTGATCAGTATCGATGACCGCTTCTAATCGTTCACGAAAGTCCTCATCACTTGGCGACCCGAAAGCCTGACAAAGGGCGATAATTCTAGAGTATTCGTCACGCTTGCGAGCACTGATCAAGCGCAATACATGCCGGTACTGCTCTCGGTCCTCGCCCAAGTCCTCAAGATCGAACGCCACAATCCAACCAATCGGCATCGGGTTCTTCACATCGCCTGCGCCGGCCGACTGAAAGTCACGAATGCCCTCCATCTTGAAAACGGGACGCGTATCACCATTCTCAAAGGCACCTTTCACATAGTTCTCTCCAAACCGCGCCATCTCAAGACGGGCAAGTCCGGACCAAGACGAGTTGCTACGATACCCCCTCAGTTCTAACAGATCATTGTAGCTCGCCGGAACGCCGACCGCTTGATTCGCCATGTGTTTCACCAGGATCTCCTGAACATTCCGTTTCCTGACCAGGATACTCGATTGTGTGCCCCGGAATCGTTGATCCGCAGGGAAACTGATATTCAGGCCTGCATCGCCACCATTCCCTCGGCTAAACATGCTCCCTCGCAAACGCAGCCCACAGTTGTAAAAGATCTCCCGCTCGTTGGAGATCACGGTGGTCGGACGACGTTCATTGGAGAGAATACGGATGGGCGTGTGCAAGTCCTGGGCATTCTCAGGTGACAAGGCCAGGCGAAGCGACTGACGGAGCGAGGTGTTCGCGACACTATCCACACGGATGAAAGCCCCACTATCTGGACCACGTGCAGGGTAAACGCTGCTCCCTCCATCAGCGTCCGTGCCCTTAATATAGAACTGAATCACGGTATCATCGGATTGCCCCGCAATCGTGCTAACATAGCGAGTATTGGATAAATCCATCGGTTGAGACTGCCAATCGTCGTCGTCGAGACGATAAAAGAGCGTCATCGTGCCAATCCCGGACGGATCTTCGGAGCTCACCGACACCGTGATGTCCTCAGACGCTTCGGGCACGGGCGGATCGTGACGAAGTGCCGAATACGTGGGACCTGGAATCGCCTCCCATGCCGTGTTCTGCCTTCCCGGAGTACCGTGTTTCTCTGGCATGATCAGTAAATGCTTCTTGGCAAATTTGTTATAATACACTTCGCTACGAAATTGGGGACTGCCGCCTAACCACTTGGCCTCGAAACTCACTTCGTAAGTCTGCCCGATGTTCACCTCGTCCGAGAGCACACCCTCACACAGATTGTTGAGGTAGTTCATCGAACCCTCCGCCACCACCTTTAGAACCGAGCCCTTTTCAGGATCATTGATCGCTTCCGACTGGCCGTGGGTTCCCAGCAAACGCCAATTGCTGGAAGTGATGGGTGCAAAGAGGCTTCCAAACGTCCGGTTCCTCACCAGGTTCTGCGCCGCGCCATCCGGATCTTCGGTCACCGTCACGTTGTCGATAAGGCAACGTCCCGGCTGGAGAAAGCCCAGGCGAAGCTCGTGAAAGGAACGGACATTCGCCGTATACACAGGCCGTCTCGCCACAGCCCGATAGCTGTAGGTATGCCACTCAGACTGGAGGCTTTCGTCACTCGCCGCCCACGCCTCTGGCCGGCTGTTGTCCATGCCTGGATGTTTCAACTCCATGCTGGACCCACCGCCATCCGCATCTGCAGGCCACGGTGCGTCATCGTAGTAGTGGAACGCATCCGCCGGATTGCCAAGTGGATCCTGCAACTCAATTCGCTCGCCACTATTTGAGAGCGTTCCATCAACGTTTCCTAGAATGGCAATGTCAGGATACTTTGCCTCAAGCGCTTGCTTGTCGTTCGCAATGACCAAGAAGCCTCCTGGAGCAAGAATTGTTCCCTCTTCGATCGTGTAGGAAAGACCGCCTCGCAAGCGCCAACTACTGAGGTCGACCGGCGTGTCTCCACGATTCGTCAGCTCAATCCACTCCTCGTCAACTTCCTCATACTCGGAGCCACCGTCCTCATCTGCATAGTGCGGCCGGTGATTGTACATCACCTCGTTGATGACCACTTGATCTTCCAGGACAACCACGTTGGCTACGCCCGGCGTCGCTTCGGTTGGGTGGTAGAACTCCCCACTCGGATAATCGGTCCGTGCCTGGGGTGAGTTCTTAAGATCAATGGCGTCAAGAAGCGTTTGAGCGTCTTGATCAATGAGATAGAGCTGTTGAACGACTAAGGCATCGAAAGTCGTCGAGAGGTTTGCATAGCCTCCAGGCGCTAGCTTACCCTCCAACGGAAGTTCGGCTGCTTGATCTGTCCGAATCACCAACGAATCCAAATCGAGGTCGATGCTTCCAGCGTGAAACAGTTCGATCCAAAGCGACTCGGCATCGCGACCAGGCACCTCACTGAAAACGGCAGTCGGATCGATTAATGTATCGTTAGACTCGCCCGGCGAACCTCCAAGCGACCTCGAACTCGCCCAGTTGCTCGCAGAGCCGCTGCTCGCCATCGGATCGCGCTTAGATAGACTCGCGCCAGAACCATCTGCCCCGACAGGCCAGGGATGCCGGTCATTGTAGTCAATCTGATCCATGATGCGTCCATTGTGATTATGCAAAGTCAGGCGCTCGCCGCCATCTGAAAGAGTTCCTGTCAATGGTCCCAAAGCCTGAGGAAGAAGAAGGGTCTCAGGGTCAACGGCAATCACGAGATAGCTCCGCCCCTCAATGAGGCTCTTCTTTGGAAAGACGAAATTCCCAGCGCCCCGCAGCTCCCAGCCTGACAAATCCACATCCACCGAGTTCTGATTGTAAAGCTCGATGAACTCGGCCGCGCTTCCACCACCCGTCGGGTGATAGTGAATCTCGTTAAAGACCACCACGGAATCGACTTGAGCGTGGACGAGCGTTGTCAGTGGAAGAAGAGCAAAGAGGACCCAACGGTGCATCCTATTACTTTACACACGGGGCCGAGAGTTAGCCAGCATGATCGCTATCGCACAAACTTGGTGAGTAGCTCATCCGATAACCGACGGTATCTGGGGCACGGCCCACCAGATTGTTCGTTTATCCGAATGAATGAAACGTTCTGAGTAGTGGAACGGTTAATCGTGCGATTGGAAGTAAGCCTACTTGGCAAAGGCATTGTCCCCCGAATCTTCTACGGGTTTCCCTAACTGAGCGTGGAACGATCAATTCACACTAAGCCTTTGAAGAGAATCAAAATTCCTAGTTGAGCACACCGCCATGCTGGTCTAAATCGCCTATGTCAGTCCTAGGCCGGGGTGGCGAAATTGGTAGACGCGCTTGATTTAGGATCAAGTGGGGTAACCCGTGCAGGTTCGATTCCTGTCCCCGGTACTCTTCTTCCCAAGCCCGAGCGGCTCAGGGATGAGGCTTCCAGCAATGTAGGAAATGTCTCCAAACTTACCCTGACGAAATCTCGTTCCTGCTTTCACTCTCCGGGCTGACATCGCCAATCGCTCCGCGATCGAGCGCCGGTGCAGTAATTTTCTTAGTGCGACACCTAAAGGGGTGAACCATTCGAGTAACTGGAAGCATGAGGTCCATAACCTGCCTATCCCATCAACCCTCCACACCGTAGCCGACTGAATCAGCATCTGGACCTTAACCAGCCCTTTTCAAATTATTATATTTTTTATGGTTAATTGCCACTCGCAGTAGTAACCCGGCGACTAAAATGCCCCGTCTAAGAGTGGAGGCTCTCTTCAGACGTTCGGCGAAGAATTGAATAATGAGCCGTTGGCGTGGAAAGACTCCCTCTCATCTGCGAGAGCTTTATTCCTTAGTCACTGCGAGAGCCGTTGATAGTTCGATGATACTTTGGGTCGAACTGAATGATCACTTCGGAAAACTATGCGAGTCCTCCAGTTGACCTATTCACTCGCTTCTGCAGGCATTGCGAGGGGCGCTTTAATAATGGATCTGACGATGTCCGCACCGCAGCTGGATACGATTACGTCGAGTGCTTGCGGGATAGTCCTGATCGGGCGGAAATCCCTCCAAAGATTATTTGTAGGAACGACTTCTGAAGTCTTTGACTTATGCCGGTCTACCGTAACGAGGAGAATGAATTTGAGCGTTGGTTGCCGGAACTTTCGGGCGAACAAATACTGAATGCCGAACAAAACAGCACTCCCGATCACTCTCATGGCTGTATTTTCCTTTCTAGGCCAAACTTAAAGATGAAGTACAACCTCGAGATCATCCTTCCTTGTCAGGGAGTGGCTGGGAGCTTCAGACGTTCTGTAAAGA
>JAACDM010000313.1 GCA_009936795.1 Verrucomicrobiaceae bacterium | reverse complement strand
TGGAGTCGGATCCAAGCTGGCCGAGGAAGAGATGCGGGAGGCCTTGGATACGATTTGTCGGCGTTACTGGAATCCTGCGTTTAAGTTTCTGCGTTCGTTAGGCTGCCGTGTTGATGATGCCGGGGATGTCACCGACGGAACATTTGAGGACTCATTTCTCCTATTCGCCTCTTGGACCGGTGGCATCGATTCGACATGAAGATCCAGACGGAGATCTTGTGCACGTTAGTACCGAACTCACCTATATTCGAGACGCTGGCAATCGGGGCGCCTCCATTAGCCATGCTACGGACTCGGCGACAGTGACCTACGATTCAGCAGGTTTCGTCGCTGGCGTTACATACACTGCTGCTAGCGACGCTGACGAATTTTATAACTATGACGCCGCAGGCAACCGGCTTGGGCCGCACTTGCTCCTAAGTGCGACGACGTTTGGGCAGGCAATCGGGTCACTGCCATAGGTGATTTCGCTTTTGCCTTTGATGCTGACGAAAATGTGTCAAAATGAACCAACTCGAGCACCGGGGAAGTGACAAACTTCAGCTATGATCACTGCAATCATCTGGTCACGGCAACTGTGCACCCTAGCGAAGGTGTGGCTGCATCGACCACAGTGAACTTGGGTTATGATTATGCGAATCGACTGATCAGTCGAGAGGTCGATGGTTCGAAGACGTGGATTCTCTACGACAGGGACATGCCCATTGCGGAGTTTGCCGATGGAGCCATGGAAGCGTCGACCCTGTATTTCTATGCGTTAGATCGCCTAGATGATTTCCATGCCATGTGGAACGCCAGCTCTGGTGAGAGCTGGTTTCTCAAAGATCATCTCGGGTCGGTGCGTGGTGTGCTCGATGGAACTGGCGCGTTCGTTTCCTGGGTCGACTACGATGCCTACGGGAATATCCTGGGCACGCCGCCCGCAGGCTTGGGGCCAATTCGCTACGCTGGGAGATCGTCTTTGGAGGAACTTGCTCTCTATGAGAACCGTCGATGTTATTATGATCCTATCATTGGGCGATTCACTCAACCGGATCCTATGCACATCGCTGGTGGAGACATGAATCTGTATGCCTATGTAGCTAATAACCCCATGGACTACACCGATCCGAAGGGAACGAGTGCGGCGATTCAATAGGCGCCCCTCGCCTCAGGTATCGTTTCTAGGTTGAAGTTTGCCACAGGCCTCGGGTCTAAGATCAATCAGTGCTTTAACGAACTCGCGAAGCCGTTCGATAATCCTGGTGGAGGCGGTGGCGGCAGTGCTTGCGTGACGAATTTCCCGCTGCCGGGCCCCTTTCCGTTTCCAGGGCCAGGCTTCAATTCGTTGTCACAGTGACTCAGGTTGTTGACCGCGCCTAAGTGATTCGGCAGACTTACGGGAGATACTACCCTGTGATGATTCCCAGATTCCTTCTTCCAATTAGTCTTGTTGCGCTGCTCGTGGGCGCTGTTCTGTTCTCGCGTGCCAAGAACGGGGGGGCGGCGGGCGACTCCGAGGTAACCGTGTATGAGCATACCCACCGGGATGCGGTTACGAATCCCTACTGGCCGACGATCGACACTCCGAAACTGACCACACCCCAGTGGATTGGGGAGGAGGGTGTCGAGGCAGCCGCCGTGCTTTCCATTGACGACATGCGCGGGGTGGAACCCTATCAGTCCTTTCTGGAACCCATTCTTCAGCAGTTGGAGAAGATTGATGGACGGGCACCTCTTAGCATCTTTACAAACCAGATCGATCCTAACGAACCCCAGCTCCAGCGCTGGCTTAAACGGGGAGTCAGTATTGAAGTGCATACGATCGATCATCCGTGTCCTTTGCTCAAGGACGGAGATTTCGAGCAGTCTAAGAAGACAGTGCATCAGTGCGTGGACCTCTTGGACGGCATTCCCAACATGCGCCCCGTGAGCTATCGTATGCCGTGTTGTGATTCAATGAATTCTGTGAGTCCTCGATTCTATGACGACATCATGGGTCCGCTCACGCCAACCGGAAATATCCTAACCAGTGATTCCTCCGTGTTTCAGATCTTCACGGCGGACGATCCTGAGTTGCCACGTGAACTCTTTGCCAATGGCAACGAGAAGCGGTTCGAGCGCTACGTGCCCTTGGGAAAAGACTTTGTGGGGACGATCGAAAACTATCCCTATCCTTACTTGATAGGGAAACAATACTGGCAGTTTCCCTGCACGGTGCCTTCTGATTGGGAGGCGCAGTATCTGCAAGGGAAGAACAATCCCCGGACGGTCGAGGATCTTAAAGCGGCACTGGATGCCACAGTCGAGAAGCAGGGCTTGTTCGTCTTTGTCTTTCACCCGCACGGCTGGATTGAGAATTCTCAGGTCGTCGAGCTGGTCGAATATGCAGACGCGACTTACGGTAACAAGCTCAAGTTCCTCAACATGCGTGAGGTTCAAGAGCGCATCGATCAGAACATGCTAGACCGGCACCCAATACGGCAACTTGAAGGCGGAAAGTTCTCTGGGACTCAGATCGCTGATGTAAATGGAGATGGCTACATGGATGTGAAGATCCATTCTACAGCGGCGAGAATCTGGCAGCCGGAATCGCGGACTTGGGTGTCGCGATCCTTCTCCAAGCTCGTTGAGAAGGAGTTCGCGAAACCTGAGGGTGACTTTAAGGTAGAAGAAGCCCTGCGTTTGTGGGATCTGGATGCCGATGGTGATCTCGACGCCGTCTATTCGGATGCGGAGAGGTTTGTAATCTACGAGAGAGACAAGTCTGCGTGGAACCTTTTGCGAGACGGCAAGCATAACGCGTTGCCTAATGCTCCACCGCCGTTCTTCCGGGCCGATGGTTCGAATAATGGAGTGTGGATGGACAAGAAGACCTTCATCATTCAAAATGAAGACACTAGCGGAGAACCGAACGTCATACGTCGCGTCAACTTCGCCGATGTCTTGGCGGAGGAAGATGAACGTGAAGGTGATGAGGATCTTCTCTCTCTGAAGCCGCTATCGCCGCAGGAAGGCCTGGCAAGCATGAAGACAAAGGAAGGTCTAGAGGTTCAACTGATGGCGCATGAGCCTGACGTGATGGACCCGATCGACATCGCTTGGGGCGCTGACGGCAAACTGTGGGTGCTCGAAATGGCCGACTATCCAGAAGGTGACGAGGGAGGTCGTGTGCGTTTCTTGGAGGATTCCGATCAAGATGGGAGATACGAAGTTTCCAATCTCTTCCTCGAAGGGATTCCGTTTCCAACAGCGCTCATGGCTTGGCGAAAGGGTGCCTTGGTGTTGTCTGCGCCTGACCTGTTTTATGCAGAGGACACCGACGGCGATGGGAAGGCGGATACCCGTGAAGTCCTTTACACGGGCTTTGCTGAGGGAAACCAGCAGCACCGTGTGAATAGCCTTCGCTGGGGTTTGGACAACTGGATCTACCTCGCCAATGGAGATAGCGGAGGCAAGCTTCGTTCCATCAAGACGGGGCAAACGTTGACCTTGGGATCTTATGATCTGCGAATTCGTCCTGCTGAAGGCTTGTTAGAGTTGGTTTCGGGCACGACGCAACATGGCCGGAACCGCAACGATGCCGGAGACTGGTTTGGCAATAACAACTCCAATCCCCTATGGCACTACGTCCTTGATCAATCCGTGTTGGCAAGGAATCCGCACTTCAGCCCTCCAAGTCCGATTGTGCATATGCCAGAAGTGCCGGGAAACTCCCCCGTGTTCCCAACCAGCGTCACGCATGAACGGTTCAATGATTTCCACACAGCGAATTGTATCACTTCCGCGTGCTCGACCGTGATCTATCGAGGTGAGCTGTTGGGCGACGAGTATTATGGTGATGCCTTCATCTCCGAGCCCGTTCACAACATGGTGCATCGCCAAGTGGTCTCGGAGACAGGGGTTACGTTCACGAGCAAACGTGCTGAGGACGAACAGAACTCCGAGTTTTTGACTTCGGTAGACCCGTGGTGCCGTCCCGTGGCGGTGCGCACGGCACCGGATGGATCCCTTTGGGTCGTCGACATGTATCGGCACGTGATCGAGCATCCCGAGTGGATTCCCCACGATTGGGAAACTCAACTGGATCTGCGCGCAGGCCATGAGCGCGGTCGGCTCTATCGCGTGGCACCTAAGGGGCACGCGCCATTGCCCGCGCCGGATCTGATGAAGTTGTCGCTGGCGGACCTCGTTGCAAGGTTAGGCGATCCTAGTGGTACAGTGCGTGATCTGACCCAGCAGCTGCTGACGGACCG
>JAACDM010000312.1 GCA_009936795.1 Verrucomicrobiaceae bacterium | reverse complement strand
GAAGGCCAAACCATTGGGAACAGAAGGTGCTGGTGAAGCAAAGCCGTTCCACATGGGATCCACCTGATGTGAAGGCGCATAAATGCCACTGGTAGGCGTGTCGCTGATACCCAACGTCGCCGCTGCGTTATCTTCGAACGCGATGTCCACGTTGCTGACACTTGAACCGCCGCCAACGGCGTACCAAGGAACCATCTTATCGCCGCTCGGAGCAACCAATAGCGCCGCCGTATGGATGGGGTCAGAGCTCGCATAATCGCGTAATGTCAGCCGGGTCTTCATGATGTTCCCTGTCAATCCACTCACTGACAGTGAACTCGGATAGGGTGTGGCCGTATCATAAAGAAACAGAGCAATGTCATCGCTCTGTTCAAAGATTACCGGGTCGGCAGCAGTGTGAGGCAGAACCGTGATGGTGAAAGAAATGTTGGTGCACGCCCCATGCTCGTCGGTCACATAGGCAGTAATCGTTGAAAGCCCAGACACATTGGACTGAAGAGAGACGCTGATGGTCACTTGACCAGTGCCTGTTGACAGCGACGCCCGGCTCGTGTCTACCAAAGCGCCTAGCGTGGATGTCATCGAAATGTCAAGGTCATTGCACGGCGTCAGATCGTCCGACAGACTCAAGACAAAGGACGCTGCGTCCGCATTAAACGGCACACTGATATTCGCCACGCTGCCTACGACAGGAGCAGTATTGGTCTGTAACATTGCCGTTTCACTGTGAACACTTCCCACACTATTGGTGATTTTTACCCAATAACGTGTGGGGGTCGCAGGCACGACCATCGAAAGTGAAGCCGCATTCTTGCTAGCAAGTGGTGATGACTCATCACCTGAATCCCCTTCATACCACTGATAAGAAAGGGTTGCATCGCCAATGGCCGTCACTGCAAGTACTCCCATCTCGCCAGCCTCTCGAGCACTATCATTCGGCTGCTCCGTGATCTGCGGCAAGCCTTGGCTTATCAGGTCGGCTTCATAGATAGTTCCATTGTCCCCCACTGACAACAATCGCCCATTGGCAAACGCAACGCCGTTCTGCGCAATCGCAGCACTGTGAGAAGGCGCGGTTACCCAAGCCGCGCCATCGATGGAAGTAGCCGCCGTCTGAACTCCTGACCAGTCTCCCGTGATGTAGTAAAACCCGTCGGTGCCAACCATATCATTCGCAAAAATCTCGATATCGGTATCCAAATAATCCCAGGAAAGCCCATCCGATGACGTCAGTACATCCTGCGGCGAACCATAGCTCGTGATGATGACAAACTGATTGCCATCGTAACGAACCGTCTTGCCATGAAAGAAGGGCGTCGAAATGGCTGTCCATGTCGTCCCTGCATCGGTCGAACGGTAGAGCAACGAATCCGTTCCCACCGCGACAAACACACCGTCACCATACGCGACCGCCCGAAAGTCATCCGGGATCGCCGGGGAAACACTACGATCCGTCCATGCCGTCCCATCTGCTGAGGAATAGATCATGCCGTCAGTGCCAACGGCAACAAACGCACCGCTTCCATAGGCAACATCACGAAAGATCCTCAGTTCACCATTAAGCGGAGTCGTCCAAATACTCCCATTCACACTCCGCTGGATGGTCCCACGCCAATCTGACGCCGAGAAGTCATAATCCTGGCCCACCCCAACAAAAGCACCGCCACCAAAAGCCACACGATACTGAAACTGATTAATTCCAATCGATTGGCTTCGATTCCATGTATTGCCTTCAGAAGAATAGGCTGCGTAATTGTGTCCCGCAATCACATATAAACCATTACCATAGGCCATGTCGTAGAGGCGATTCGATTCAGCGTAGGTCCGCTGTGTCCAAGGATCAGAAACAGTGATGACCATGGTCGCACTTGCCGATCCCCCTTTGCAGTCTGTCGCAGTCACCGTCACCGTGTAGGTCCCTGAGCCTACAAACACTTTCTCAACTTGGTCGCCAAATCCATGGGCCGTGCCATCTCCGAAATCCCAACCATAGTAGATGGGATCACCATCGGCATCCGTTGCGGAAGCCTTCAAGGTAATCGGCTCCCCCAATGATTGGGCGGTTGTGGGACCGGAGATTGCCAATCCTGTCGGCGCTTGATTGCCAGGAAACGCTCCGTTCATGACACAAACATCGATATACTCATTTGGAGCACTACCGCCATAGGCTACCGGGGTAATGTGCACCGTCTCCGTCGTCGCACTTTCGGTCCATGACGTCGTCAGCGTCTTCCCAACCTGCAATGGCGCATCTTCTCGATCCGTCGTACTGTCTGCTTCGGAATCAGGTGTGGTGTCCACCAAGCGGGACAATTTGGAAGAGCTCTTCCACGTGACGTAGGCCCCACTCTTAAGCAGAGGGTTGGACGTCAAACTACGCCGATAGCCAAGCCAGATAGAATCATCATTCTGATAGGGAATGCGCAAAGCCTTCGTCCCGGACGTACTGGCATGATCAACCCGGTGAATACGATAGACTTTGTCGTCCGTCACCTCACTAACCTCGGGACCTTCGATCCAATTGAGTTCGTGTTTCGCCCACATGTTGAAATGTCCCTGTGGCGTAGGGCCACTTCCCATGATGTCAAAGACATCGCCGTACTCAAGTTCTCCCCCAGTGCCGAACGCACTCCCGTCTGTCGTCGACCAGAATCTTGCGTGAGGTAAGCCATAATTGTGGCCGAACTCGTGAACCATCGTCTCCGCTTCGAACGAGCCGTTGATCCATTGATTCGAACCACCCCGCGTCGCCAACCCGTCCCAGCTAATGCCTATGTTCGCAAATAGGTAAACATAAATGTCGTAGTCCTCCAGCGTGTAGTCAGCTCCGGTCAAAACCTGGGTATCAACCTCGATCGCATCGGCTCCAAGGCTCTGACCGGCTGGGGAGTTGGCTTCCAAAGTCTGGTAGGAAGCAGCCGTCTGAGGAAGACGATACACCGTGGGAGCGACGGTCTGCAGAATGGATGTTTTCCCATAGGACATCGCTACAATCTGATCTGAAGATTCCGAAATCAATGCTCCAAGAGCGATGTCATCAATTGGATTGCCGACATTGTCACTAAAGTCGACTCTAATGAAAAGGACCTTCTTGGGGGTCTCAGTCCAATCCGAGCTTGATTGCTGAGCCTGGCTGAACATGCCAGGTAGGTCCACACTGCCTCCACTAGCCAAGTTCACGAGGATTGGTTCAAACACCTCAGGCCCTATCAACGTCTCTATCTCTGACAGCGTGGATTCCAGGTTTGCCAGAGACTTGCCATCCTCAAACGCAAACACCATGTTGCCGATCAAGGCTCTCATCGTCCCGTCACTCTCATTCAGCGTGATTGGGTCACGAGTAAGTCCACGAGGACCCGTTTCAAACATGGCTTCTGCAGCCTCAAATTCGTCAGCGCTCAATCGATGCACAGGCGATGGCTGAAGCACCGCCTCCTTGCCGAGACGAAGCCCAAAGGCGCCCACTCGCTGTTTCGAAGACAACCCGTCACGTCGACCGAAAGGATACCACGTCAACGTCTCGCCATTCACCTTGAGCTGGTGACGATCGCCCGATGCTACTCCAGATTCAATCCCGCAGTTCGGCAAGCGCTCGTAAGACCCGATACCAGCGAAAGGACGCTCAATCAGTGAGGCCACTTCATCTGGCAATCCAGCATAGACTCGCAATGACAGCACGTTCTTCCAAGCTCTTTCAGGATCTGAACGCATCCAATCTAACATTTGCTCACTTCTCTGCACTGCCAGCGCTCTACCCTTCTCCAAGAGCGACGGGCGCGCAGCGGCCGACGCTTCAAGATAACGCTCAGCCCAAATCAGAAACGGCGACTCCTCGGCGCTGGCCTCGGCTAGGCTCGACACAACGGGCAACAACGCTGGCGCCTCGCCACGACTAAGGTCCCTTGCTCCATCCAACGTGCCTGGAGGTAAATTTGGCTGCCAAAGGACGATTACAAACAGAACAACAAGGAAAAATGCAAGAGCAGTAAACGCAGACAGTTTCATCATCGGAAACCTAAAAGATCAATTCTCCACAGAGCGACTACAAATGGGGATATCTGAAGATCATTCCAATCATCCTAATACTTCGTCTCGAGTTCATAGGATAAATCCAAGACTCCTGGAAACACACTATTAAGACAAAGCCTTTCTTTCAAATCTGAGACGCACAAACCACATCAACGATCCCGCAGGCTTGCCGCGTCCTTCTGCTTCTCCGCCAGTAGCTCCCGAAATGCCACCAAGCGTTTCTGCAGGCCCGACTGGCTGGCAAGATTATGCTTCTCCTCCGGATCGGTCGTCAGGTTGTAAAGCTCTTCACCGTCGGGCCACTTCCCGTATCTCCAACGTTGATTTCGCAACGCGTAACCTAACTGTTTCCCGCGAGACACCACACTGTAGGCAACTTTCTTCTTTCCAGGCCGGTCAGGGTGATCAAGCAACGGGAGAAGTGAAGCTCCCGGCAATACTTCTGGCGGCGTGAGTCCTGTAAGATCGGCAAGAGTCGGATAGATATCGATCAATTCAACCATCGCCTGGGAGACAGCACCTCCCTCTGTCACCCCTGGCACTCTTAAAATGAACGGCACCTTAGCCCCCACATCAAAGAGCGACACTTCCCCCCAAAGGAAATGATCTCCCAGGTGATAGCCATGATCCGAGGTGAAGAGAACAATGGTATCTTCCCAATGGCCAGTCTTTCTGAGTGAATCGACGACCAACTTAAGCTGAGCATCGATGAACGACACGCAAGCATGGTAGGCCTGCATGAACTCGCGACGACGTGCGTCGTCCTCCTTGCCGAGCTCGAAACCAAACGCTTTGTAGCGTCCACTAAGCGCTTTGTGGGGAAGAGAGTCCCAGAGATCGGGGCGATCCGGAGTGTATTGTATCTTGTCTAACGGATACTGATCGAAGTACTGGCCTGGGGCTAAAAACGGCACATGCGGTTTCTGAATTCCGCAGACGATAAAGAACGGCTTCTCTTGACGAGCCTTCCCCTTCAGCCATGCGGCCACTTGGCGAACATTCTTTCCATCTTTGTGTTGGGCATCGGTCAGTCCGCTGCGCCCAACGCCGGGCGGCGTCTGGGCATCGAGCTTCGCTGACGCCTCTTTGGCAAGCTTCCGCCATTTCTTTCGATTGGGTCCATCTTCAACCGGACCATGCGCCGCTTCGAACGCCTCACGTGCGGCGCTCACAACGGGAAGCTCATCATTATCAAATCGAACAAACTCGTTCCACGCCTTCTTTCCGACCTCATGTCTCGGCGAGTGAAAGACCTTGCCCACGCTGCCGGTCCAGTAGCCGTTCTCTTTAAAACACTGCGGCATGGTGATGGTGCCAGGACGCGTTTCTTGCAGGTTGACTTTGTTATCGAGGACGCCCGTCGACTCAGGATAAAGGCCACTGAGAAACGAAGCGCGCGATGGGCCACAAACCGGATACTGACAGAAAGCGCGTTGAAAAGTCATCGCCTCCGAGGCAAACTGAGCCAGCGTTGGCGTTTGGATAGGATCGTAGCCGGACGGCGAAACGTGCGTGTTCAAGTCATCACAAACGATCAGAAGAACATTCTTCTTTCGTAGTGTAGACTGCTTTGACCCCGCCGGGTCTAATGCAGCGCCCTTTTCCCAGCGAAAGGAGTCTCCCTCCAACACGAGATCTTTACGACGGTTCAGCTTTGGCTCGGGCTCGGCGAAAGTGGTCGGTGCCGACTGACGCATCGCTTCCTTCAATGGGGCATGCTCTTCTTCAGAAGCGAGGTTCGCCCATTCATTGGGATCGTTCTTGAGGTCATAGAGTTCCTCACCATCCTGGCCATAGCGGATGTAGCGCCAGTCCTTGTTGATGATGACATATCCTCCCGCGTTCATGTGCGGGAGAAAGACGTTGCGATCCGTCGCTGAAGAAGGTTCACAAAGCGTCGCAGCCAGAGATTCGCCTTCCAACTTCTGACGAGGTGTTGATAGTCCACACAAATCGACGAAGGTTGGATACATATCGATCAGGCTTACGGTAGTGTTGGTCTGCTGACCTTTGGCAATCCCTGGCCCAGCCCAAATGAACGGCACATTCGACGTCCGCTCCCACAGCGTGTGCTTCCCCCAATCGCCCTTCTCCCCATGGTGATAACCGTGATCACTCCACAGCACGACGATCGTGTTGTCTGCATACGGACTGGCTTCCAGTGCATCTAACACACGCCCCACCATCGCGTCGGCGTAACTCATACAAGCGAGGTAGCCATGAATCGCATCTTGCACCACATCTAGGCTCTCCAGCTTCTGATGAATGCGTGACCGCGCCGTCTTGATCTTACGAATCTTTGGTGGCAAATCGTCCAGGTCGTCTGCCTTGTAAGGAGGCAGAGCAATTTCATCGACTTCGTAGAGGTCAAAGTATTTCTGGGGGCAATAGTTCGGGAAATGAGGAGCGTACAGTCCCGCAGCAATAAAGAACGGACTCTTATGCTCCTTCTTGAGTTGCTCGACCGCCCAGTTGGCCCGGATGGAATCCGCCATCTCCTCTTCCCGATCGTTGGGAATGGCACCCCACTCGAGGAACAAGCCGCCCGTCACTTCCTGACCTTTGTTGTAAACACTAGCCGGGAAGGGATCCGGGAACGGCGTTTCTTTACTCCACGAGTCGAGTGGCCATCCACTCTGGCGTTGTTCTGGATTCCTTAGAAAGAAGGTATCCCATCCCCGTTGATCGATCATCCCAGCTGGATGATGGAAGAGCTTCCCTACACCCAAGGTGGTGTATCCGGCTTTGCTGAAACTCGTTTGAAGGGATTCAATGCTTGGACGATGGACAAAGTAAGTCGCCGTCCGATAGCACCCCGTGGTCGAAGCGAATTGCCCAGAGAAGATCGTCGCCCGAGATGGCGCACAGAAGACACCGGCAGTATGCGCATTCGTAAAGTTCACGCCACGGGCAGCCAGGCGGTCAATGTTGGGCGTGATCGCTCTCGGTGTCGTCTCAAGACAACCAATCCAGTCGTTCATGTCATCGACCGCCAAGAAAAGAACGTTAGGTTTCTCTTGGGCATCACCGAGAACAATCGTGAATACCAGCGCAGCAAGAACAAGATGTTTGCAGAAGTGAGATAGCATGTAGGAAGCGTTGGGCTAAGTAGGCATGAAAGAACTACTCAAGACGGCAGTCAACACCCTGGGCAAGAAAGCTCCTCTACCTCGCTCCCAAAGCGATCAACTCACCGAGTCGGAGGATCCCAGCCGTATCAAGAACGAGTTGCTTCTCCTGATCTGGAAGGTCAAAAGCTTTGAGATGAATGACATGGTCATCCGTGGCCGACATCTTTTCAACATCAGCGACCACGTCGATTGCATTGACAGCCTTGTCATCAGTGGGCTGCTGTTGACTCACCATCCAGATGAGTTTCGGAAGTGAAAGATCACGGCGGCTCTGTTCAATCAAAGAATGTAGACGCTTGGCAGCATCTCGTCGATAGGGCGCAAAGGACATGTCGTTCTCGCCAAGATGATAGAACACACCAGCAAGCTGAACCTCATGGCCCTTGGCTTCCAGGTCGCGAACAGAATCACTGATGAACTTGATCAGTCTGGGCTAAAGGTTTCGAGTTTTAGCCATGCTCCCCTCGGGCGTCCAGTCGATGATCTGCGCACCACTGTGTGTGAACTTGGCAATAGCGATGTTGCTAGTTCCGGCCTCCTTGAGAGACTGAGCAAAGCTCAATTCGGGACCAAAGGTGTCATAAGGGCCTGCCGGTCCGAGAGGCTCCCAACCATCGGAGACCTTGACTCCGCCGCCCAGGCTGTATTTGTAGGCAATGTCACCGTCATCATTGAGCAAGGACGGTTCCAGCTGTTGAAGGTTCTGCACGAAGGCGCGTTCGCCTTCCATATTGCGATGCCCCGCGAGGATAAACAAGTTAACCTTGCTGCCCTCCTTATAGGGCCATTCATCAAGCGGCCTCTTGGCTTCAGATAACTTGCCGATAGACTTCAGATAGGCGTCAGCGTAATTCACACCATGCTCAAGTTGGCCTAACGTGCCATAATGATAGTGCAACCCACCAACACCACCAACACCACCAATCTCGACGCCCACGTGCGCCGTAGGAACGTACTCTGCTAGAGAGTCGGTATCCGCAACCGTCTTCTGACCTTGGCTGATCGCATGCATCCTTGATCGCAGGTCCATTCCCCAAATGGTTTTCGTGCAGAGCTCACCAATATAAAACTTCAAGTCGGGCACTGCCAGGTCACGGCGCCACTTGGTCAACAAATTGGCCAAATTATCGCCGTAGTACTTCATGTAATTCTCCTCAAACATATCGTTCTCCCCCTGATGCCACATGACACCTTCAATGCGATAGGGAATCTGCTGTTTGTCGAATGCTGCCAGTGAGGATCGGATCAGTGCCAGAGATCGAGGATACATCTTGAAACCGCTCGGCTTATCTGGGTTCCAGTCTCCACCCAGATGAGTGCCGCCAGCCGCGCACTTGATGATAGCAATGGGGATATCAATATGTTGCGTGACCTTCCGCGCAAAGCTCAACTCTGGCCCCACAATGTTGTTCACAGGTTGAAGATCGACCCAACCGTTAGAGGTCGACTTGTTCTCACGACCAATGCTGTAGGAGCATCTAACAGTTGGCTGAGGTTTCTCCAAGCCAGCAAACGGAGGAAAGCGCTTGATATCGTCGACTTTAGAATCAGAACCAACCATATTCGACTGGCCCGCAAAGATGAAGACTCGAACGGGATCCTGATCTCCCAAGACATGTCCAGCAGTGAACAAGGGGAAGACGGCAGCAACAGAGAGTAGGAATCCAGAAAGTCTGTTCATTGCGCCAATCAAATCAGCTGAGACGGCGTACGGCCAGTTCCAAGACCGTTGCGAGTGAGGCAAATCGGGGAATAGCAAGTGCGCCTATGCCAGGACGTCCTCAATGACATGCCCGTGCACATTGGTTAGGCGGCGTTCAAGACCATTGTGGTAATAGCTCAGCCGCTCATGGTCGAGCCCCATGAGATGGAGAATCGTGGCGTTGAAATCATAAATCTCAACAGGATCGACAGCTGTCTTGAATCCAAACTCATCGCTCTCACCAAAGCTGAACCCCTTCTTCACCCCAGCGCCGGCGAGAATACAAGTAAAGGCGTCAGGATTGTGATCACGCCCCGTGCCGTTGCCTTGAAGGAAAGGCATGCGTCCGAACTCGCTGCACCAGACAACAAGCGTATCTTCTAACAAACCGCGACGTTTCATGTCGCGAATCATGGCGGCGGTAGGGTGGTCCATGATCTCAGCCTGCATGGCATGCGTGTCTAGAATATTGGAATGTGAGTCCCAGTTCGTGATCCCATTTCCCCCAGCAGGATCACTGCCATTGAAGAGCTGAACAACCCGTACACCTTTCTCGATTAGACGGCGAGCGAGTATGCAGTTCTTCGCATACTCGCGTTTCAACTCGGTCCCCGTATCCGTGCCATATTCCTTATGAATCGACTCCGGCTCTCCGGACATATCCATCATGTCTGGAACTGAGGTCTGCATCTGCCCCGCCAGCTCGTAGCTCGCAATGCGGGCAGCCAGGTCAGCGTCGCCAGGATACTGTTCGAGATGTCTAGCGTTCAGCCGCTTGAGGAGATCAACCGTCTTCTTATCATCAGAAGCCGTAAGACTCTGCGGGCGACGCAGATTGGCAGGAGGATTCTTGGCGTTGAAATCGGTTCCCTGAAAGGCTGCAGGCAAGAAGCCATTCCCAAAGTTGTTCTTTCCGGATCGAGCAAGTCCACGTGGATCATTGATCGCCACAAAGGCGGGGAGATCGTGACACTCCGATCCTAGGGCATAGGTGACCCAAGCCCCAAACGATGGAAAGCCTTCCATCGTAAAGCCCGTGTTAAAGAAATTCTCACCCTGGGGATGCGCACTCGTCTGTGTGTGAAGCGAGTGGATGAAACAAAAGTCATCCGCCAACGCGCCCATGTTAGGAAGGAGTTCGGACGTCATCTTACCGCTTTCGCCGCGCGGTTTGAACTCCCAGAAGGGTTTCGCGATATTGCCCGTTGGCCCCTCAAACGTCACGGCAGGTACACCAGGAGGCTTTTGACCGTGATACTTGGTTAGGGCAGGTTTGTAATCAAAGGTATCCACATGACTGGGCGCACCGGGGCAGTAGATGACGAGCACTTGCTTCGCAGCTCCGGCGAAATGGCTTCCTCGGGGCGTATACGGATTGTCGGCATCGATGCTAGGCCGAATGGGCTGCTTGCCGCTAAACGCCGCCGGATCGTCCTCCGCAGCCAACAACTGCGCTAGACCAAGCCCACCAAGCGTGAGACCGCTGTTGCGCATGAAATTCCTGCGATTGAGTAGCTGGCGCCCTCGAGGGGTCAAATGTTCTGGCTGAATCATAAGGTTAGAAAGCAAAGGTGAATAAAGTCTCACGCAGAGACGCAGAGACGCAGAG
>JAACDM010000311.1 GCA_009936795.1 Verrucomicrobiaceae bacterium | reverse complement strand
TTACACGTTTCCAGACGGAAAACTCTTATGGTCGAAGGCCTTGGGAGCTCGGAGATTCGCCTTTGCCGAAGGGTGTCCCTGGCTTTTTGGAGGGACATCATTTCGTCTAAAGGGCCTGACTCGCTACCTGGTAAAGAAGATCGATCTTGCAACGGGAGAGGTGCTGGAAGTTGGAAGAACCACAAGAAAGCGGAAAGAGCCACATTGGCCAGATCAATGCCTTGGGCGCGTCTAGCAGTTCCATTTATGTCGCGACCAAGCAGGAGGCGTTTTCACCCGAACTCTGGAAGGAAGAGCGTAAAGCCCTCACGAGTGTCAGATTCCTGCGACTTGATGCGACTACATTCGAAGAGTAGCCGGTGCCGCTGGATTGCCGAAAAGCCGAAGCTCGAGGCATTCAAGTTAGTCCTAACGGAAAGTAACTTGCTGTCCGCTACATGCACCACACTGGAGTCATGACAGCCGATCTCAAGAAGAGATTCTCTGGCACGGACACTAGCAGTCGAGTGACGTTCTCGCCGGATGGCAGTGAAGCCCTTATCCCAGGAAGTAATCGTATTGTGGTAGAGTCTCTTACTGTAAAGTCTGAGCCGCGATGTGTGGACTTTGGCGCGAAGGGAGTGGCCTATTCGCCGGATGGGTAAGAAGTGGCCTTTTGTGATACAGGTGGAGTCTTTCGATATAGCACCGAGACGTGGGAACTACTCGCTGATTTTGATCCTCACCGTACGCACTGTCCGCCCCGTGGTGTTGTCTTTGATCCGGGGGGGCAACTACTCGGCTGTTCTTGATGGAGGATCAGGGCACCTTCGGGATCTCAGGAGGTTATCATTGTCCTATTCGCTTATCAGTTCGCGGGAATGCGATACCTGTTTCCATGGTCTTGCTATATTGCGAGATGGGGCCACGATCGCTGCCTCAGACGGACGCGAGTTGATTCGATGGGATCTTCCAGAGAGCGCCTTTCAAGAAAGTGTAACTTCGCCTTCGATCTTCACAGGACGGCGGTTTACAGCACTGGCGTGCTGAGGAAGTGATTTATCACTGCATTGAGTTGGCGCCCGCTGGAATTTTGAAGCAGATGGTGGTTCGTTGGGGGGCGAGTTTCGCTGGCTTATGGATGGCAAGTTGCATGAGATTCAGCTCGCCCATGCGCGGTTACCGGGCTTGTTGACGTGGGCACTTCACCCAAAGATGAGCGATTTGGTCTCTTTCGGCTGGCATTCAGTGCGGGGTGGTTCTGAGAAGGTATTGAGCACCTATGATCTCAAGACGGGAGAAAGTAAGCGCCGATGGAAGGACGGGCCGAAATCGACCATTTTCAGTCGAGATGGAAGCCAGATTGTGGATGTCGATGGGGCGACGTTCCGGCTGTATGGTTGTGAGCGTCGCGTGGAAACTCAAATGATAGAATTGCCCAAAGTTGAGGGTCAGAGAAATTCCCTTCGCTGCCCCGCATGGAGCTCCAATGGGCGTCTACTAGCAACCGTGGTGCCGCATAATATGGCCTTTGATAGTGGACTAGAAGACTATGATCGCTTGGCGCTTTGGGAGGTACGATTACGGAAGTTGCTAGGAGCACTAACTATTCCCAGTAGGGTTCGGCCAAACCAGCTGGTGTTTGCACCTTCGAATGACGAGATCATTAGTGTGCATTCTGATAAGTTACTCATGCTTTGGGATGCTAAGAAGATTGTTCCCTCGGTGGCAAGACGCCCTAGTGTGAGAATAAGCCATCTGATCGGTCGGACTGGGTTGACGGGAGGGAAATATGCGACCTAAGAAGTAGGATGGGCGTTCGCTACCCTCTGCAAGTGTCTCTGGTCGTTGGATTCTTTCCGAGCTGTGCCGTAGTGAATAATGGTCCGAAGGTGTCTAAGGAAACTCTGGTCCACCAAGTGTTCTCGGGGCACGAAGATTATCCGAAGACGATGGCAGTTTATTCAAACGACGAACTTCTTTCCAAGACGTCGACTGAGAATGCCAAGATCACGATTGATCTCAGCGAGCAGCGAGCACGATTGCTAGTGAATCAGCTCGTCGCGTTTGATGCCCCCTGCTGCACAGGAAAGGCGGGTAAGCTTAGGCCTACGGGAACGTTCCCCATAAAAGAGAAGATCAAAGACAAGCGCTCCAACATCTTCGGCAGTCTCTATCGTGGCGGGCGCAAGGTGTTCGGGGTTATCGGCGAAAATACGGTGGTTCCTACGACCGTTATGTGGGGTCGTCTCTGCCGTGCTGGATGCGGCTGACCGACGACGGGATCGTCCTCCATGGCAGCAAGTATGTGCACCGATATCCAAAGTCGAATGGCTGCATTCGCATGCCTCATTCCGCAATTTCAGTGCTTTACGGGGCGGTATAGACGGAGATCCCCGTCCAAGTGGTGCTATTGGCAGAAATTCGCTTTTGTTTTTACGGGAGATTGAGGACATTCTGGGGTTTCTTCGACATCATGTTTAGAATCCCAGGCGAACCCGGTAAAGATATGTGTGACGGCCATCTTGGCCCCACAAGACGTGACGTACTCCGTATCGGCGGTGCGGGAATGATGGGACTGTCGCTAGGGTCGATGCTCCAGCTGAAAGCTCAAGCTGCTGCTGGTGGCGTTCATACGGGTGGGCCTGGTTGGGGTAAAGCTAAAAGCGTTATCTTGGTGTATCTGCAAGGTGGCCCCAGTCATCTTGATCTTTGGGATCCCAAGGAGAATGTTCCTAACAATGTGCGTAGTGAATTCAAGTCGATCCCTACAAAGATCCCTGGGACGCATTTCACCGAACTGTTACCCAAGCTGGCTAAGGTCAATGATAAGATGACCATGATACGGTCCATGAGCTACACGCCGAATGGACTCTTCAATCACACAGCTGCCATTTATCAAATGATGACGGGTTAAACGACGGATAAGGTGAGTCCGTCAGGTCAGTTGGAGCCGCCGAGCCCGAAAGACTTTCCTAACTTTGGTTCTAACGTCGTAAGATTGAAGCCCTCTGATGAGCCGATGCTTCCTTTCGTGATGTTACCTCGCCCACTCCAGGAGAGCAATGTAATCGGTAAGGGCGGGACGGCAGGGTTCCTCGGGAAATCCTACGATCCTTATACCATGTATCCTGCTGGGGACGACATGGACATGACAAAGATGGCGCGCCTCAAGATTGATGACTTGCAGCTTCGTCCAGATGTCTTCTCGGTGCGCCTGCGTCGTCGTGCGTCTCTTCGTGCGGCGATAAACAAACAGATGCCCATCATTGATAAGGCGGTGGCGGACTACAGTTTGAACGAGTATTATGATCGAGCGTTGAATCTCATCGCTTCTGGTCGTGCGCGGGAGGCATTCAATCTTGATGCCGAATCCGAGTCGCTCCGCGAACGTTATGGGCGGAACACTTTCGGGGACAGTTGCCTCATGGCGCGTCGATTGGTCGAGGCGGGAACGCGCGTGGTCGAAGTCATTTGGCCGAAGGTCGCGAACTCCGACAACCATTCCTGGGACGTCCATGTGGGATTGTCTAAGCGCATGAAAGATCAATCCGCGCCGATGTTAGATGCTGGCTTTTCGACATTGATTGATGACCTCGATGAGCGCGGACTTCTGGACGAGACCTTGGTTGTTGGTGTCGGTGAGTTTGGTCGTAGCCCTGAGAAAGGCGTTTCTACCAGTGGAAATAACAACAGTGCAGATGGCCGTGATCACTGGCCTTACTGTTACACCGCCTGCATTGCAGGGGCCGGGATCAAGCGGGGCTACGTTCACGGGAAGTCCGACAAGACGGGCTCGGCACCACTAGAAGATCCTGTTCATCCTGGAGAACTTTTGGCAACGCTGTATCATGCATTCGGGATCGATCCCGAGAGCATGGTGATGAATCACCTCAATCAGCCACGTGAGCTGGTCAAAGCGAAAGCAGTGACCAGTCTGTTCGCATAGTCACCTTCGACGCTCGCTGGACATCAGCTAGACGGCTCGCCTAAGGTGGCGGCATGAGCACTAGTGCCTCCGAAGAAGTCGAGAATTTCATGGCCGGACTAATCCGGCGAAATCCTGGTGAACCAGAGTTTCATCAAGCGGTAAGAGAGGTCGTGGAGACGCTCATGCCGGTGGTGTTAGATAATTCCAAATACCGCGATGCGCAGATCTTGGAACGTCTCACGGAACCTGACCGGATCATCATCTTTCGTGTTTGCTGGGAAGACGATCAAGGTAACGTCCGAGTCAACCGCGCTTGGCGGGTGCAGTTCAACAATGCCATTGGCCCATACAAGGGGGGACTGCGGTTTCATCCCAGCGTTAATCAGAGCATTCTGAAGTTTCTCGGGTTCGAGCAGACATTTAAGAATAGCCTAACAGGCTTGCCAATGGGTGGCGGAAAAGGGGGCTCAAACTTTAATCCACGCGACAAGAGTGACCGGGAAGTCATGCGTTTCTGTCAAGCGCTGATGATTGAATTGCATCGACACATTGGTGAGGACACCGATGTGCCGGCTGGTGATATTGGCGGGGGGTCTCGCGAGATTTCCAATTTGTTTGGGCAGTACATCCGTTTGTCCAATCGTTACGTTGGCGTCCTTACTGGAAAAGGCCTTTCGTTCGGGGGAAGCCTGATTCGCACAGAGGCCACTGGGTATGGGTGCGTCTACTTTTGCGAGAATATGCTGAACCATGTCGAGGATGGTCTCGACGGCAAGACGGTTGCCGTTTCGGGATCGGGAAATGTAGCACTCTACGCCGCACAGAAAGCGATGAGTCATGGCGCTAAAGTTTTGACAATGTCAGATTCGTCGGGATTCATTCACGATCCCGATGGCTTGGGCGTGGAGAAATGGCAGTTTATTAAGGACCTGAAAGAAGTGCGACGAGGTCGTATTAAGGAGGCAGCTGAAGAGTTCCCAAGCATCACTTACCATGAAGGTCAGCGTCCTTGGACTGTGCCAGTTCAGATCGCGCTGCCCTGTGCGACTCAGAATGAGATTAATGAAGTTGAGGCGAAAGAGTTACTCAGCAATGGTGTCATCGCGGTGAGCGAGGGTGCCAATATGCCCACCGACCTTGCTGGTCTGGATGCTTTTCGTGAAGCGAAGATTCTCTTTGGTCCTGGCAAAGCAGCGAATGCCGGTGGCGTGGCCGTTTCTGGTCTAGAGCAAAGTCAGAATGCTCTCCGGCTTTCGTGGTCACGCAACGAGGTGGATTCTCGTCTTCAAGCAATCATGCACGACATTCACAAGAAGTGTGTTGAGCAGGGGACGAAGGAAGATGGCCATGTTAACTATGTTGATGGTGCCAACATTGCTGGCTTTATGAAAGTGGCAGAAACGATGGTGGCCTACGGAATAGTTTAATCTCGTGCTAACGCAGAAACGGTTTGCCTTGCTGATAGAGCGATAGGCGGCCTTTCAGCTCCTTTATCAACCTGTCATTACGCTGTTTCCATGCCATGGCGAGCGCACGCTGCGTGAGCTGACTGGCCTTCTCAAACTGCTGGTTACTGGCCAGAGCAGTGGCAGCCGTATCGATGGCATGGGGATTGTTTGAGAATCGTTGGAGGATCTTCTGAGCCAAGGACAGAGCACGTCTGGGATTGCGGAAAGCCGGGTTGCGACTGGTCGAGAGTACCCAGCAAAGCTGATTGAGTGTTTGGAAATCATCGGGCTTCACTTTGAGTGCGAATTCGTAGATCGCGGCTGCTTGATCATCTTGTCCAAGACTCTGGTAGGTGTTCCCCAACTGTACTAAGACATCGTGTTGTTTTGGAGCCCGCTTGAGGAAAGTCTGGAGAATGGTTGCTGCTTCCTTTCCGCGTCGGAGTGCGGTAAGCGTGCGGGCATGGGCGAGCGTCGCTTTGGAGTGTTGGGGATTCAGCTTCGTTGCCCGTTGGTAGAATGGAAGAGCGATCTTGGGCAAGGCATTCTCCAAGCGATAGGTTTCTCCTAACATATACTGAATATCGGCCTCTTGATAACGCCGTTTCGCAGCTTCCCCCTCGTCAACCTTGGCGAGCGCCTCTTCGAGATAGCGTCGAGCATGTTCGTTGTAGCCGCCCTCGAGGTAAACTCGAGAAATGGCCACCGGATGGGTGATAAAGTGATCATTTGACCAGCGACCTGGGAATGGAATGGCATGGTCAGGATGTTTGGAGACGGGTTGTTGTAGGCGCTGGGTCTGTGCTAGGATCGAGTCTGCCGAGACGGCTCCTTTGGTGAAGCTTACAAGACTTCCACGATGCCAAAGGAAGCTACTAGGCAGAGGGAGGGCTTCCTGTTTGTAGAGAGGGTTGCGCTGGGCTTGATCGAGAGCCTCGACCATTTCTTGACTGGCACGGCCGGAAGCGAAGGGCCAATTGAGCTTCCTTAGACGTTGCTCCAGTGCCTTGGGACTTGGGGCTTCCGTACCTTCGATCTTTGCCTGAGCCTCTTCGATGTTCAGGGCGACGACTTGAATACCCGCGTTCTGAATGGCCTTATGTTGCGTTGATAGGAGTTCCATTTCCTTAAGGCAAGGCTGGCACCAGGATGCCCACAGAAGGGTGAGGGTGAGTGGTTGGGTGTCAATGGTGGCGGTGCTACCTGACCAGGTGCGGTAGCGAAGCGTCGGTGCAGAACGGGGCTCCGATAGATAGGTCTCCATCGTTGGAGGTGGACTCGGTAGCGTCAACGGTGTTGCTTTCAATGCAATGGCAGCTTGTTTCGCGGCGGTCGCTTTGCCTGTCCCCTGACGAAGGTGCCATCGGCCGGAGGGTTTCGCTTCGAAAGTCTCGCCTGCCGTCTGACCTGGCCATGTCACCTGAATCTTTGTTGTTGTGGCTTTGCTACCGAGCCCGAAGTGAAGCCACTTGCTGGACTGGCTTAGGAAGCCATCGCCTGCGGTGACCTGGCGCGTGAGCTTGGTCCTATCCGAAAGAGTTATGGTGGCGATGGCACCGATAGCATCGCGTGGCGTCCCTTTGCTGGGATCACCTTCGAGGCGAAGGGCAAGTGTGTTAGCTTTTGTTAGGTAGTCGTTTCGGAGCAGACGCACTCGAGGTCCGGTGCGATTGCTCACCCAGAGATCCAGATCGCCATCTCGATCCCAGTCGGTGATGGCAAGGGCGCGGCCGTCGTCTGGCAAACCAAAGCCAGACATCAGGGAGACGTCGGCGAAGCGCTTCCCACGAGTATTGAGAAAGACACTATTTGGTTCGCGACCTGAGAAGGAATTGCCGTTTCGGATGCGCGTGGCGAGATCTTGCCAGGCATCGAGGTAGCCTTGGCCCGGAGTGGTAGTTTCTTTGCTAGGACTTTGCGACACGACCTGCCGCCAGTAGAAGCCTCACAAATCACCGGTGTCTTCCTGAGTGATGAAGCCATTGGCCACAATCAAATCTTGCCAACCGTCATTGTTGAAGTCGGCAAAGGCAGATCCCCAGGCCCAGCGTCCTTGGGTGACAGCAGCGGACACGCTGACATCCTCGAAGCCCTTGCCAGGTCCGAGATTGTGGAAGAGGGAGTTTCCTCTGGCGTGCCGGACAAATAGATCGCGGGTGGTGGTGTCTTCGTTTGCGAGGAAACGGGCCTGCTTGGCGATTCGATTACCTGCGGAGGAGAACATGTTGCTAACATAGATGTCAAAAAATCCATCGTTGTCGTAATCACCCCAGGCGGCGGACATTCCGGCAGCGATGTCGAGCGTACCGCTACTCTCGGCCACGTCAGTGAATCGAATTTGGTCTCGGACCTTGTCTTGGCGGTAGAGATTGTTGCGACCGAAATCATTGGCGACATAGAGATCGAGATCGCCGTCCCGATCATAGTCTGCCCACGCTGCTGCATAGCTGTAACGCGTGTTGTTCGCATCGAGCCCCACTCGTTGGGTCACGTGGCGAAAGCGGAACTCGCCGTCATTTCGCAACAGCGAATTACGGCCGCCATTGGTGGCATCTTGATACGGCACGGGACGAGCTAGGGCCACGTTTCTATCCACGTGCCCACGACGATCGTAGCAGGCTGCAAAGATGTCTAGATCGCCGTCCTGATCGTAGTCTGCGGCAGCGAGTGAGTAGGGGACCGCAAAGGGGAGTACCTCGGCAGAGCGCACGGTGAATCGTCCCGAGCCATCGTTCTCTTGGATAACGAGGCCTTCGGCTACGGAAACGACAAGGTCCTGATCGCCGTCGTTGTCGAGATCAATGAAGAGGGCACCTCGGCTAGTTTCTAACCAATCTACTCCGGCCGCAGTAGCGACATCGCCTGCCGTGCCATCGGCGCGTGCAAGGAACAAACGGTTGGGCAAGCCGCCACTCTGACACACGTAGAGATCCTCCATACCATCACCATTGGCATCGCCAACGGCCAAGCCGTTCCATCCCCCCACTTTGAGGCCGACGCGCGTATCGAGTCGAGCCAGCCAATGATCCAGACCGTGAGCGAGTTGGTTCTGAAATGCAGGATCGCGACCGACCACTGTGGCTGTCGCTTCTGTGAAGAGAGCGCCTCGCGTTGATGTGGTGATGACCTCTTCGTAGTCATCGACAATGAAACGTTCCAAGGCGAGTGACGTTCCCGTCCGTTTCCAGCTGCATGACCAAGTGCTATTGACTTGTAAGTCCTTGCCATCGGAGGTTTCACCATCTAACCGAATTTCTAAGCGGGTTTCCACCCGTGTTGCGGAAGTTTCCACGCCGACCGTCTTAAACTTTACATTGAGTGGGCCTGTACTTAGTCCCTTGGTTAGACTCAGAACTGCTTGGGTCCAGCCACTGGGCCCATGAAGCTTGTCCGATGCGTCGCGACCGGCGCGGTGGACTTGCAGGACATCGTCGATGTATGCCTGGTCGCGCTTCGTCGGACGTAGCGGGGCGCCGCGAAAGTTGTGAGCAGCAATTCCTTCTAATCCGGCTGCTTGAGTGCCAGAGGCGAGCGTTTCTTTGAGGGCTTCAAGGCGCGAGCTGGTGACTTCGGCAGCTTGTTCGCTATCCCAGCCGCCATGACTAGGATCGTACCTTGGGGTGGCAATACCAGTACCCGGCACTGCAGGGGGGCTTGTTTGTGCAACGGCGCTAGGTCCTCCTAGGAGGATCGCGATGAAAGACAGGAGGGGAACGCGCCACATGGTGAACATCCTAGAAACAAGGATGTCTCTAAATCAAGCGGAGAGCTGCCGTTACCGGCCCTCGTCCTGAGCTTTCTCAATGGCGCTCATCAATTCCTCATACTCGTCCCGATCCAGCTTCATCTTCTTGTCTGCCAAATGGGCAGCCAAGGCGCGTGAGAAAGACCCATCGAAGAACGTCTTCACGACATGATTGAGCATCTTGGCACCAGTCTTGGCACGAGCAGGCCGAGGCATGTAGAGGTAGTTCCTGCCCTCTTTGCGACGCTTCACAAGCCCTTTATCCTCTTCAAGGATTTGCAGCATTCGCCGGATTGCCATGGGCGTTGGAGCCTTCGGCAGTTTTGATTGAATTTCGAGCACAGAGGCCTCACCTACTTCATAGAGGATATCGAGGATCTGACGTTGTCGCCGAGAGAGATGCTTCTGGAAGTCAGTATTCATGGCAGCCGAGGAGTTTGAAGGATCCACGCTATGAAAGTAGCGAGACTTATTCGATGGTTCAATGAAAAACCGAGGATGGCGCTACTTTTCTCTTTCCGCCCTGGAGATGAGAAGATGGCTAAATTCACACAAAGAGCTTGGAGCGGTCACGAGCCACGCTAGAGTCCGTATCTAGGGGCTAGAAGCCACATTCATGAATCTTGACGAAACATTTCCGGAAGAACTTTCCCAACAGCAAGTCATGGCCATGGTGGCGGCTGCTGAAGCGCGAAAGTCGAAGATGGTCGCGCTCATGATCGCGATTGGTGCCCATGTGGTGTTGATCGGTGGGCTTCTCTTCGTTGTCTTTGGCGAAGTCCTGGAACGTCAGCCTAATCTCATTATTTCAGCGCCCTACACGCCGTTGGAACAGTTGAAACCGGCCAAAAAAGATTTGGTTCAGGTGAAGGCGCAGAAGCCTGCAGCGCCCTCCGCATCCATGAGCAAGGTGATCGTTGCTCAAAATGTCGTGAGCGCCATTCCAATGCCTATTGTGGAGGAGTTCGACGAGGATACCGTCAACTTCGGGACCGGGTTTGGTGAGGGCATGGGTTCAGGGATGGGTGGATTTGGTGGTCAAGGTCGAGGCGGTTCCTTCTTTGGGACGCCCGCTGCGGGAAACTCTATCATTCTTGTCATTGATGTTTCTACGAGCATGGATCGAGAGTGCGGAGAAAGTGGTATCGCGGCGATTCGTGCAGAGATCGAACGGACGATCAACGCGCTGACGCCGTCTTCTCGGTTCAACATTATCTGCTTTGGTAATCTTGCTGATGGTTTCAAAAAAGGGCCAGTGGGTGCCTCTAGCAAGAACAAGAAAGCGGCCATTACTTTCATGAAAGATTACTATACCCGAGAAGGGTTCACTCGCTCGCGGACCGGCAACAACTACTCGGATAAAGAAATGCCTTATGTGCCTATCCGGCCTGATGATTTCAAAGCAATGAAAGGCACTTCGGGTGGCTCCCGATATGACTTGGCGCTGGTTGCGGCCTTTGAGCAGGCGCCGGAGACGATTTTTCTCCTTACTGACGGCCAGCCAAGTACCCGGTTGGATGGACAGACGCTCTCTGACCGCGATATTCTGAACATCGTTAAAAAAGCGGGCCGTCGCACCGGCGGCAGCAAACGAACTGTGGTCAATGGTATTAGTGTAAACGGTATTGCGAAAGGTTTCCTGAGGGACATCGCAAAAGCTTTCCGTGGCACTGTCAAAGTAATTGAGCCAAAGAAGCTCTAGAACACCTTAAAATAACACTTACCCTGAATTAATCATGAAGCTAGCATCACTTGTTACCACGTTAGGCGTCGTTGGCGCCCTCGCCCTTCCTCTCAGCGCTCAAGATGGGAAGGAAGTTTCTCACGAAGACGGTAGCTACGCCTTTGGTACTCAATTCGGGGGGCAGTTTAAGGAGGGTGAAGTAAGTATCGATGATTTCGTTGCGGGCTTCCGTGATCAGCTTTCCGGTAAAAAGACTAGGATCGCTGAGTCGGAGCTTGAGAGTGCATTCCGAGCGTGGCAGAGCGGTCTTCAGAAAAAGCGCAAAGATGCTGCGGCAAAGGAGGGAGAGGTGAATCTCGCGGCCGCTGAAGCTTTTCTAAAAGAGAATGGAGCAAAAGAAGGCGTGAAGACCACGGCAAGTGGATTGCAATACATTGTCCTAAAAGAGGGCTCTGGTGTTTCGCCTACGGCGACCGATAAGGTAAAGGCCCATTATCATGGAACGCTGGTGGATGGCACGGTCTTTGATAGCTCAAAGGAGCGTGGTCAGCCTTTTGAGACTCAGGTGAACCGTGTGGTTAAAGGTTGGATCGAAGGTCTTCAGCTTATGAAGCCGGGTGCTTCCTATCGATTCTTCATTCACCCAGATCTGGCGTATGGACCTCGTGGGCAGAACAAGATTCCGGCGAACTCGTTACTGATCTTTGATCTCGACCTGATTGAGGTTATCTCGGCACCCAAAAAGAAGCCAAAGATTCAAGCGGTGACGCCACCTGTGGCGATTCCGCCGCTAAAGAAGAAGGATAAGTAGGCCATTGGTTTCACGATGATCGCTGGGACCGAGCGTTTCACCTTTGGCACGCGTGGGAAGGGCACCTACGAGATCACTCAGGAAGTCCAAGCCTGTGTCGATCGGGCAGGATTAGAGCAAGGGACGGCTACTATCTTTGTGCAGCATACGAGCTGCAGTCTTGTACTTTTTGAAAATGCAGATCCCAGCGCTCTCACGGATCTGCATGGCTACTTTGATCGATTGGTGCCGGAAGATGCGCCCTACTTTGTGCATACTTACGAAGGTCCAGATGACATGCCGAGTCACATTCGCATGGCACTGACACGCTCATCTGAGGTCATTCCGGTCAGTGATGGTCGTCTTTTGTTAGGCACCTGGCAGGGAATTTTCCTCTTCGAGCACCGGACGGAGCGGCATCAGCGCAAACTTGTGGTGTCGGTCATCGGTGTTTAGCCTGACGTTTCTGCCTGTTTGCTTTCTTCCTCACGAATTCGTTGTACTAGGCTCTGTGCCCTCTCCACTTCGAGCACGCCAAGCACTGCGTCTCTTCCCAACACTTGCCGCATTCCGGGCAGGTCTCGTTCAAATCAAACATGTTTCAGAAGCATCCGCAACGATAAGACCAATGGTCGGTCCTATCTGATTGTTCATCTCCGCTTGGGATAAGAGGAAAGCCCTATTTGAAGGCGTAGGCCACAGCCCAGTGGGCTTCCTGTTTGTCCTTGGTCGTGATCTTAAAGGCGATGTAATAAGTGCCGGATTTAGGCACAGACACTTGGGCGCCAATCCAATTCGAGCCCTTCTCAACTTTGCCTTCGAAGGACTTGGTTCCTTTCTTGTTGTAGACCGCGATTGCCATGGTGGAGTCATCAGACTCGGTGCCGACCCAGAACCAGTAAGAGTTTCCCTTAACCAAATGGTGCTTGATAGCGTAGCCTTCGCCTGAGGCGGAAGAACCTTGCCAGAAGTCTTTGCGAAGAGTGTAGCCGCCTTTCTCTGAGACATGTTTCTCGGCACCCTCAAGGGCGAAACTGAGTGCATCGACAACGAATGCTTGCGCCTGACTGAACATAAAAACACATGCTAGGAGGTAGGTGCCGAGCCGGTACAGAGAGGAGTGTGAGCGCGCTGTCGTCATGGTGTCAGGGTCTCCTTTCTCAATTGCGCGCTGATACTCTGGATGTCGGCTACCCGCTGCTTTGAGATGACGCCTTCGTCGGTCATCAGTGGTTGTAGCTTGTCCAGACCAGCGATGATCTTCTTCATCCGTGGGCTTTTCTGAAAGCTTCGCACTTCTTTAAAAGTGGTTGTGAAATGGTCTAACAACTGAGGCTGATGAAGAATTTCTGATTTCTTGGCACTGTAGTCTCGGTTGATGAGCGCGGTGATGATTTCGGTTCCTCGAATCCAGCCTCCTACACTGACGCATTGCGCAAGGTCTTGGTCGCGACGCTTCTCCATTTCATCGCGGACAGTTTGGCGTGTGGCGTCAAATTCTTCGCGGACGGCGCTCCAGTCGCCATCGTTAGCTTCATCGATGATGGCCTTTGTGTGCTTGATCACGGCACTCCTTAATCCTAACTCTTCCGCAACTGAAAGCACGGTACGACCGATGGAGCGGATCGCTTCGCGGTCCTGCGCTTCGACCGCGAGGAACCCCTCGGCCACCACGCGTCCCAGAAAGAGCGCATACTGATTTCGATCTCTGCAGGTTTCCCTCTCCGGGACCTTGAGCTCATCACGCCAGTCATTTCTCGCGACGTCGAACTTGTCGAGTACATTGAAGATCTCGCTTGGAATCGGGACGACAACCTTCTTGTGCTTCTTCGCGATCTCACTAAATCTAACGACGTCTGCTTCATCCGCCATGGCGGCGATGGGTGCAGCGAGAAGAATCCCGAGGGCAGGCAGAACCTTGCTGCGGGACAGGGAATGGAGTGATTTCATAAAGACAGCACGGAAGATAAGCTGGGCGACTGGATTTGCCAGAACTAGTTCGGGTCGACGGGCAGCATGTTAGACGGGAGAAGGGGTGAATTTCTCGTCAGGAATGACTTGCGGCCAGGCACGATGGGGCGCAGAGGTCACGCCCATGGAGCCAACACCCATGGACGATTCCCGATTCGCTGATCTGCTCACGCAGTTCAGTCGGAAGTCGATTCTTGTGCTTGGCGATGTGATGTTGGATCGCTTCATTTGGGGGAACGTCTCCAGGATTTCTCCGGAGGCGCCTGTTCCTGTGGTGCACGTCCAGCGCGAGTCTGCCTACCCCGGGGGCGCAGCGAATGTGGCGCGGAATCTCCTGCCCTTTGCCGGTCAGGTGCATGTGATGGGGGTGCTCGGTCCAGGTATGATGGGTGACCTCTTGCGAAAAAATTTCGAGGAAGAAGGTCTGTCGACGGAAGCGCTGGTGGTTGATGAGGGCTATGAGACGATCGTGAAGACGCGGGTAGTCGCCCGAAGTCAGCAAGTAGTGCGCATTGACCGGGAAACGCCTCGCTCAGTAAGTTCGAGGGTCGTGAAGCAAATGAAAGCGCACTTCTCAGAGCTACTGCCTTCGTTGGATGCGATTATTATCGAAGACTACGCGAAAGGTCTGCTCGGCCAGGATTTCGTTGATGCCGTCATCGCTGAGGCGGCAGAAGCGGGCGTTCCCGTGACCGTCGACCCGAATCCTAACAATCCGCTTAGCTGGCGAGGTGTGACCGCCGTGAAACCGAACCGCATCGAGGCGTTCCAGGCCGCGGGATTGAAAGACGAGGGATTAGGTGATGACCTGGCATCGGATCCGATCTTGCTTGAGCTCGGTCAACGATTGCACGATCTGTGGGACTGCCAGCACCTCCTCATTACTCTGAGCGAGAGGGGGTTGGTATTGCTGAGTCGAGATGAGGGGCCTTGGCATAGTCATCCGCGAGCACGGGAGGTCTTTGATGTTTCAGGTGCGGGAGACACAGCCATTGCGCTCTTTACTCTAGCGTTGTGTTCAGGAGCGACTGCCCGTGAGGCGGCTCACCTCTCGAATCACGCCAGCAGTCTCGTGGTTGGGAAGGTTGGAACCGCCACGGTCACTCCCGAGGAGTTGACAATGGCGATTAGTGGCGACTACCTGCAGGGCAACGCTTCTCCCGAGCACTAACATGAAAACAAAAGTCTACGGTTTTATTCCCGCCCGCTGGGCTTCGACTAGGTTTCCAGGGAAACCTTTGCACATCCTTGCAGGGAAACCCCTCATCCAGCACGTCTGGGAGCGCTGTCTGAAGTGTGAGGAGCTGGACCACGTGGCTGTGGCGACGGACGACGAGCGAATCGCCAATGCAGCACGCACGTTTGGCGCCGACGTTTGTATGACACGTGCTGATCATCCCAGTGGCTCGGATAGAATTGCCGAAGCTGCTGCCAGGTTCGAGGATTGTACCCATGTGATCAATGTTCAAGGAGACGAGCCGCTCATTGAGATCGGCCTTGTGAACACTCTTGCTCAACGTCTTCGGGAGGATCCACAATTGCCGATGGTAACCGCGGCGAATCCGCTGACTGACAGCGATTCGGTGAACAATCCAAATATTGTGAAAGTCGTGCTTAACAAACGGCAAGAAGCCCTCTACTTTTCCCGCAGCGTGATTCCACACGGGCGAGAGCGTCATCCAGGCACCACCTGGTACCGGCACCAAGGGATTTACGGATACTCGAAGGAATTCCTTCTACAGTACGTCCGGTGGGAACCTACCCCCTTAGAACTCACCGAACAGTTGGAGCAACTGCGCGCGCTTGAGAATGGCGCCACCATTGCCGTTGTCCTAGCAGAAGACGACGCAATTGGCGTTGATACGCCTGAGCAGGCAGACGAGGTCGCACGGTTAATCGAACAACGGGCGACGATGACTGAGGGGAATCCATCATGAGTAAAGACGACAAGCAAGAGAAGCCTACCAAATACATCTTCGTCACAGGAGGTGTGGTTAGCTCGTTGGGCAAAGGCCTGGCAGCGGCCTCGCTGGGTACCTTGCTCGAGTACCGTGGGCTCAAGGTGGTCCTACAGAAGTTTGATCCCTATCTCAATGTCGATCCTGGTACCATGAGTCCGTTTCAGCATGGTGAGGTGTATGTGTTAGATGATGGCGCGGAAACCGACCTCGATCTGGGCCATTACGAACGCTTCACCAGTGGGAATCTTACCAAGAACAACAATCTTACCAGTGGTCAAGTATACGAGATGGTTCTCGAACAGGAGCGGCGTGGGGATTACCTAGGAGCGACGGTGCAGGTAATCCCTCACGTAACGGATGAGATTAAGAACCGAATCTACAATGTGGCGAAAGAGCAGAAGCCAGACATCATCATTACAGAGATCGGCGGCACAATCGGAGACATTGAAGGACTCCCTTTCTTGGAGGCCATGCGTCAGTTCGCGTTGGAGAATGGTAAGGACAATGTCCTCTTCATTCACGTCACGCTACTACCATTCCTCGCGGCCGCCGGCGAGCTCAAGACTAAACCGACCCAGCAGAGTGTGGCTAAACTGCAGTCTCTCGGCATCCAGCCAGATATCATCATATGTCGGACAGAACACGAGATCGAAGACGACATGCGTCACAAGATTTCCATGTTCTGCAACGTCGCTCAGCATGCGGTTATTCAGGCGCGAGACATGGAGCACAGTATTTATGAGCTTCCGCTAGAGCTGCGCAAGGAGCGTCTTGATCGAATTGCATGTGACTCGCTTCGCCTGACCACGCCGACTCCAGATCTCACTCCGTGGGAGAACTTTGTTCAGCGGATCATCAGCCCCTCACACAAAGTCAAGATTGCTGTGGTTGGGAAATACATTGAGTTGCAAGACGCCTACAAGAGTATCTACGAAGCGCTCACCCATGCGGGGGCTTACCTCGACTGTGGTCTTGAGATTCAGCGGGTCGATGCAGAGGACATCGAGAAGCATGGAGCTGAGGCTTATCTCAGTGGCGTCGGTGGCATTCTCATTCCCGGAGGATTCGGAGATCGAGGTATCGAGGGCAAGATCGAAGCCGCGCGCTTCGCTCGCGAAACCAAGCTGCCTTACTTTGGTATCTGTCTTGGCATGCAAATCGCCACGATCGAATACGCGCGCCATGTCTGCTGTTTTGAAGGTGCCAACAGCCAAGAGTTTGACGAGAAGGCCGAACACTTGGTCATCTGTTTGTTAGAAGATCAAAAAGAGGTCGACAAGAAAGGCGGCTCCATGCGCCTCGGAACCTGGGTCACAGACATCAAGCCAGACACACGCACATACGATCTCTATCAAAGCGCCACGATTACCGAGCGTCACCGACACCGCTACGAAGTCAACCCTGTTTACAAAGAGCGGCTCGAGCAAGGCGACCTCATCATTTCGGGTGCCTCGCCAGACGGCACCCTTGCCGAAATTATCGAGATCGCAGACCATCCCTTCTTTGTCGCGGTGCAGTTCCATCCCGAGTTTCTCTCCAAGCCGAATCACCCGCATCCGCTGTTCCGCGGCTTTGTGCAGGCCGTGCTGGACAGTAGCGAGCTGCCTTTGAGGTAAGCATTGCGAGTGGTTGAATGCTTGGTGCTATCACCCTGAAGAGGGCCTACGATTCTCTCTAGCTTGTTCGCAACACTGCTTTTCCAAACACGGATATCTGTTAGTCTTTGCCATGAAATCCGTTCCCTTCTGTCTTTGTCTCGGGCTCCTTCTCTTCGTGTAACTGAGACGCGGCTCTAAAAAGTGCCCAGACAGTGAGGAAGGGCATCCCCTTCCTCAACTCTCATCAAAATCTCCAATATCCGAAGATCGTTGGCTTAGGTAGGAGGCCTTTGGCAAAGAGATGGCTGCCAGTGTCAGCAAAGGGCATGCGGATACCTTTGAGAAGCTGTTCAGTCGTGAATGCTTCGGCGAGGTGACTCAGGATCGGAAGGTTGAAGAAGACCCGAGAAGGATTGAAGATTTATGGGTCACTTCCAAAAGTTCTACAGAGAGACAAATCTATCCTGGTGCTGTCGGTATCGTTGCTGGCTATTCGCGATGGGGTTGCCTATGCCGATTCCCTGAAATTGTATGCCGACACCTTTCCCAACGGCCCTTCACTCACGCTGATGATGATCGATTACTACATCGTGAAGGAAGACTATCCTAAGGCCTGTGCTTCCATTGATGCGATTGAGAAGGAAGTCGGTCACGATCCAGTGCTTAGCGCGCTTCGATCGGGCATAGCTCTTACACAGGTCCACTACGAGGAAGCGTTAAGTTTTGCAGAGCAAGCGCTGTCTGCCGATCCAACGCTTGAGGATGCGCACTGGAGTGCCATCCCTGCATCCCTGCATGAAGATTTTTCAAGCATGCTTTCCCATTTGGTGAGTTTCCGAGACTCCTTTGATCACGAGTTCGATCCCAAAGAGTTTCGAAATGAGGAGCTCTATCAGAAATTTATGGCGTCATCTGAGGCTATTACTTTCTTCGGTGATCCGATAGAGTAGTTGAGTGCACGCCTATTGGCATCCTGGCGGAAGATGTTTCGGGGCCTCGTGATGGGGGCCTGCCTGTTACACGAGCCGCTCCTTTCGGAAAGGCTTGGATTTCTATAGGCTGGCGACGTATACGTTGGAGGCGTCCTATCCTAAGTTACCTACCAATTGACAGAGAATTTCTACAACGAGTCGAACGAGGCTCCCGATCAGGCTTTTGAGCAGTCGCTGCGGCCGCCTGCTTTTGAGGATTTCTGTGGTCAGGAAAAGGTCAAAGATCGGTTGATGCTGATGGTGGAGGCGGCTCAGCAGCGTGGTGATGTCCTGGGGCACATTCTTCTGAGTGGGCCACCGGGTTTGGGCAAGACTACGCTGGCGCACATCATTGCAACAGCGGCGAATTCAAAGATTCATATCACAAGTGGGCCGCAGATTGATAAAGCAGGGGATCTTGCTGGCGTCCTGACGAATTTGCAGGAGGGGGACGTGCTCTTCATCGATGAGATCCACAGGCTGCATCCGAGCGTGGAGGAGTATCTGTATCCGGCGATGGAGGACTTCAAGCTGGATATCATCATTGATCAGGGGCCTAACGCACGCACTATACGGCTTTCCTTGCCGCCGTTTACGTTGGTTGGGGCGACGACTCGGGCGGGTATGCTAACGGCACCGTTGCGTTCTCGATTTGGCCTGACCGACCGGTTAGACTATTATCCGATCAAGGATCTGACGACGATCATCAAGCGCTCAGCCGATTTGTTAGGTATCGAGGTTCAATCGGGTGGGGCGGAAGAAATTGCCATGCGTTCACGAGGCACGCCGCGCATTGCCAACATGCTCCTCCGTTGGGTTCGCGATTATGCTCAGGTGCGGGCAGACGGGATCATCACTCCAGCTGTCGCAAAGGACGCGCTTATCATGCGCGAGATCGATGAAGATGGTCTCGATGAGATGGATAAGCGGATTCTTGAGGCCATGATCTATAAGTTCAATGGTGGCCCCGTGGGCGTCAGCTCGCTGGCGGTGGCGGTGGGTGAAGATGCCTCGACGATTGAAGATGTTTATGAGCCTTATCTAATCATGCAGGGCTTCTTTAAGCGCACGCCGCGTGGTCGTATGGCCATGCCGGCTGCTTATGTGAAGCTCGGTGTCACGCCACCGCGTAACAGTCACGATCAACCTGAGCTTCTATGATATCGCATTTCCTTCAGTTCTTCAAAGAGAGCAAGTCGCTTCTCCGCGACATGCGTGATGATGGATTCATTCATTTGCTCATGGAACCGCTCTTTACCTATGGGATCGGTTTCAGTCTCTTGCTCTTCTTCGTGGCCATCGCGACAAAGGAAAGGAAATGTCGAACCCTGGCACTGCTGCTCATCATTGTCTGCTCGGTCATGATCTATCCTTACCAGCACAAGCGAGATGCCGCTGCACCCCGGCCTGGCTACAGTACCTATTGGACGAAGGAGAATAAGAAAGTCTGGGATGCTCAGACCATCCGTCGACGACACTTTCAGTATGTCTTTTATGCGCTGGCGGTAGTCGCGTTGCTTAACATCATCATTTCTCCGGGAACGACGATCGGGAAGGGGCTGGCTGTCCTGGTGTTGGGAGGTGGCGTCTTTGTGCTGGTGTGCGGCTTGTGGCTGAACCTCCACGAGAAGAGGATATTTTATCCGGACCTGCGTGATGCGCCCGTCCGAGGTCCGGTGACCAAGGTGTTGTTAGAGGCTCCGGCCCAGCAGATTGGTTAACATACTGCCCTCCGATGAAGTCTGGATTTCTTGATAAACTCATTGCCCGTCTGGGCAAGTTGAGCCCTGACGAAGTGCAGAATGCACTGGTGCGTTTGGTGCAGGAAAAGGGCTTTCTCGAGAAAGTGTTCGATGCTTTGCAGGAGGGAGTCATCGTGACGGATGCGGATGGTATGATTAATTATGTCAATCGCGCGGCCTGTGGCTTCTCTGGGCTGGATGCGGAAGAGGCGATTGATAAGCAGCTTGATACGCAGCTTCGTGGGATGGACTGGTCGACTCTCATTGTGGAGGGCCAAGTCGTTTCACGAGATATCGAGGTTTTCTATCCTGAGAATCGCTTCCTAAACTTTTACCTCTCGCCTATCGAGGACGAAGAGATCACGGAAGATCTGGGTTATGTCATGATTATTCGTGATATCACGCTCACGAGGAAGGTGACGGAAGAGAAGATCGAGTCTGAGCGATTGTCTGCTCTCACCCTGCTTGCAGCCAGCGTGGCTCACGAAATCGGCAACCCGCTAAACTCGCTCAACATCCATCTTCAGTTGGTCGAGCGTCGTCTGAGAAAGGCGGCACCAGAACTCTACGAACGGCAGTTTGAAGAACTCCTCGATATTGCGAAAGACGAAGTGAATCGATTAGACTTTACTATTGCACAGTTTCTGAAAGCCATCCGGCCAACTAAGCCAGTCCTCGAGTTGCATGATATCAATAATGTGATCCGAGAGTCGGCGAATTTCCTGGAGAAGGAGCTGAGCGATCGTGGCATCACGATGAAGCTTGAGCTGCGCTCAAACATTCCTCCGATGCCGCTGGATGCGAGTCAGTTGAAGCAAGCCTTCTACAATATCGTTCGTAATGCCATGCAAGCGATGTCGAGCAAGGGACACCTCACCATCCGTAGTGATATGGATACCTACGAGGTCCTCGTCACGTTTTCGGATACGGGCCCTGGGATTTCCGCAGAGGCGATGTCGCGTGTTTTCGAGCCGTATTTTACCACGAAGAAATCTGGGACTGGGCTCGGCTTGCTCATTGTTCGCCGGGTAGTTCGCGAGCATGGTGGGGAGATTGAGCTCACGAGCAAACCTAACGAAGGCACCCGCGTTATCGTGCGCCTCCCCCGAGCGCAACGCCCCCCGCGTTTCCTGCCGGGCGGAGAGACCTCGGGCGCGGACGGAAAGGTGTTCGAAGTGGAGTAACACGACATTAGTATTGCCTCGTAGCAGGCTGGTCGTTAGCCTCCGCGCCAAATGAAAGCCCTATCTCTTCTCGCAGGGATCCTGTCTTTGCTAACGCTATCACAAATGTCGGCTCGTGAGCCGAAAGAATATGATAAGGATGTCAATTACAGGGAGGAGCGCCTCCCCGCGTATGATCTTCCAAAGCTCTTGGTTACGCCGCAAGGCAAGACGATCAAGACGGCCGAGGAATGGCATACGATCCGACGACCGCAGATCCTTGCTCTGTATAGCAATCTCATTTATGGATGTGTGCCCGAGCCAGCGAGCCCGATTCAGCAGTCGTTCGAGGTGGTCAAAACGGATCCTGAGTTCATGGGGGGTAAAGCGACGCGTAAGGATGTGAAGATTCGTCTCAAGAATGATCTTGGTGAAATGGAGATGCATTTCCTTGTTTACGTGCCTAACAAAGCCGAGAAACCAGCGCCCACGTTCTTCAAACACAGCTTCAACAAGACGAAGTCGAGAGACTTCGATGTCTCGGACAAGAATCCTGGCACACTTCGTAATGGCTGGCCATTGGGCGATTTCTTTGATCGGGGTTATGGTTTCTGTGCGGTTTACCAGCAAGATTTGGTGGGGCACAACGAAACGTCTTTTCTCAATAGCATTCACAAACTCTTCTATCCGAAGGGACAGAGTTTCCCCAAAGCTTCAGAATGGGGTGTGCTCTCTACCTGCGCGTGGGGAGCCATGCGTGGCATGGACTATCTGGAGACCGACGATGACATTGATCACACGCGTGTTGCCATCATGGGCCATTCGAAGATGGGTAAAGCGACTTTGTGGACAGCTGCCCAAGACGAACGGTTTGCTTTGGCCATCTCGGCGCAGTCGGGCTGTGCAGGAGCAGCGCTCTGGCGTCGGAAATCGGGTGAGACCTTGAAGAAAATGGTCACGCGTTTCCCTTACTGGCTCTGTCGCAATGCGTGGAAATTTGTCGAGCAAGAGGATGACCTTCCTGTGGATCAGCACATGCTGTTGGCCTGCATTGCCCCGCGCCCGGTCTACGTTCACAGTGGTGTCGATGACACCTGGGCCGACAGTCGCGGTGAATACCTATCGGCTTATCATGCCAGTGAAGTCTATCGCTTGTTAGGAAAGAAAGGTCTTGAGAGCGAGGAGTCGCCTGAGGTCGGCAAGGCCATCATCAAAAGCGATGTCGGCTATCACAATCGCGAAGGCGGCCATTCCATTGATCCGTTTGACTGGGAACGTTTCATGGAGTTTGCAGACTATCACTTTAAAAAGACGAATTAATTCACATGAAACGGGTAGGATTTATAGGACTGGGTGACATGGGCATGGCCATGGCGCTGAACTTGATTAAGGCGGGTTTCGAACTGACCGGCTTTGATCTTCGACAAGAACGGTTGGACATGCTGAAAGAGGCTGGCGGTAAGCCTGCTTCTTCTCCTGCTGAGGCGGCTCAAGGTGCCGATGCCGTCTTCATCATGGTGATGACAGGCGCGCAGGCCGAGGCCGTTGTCTGTGGGGAGGACGGCCTTCTCACGACAATGGTACGGGGGGCTACCATTCTGCTTACGGCGACGATCAAACCAGGGGAAGCGCGGACGCTCATCGATCCCGTGGCGAAGGCTGGCGTGCACCTGATCGATTCACCGGTCAGTGGCGGAAAGGGTGGGGCAGACTCGGGAACGCTCACGCTGATGGCCTCAGCGCCACAAGAGGTCTTTGAGGCAAATCAGGACTTGATGCAAGCGGTAGGCCAGAAGCTCTTCCACGTCGGTGAAGATGTCGGCATGGGGCAGACGGTCAAAGCTTCCTTGCAAGCGCTCATCGGCTCCACCTTCACGGCGATCTTTGAGTCGCTGGTTCTTGGTTCTAAAGCGGGTGTCGATGGTAAAGTGTTGTATGACGTCTTCACGGCGAGTGGTGTCGGTAGCCCACTCTTGGCAAATTGTTCCAAGCTCATCATGGATCGCGCATTCAAAGGCACGGGCAGTCAGATTGGAACGATGTACAAAGATCTCGGCATCAGCATGGACATGGCAAAGGAGAATGGCTGCTCGATGTTCACGGCCGCAGCCGCTCATGAACTCTTCCGCGCAGGGATCTCCCTCTTCCCAGAAGAAGACAACTGGTCGATCGTGAAGCTGCTAGAGCAGATCGCCGATACCGAAGTGAAGTGGTAGTTCCGGTTTATAGGCCTGGCTTCGAAACCGGAGCGGGCCCGCGCGAGGAGACCACACCTTTCGTTTTCAAACGACGTTTGTAGACCTTGTCAGTGCAGGTGACAAAGAGTGTATCGAGTTCTGGGCCGCCAAAGGCAACATTGGACAGTTTCTTCTTCTCAGGATGGGGATTGGGGAGAATGAGATGAACGCGGCCTAACTGATCGAGAATTTGCACGCCGAGTTTTGTCGCGACGTAGAGACGACCCTCTTCATCGATGGTCATCCCGTCTGCGATGCTTTCGGATTCAGCATCTGGACAGTGAAGGTAGCCATAGCGTTGGCCGTGGGTGAGCTTGCCATCCGCCTGGCGTTGATAGGAATAGACAAAGGAACTCCGTGAATCAGCGACCCAGACAAAGGCTTGGTCAGCCGTGGTGATGATACCATTGGGGAATTCAAACGGCACGTCAATGGACTGAGTATTGCCGCTGCTGGTAAAGTGCCAGACTTTCTGAGCCCGTGGCTCGGTGAAATAGCCCGAGCCATCTGCAAGCAGAACAAGGTCATTTGCCGCCATGCCTTCGAGTAAGGTGCGGCTGGTGCCGTCGGCGTTGTAGTAGGCGAGCTTCTTAGCGCGCATCTGGCAGGCAACCAGGCCACCTTTGCCGTCGGCCATGAGTCCGTTAGCGCCCCCGGTGTCTTCTGCAAACAAGGAAACAGAGCCATCAAGGCCGACTTTGTGGATCTTGGAGGCAGGCACGTCGCTGAAGAAGACTTCGCCTTTCGCATTCACGGCTGGGCCCTCGGTGTAGCGGTGCCCTTCACTGACAAGTTGCCAAGTGTCGTTAGGCAAAACCAGGTTCGTCCGGCGTTTGGCCGGTGGTCCGGCTGCAATGGGTTGCGGATAGTCACGCCAAAGCCAACGCAAGGCATCTGGCATGATAGCGGCTGCGTGCTTGCTATTGTGTCCACCTTCGCCCCAGACGTGATGGACGTCGTAGCCTGCGAACTTGAGGGCTGCGAGCATGTCTTGGTTGGCGGGCCACCAGCCGCCTGCATAGATATCCAGATCGGAACTTCCATCCTGGAGATAGACTCGAAGCGGCTTGTTCTCGGTCTTACGAATGAGGGTAGGGTACTCATTACCTCCGCGCAGCCCTACATAAGTACCAATTGTGCTGAGCACTCGGCGAAAGGCGTCGGGACGTTCCCAGGCGGCTGTGAATGCGCAGATCGCGCCGGAACTGGCTCCGCCAATCGCGCGGTCGTTAGGATCGGTACTGAGATTGTAAGACTTACTCACCTCGGGAAGGATTTCTTCGAGAAGAAAGCGTGCGTAGCGATCGCCCAGGCCGTCGTATTCAAAGCTGCGATTGAATCGTGGCTGGGTCTTCTCTCCCAAAGCTGGTTTCACCTGGCCGTGGTCGATAAAGATACCGATTGTCATGGGCATGTCGCCAGCATGAATGAGGTTGTCCATCGTTGGTATGAGCTTCCATCCCTTGGCTCGATTCAGGCCGTCTTGGATGATGAGACTGCAGGCAGGAATGTTAGATTCGTAGCCTGCCGGAACGTACACCCAGTAGTTGCGGGTCGTTCCGGGATAGATGGTGCTTTCCCACGGAAACGGTCCCTTAACTTCTCCAGCAGGTACGCCAGGCTTGGCGACGCTATCGGGATGCTCGGGGTAGGTTTCTTTCTGAGCCTGAGCGAGATTGAGGCAAAGAAGCGCGAGAAGAAGTAATAGGGGTTTCATGAAAGGAGCGTGCAGCATCCAAACAGCGGGCACAATCGGAAAGAGAGTTGCATGGGCACACCTCCGGGCCTTGGGTGCTAACCTATCTATGAAACCCGTGGTCAAGGACTTCATCGGCGCGATGGCGCAAGGCATCGGGGGTACTGTGCTCGTTATTGGCATCGCGAGTATGTTTCTCGCCCGGCAGCTTTGGTTGGCCGATCTTTTAGTGAATTTTCAAGTACACTTTATGGCGTGCTTGCTAGTTTGTCTGTTTTTGCTAGTATTAGTCCGACGTCAATTGACCGCAGCGGCGCTACTCTTGGGAACTCTCGTTCTTGCTCTCCCTGTCATTCCGTATCTAAAAGTTCCGTTCCGTGGAGAGCCCACGGTGGAGGTGAAGGACGAGGAGAGGGTTTATCGCTTGATGACCTACAATGTGCAGCAGTCGAACACGCGCTCACAGGATATTGCTGACTACATTTCCACGGAGAGTGTCGATTTCCTTGTCATCATTGAGGCAGATGCGTTCTGGGAGAAGGAGCTAGAGTTCGAGCTGAAGGATCACTTTCCTCACCGATTTACTAAGCCGAGAGAGGACAAACTTGGCCTATTGTTTTACAGCAAGCATCCTTGGGAGTCGATCCGGCTAGTGAGTGATTTCGAGTTCCCAACTGTGGAAGCTACCTTCGCATTGCCCGAAGGCAATATGCGTTTATTAGGCGTGCACCCTTATCCTCCGCTTACTGCAGGATTGGCTAGGGACAGGAATGCTTTTCTCGCGGAGTTTGGTGATTACGCAGCGGGGCTCTCTGGTAGTGTGCTTGGTGTGGGCGACTTCAATCTCACTCCCTGGTCGCCCCATTTCCAAGACCTACTCTCACGAGGTGATCTCCGTGATAGCAGCCTTGGGCGTGGCATTCAGAATACTTGGTACAAGTTCCCCACCCTGCTCTGTGGCCTCCCCATTGACCACGTTTTGACGCGAGAAATCGCCGTGCGCCATCGCCATATTGGCCCACCGATTGGTTCCGATCATCGAGCGATTACGGTAGATTTCCTACTGCGGTCCGCCAATCAATCTCCGCATCAATAAGTCCTACATTTAACCCTGGGGCTTCTCGTTGTGGCTTCACCCGCAGCGGGGATTTCAGTCGACCTACTAGGGGTGTTGCTGGCAATGCGATCGGTTTCGGGTTAGAAGCTCTTCTTGGTATGCCTTCAATTCCTGACACCCTTGGCAACGTTGATGTCCTCGAGGATTGGTTGAGCCGTCCTTCGGCGTCGGCGATGACTGCCTTGGAAGGCACGTCTGGCGACATCCTTGTTCTTGGGGCGGGTGGCAAGATGGGGCCGACCCTGACGCGGATGGTCAAGCGGGCAGTACCAGATAGACGTGTGATTGCCGTCAGTCGATTCACCGACTCTCATCTGCCTGGCCAGCTCGAATCTCAGGGAATCGAGGTGATTAAGGGTGATTTGTTAGACGAAGACTTCCTTCAGTCGTTGCCGGATTGTTCGAACGTCTACTACCTTGCCGGCATGAAATTTGGGGCCACGGGAAATGAACCTCTCACCTGGGCCATGAATACTTGGTTGCCCGGTAAAGTCTGCCAACGGTTTTCCGAAAGTCAGATTGTAGCGCTTTCCACTGGAAACGTCTACGGACTAACGAACACGCAGGGGCTTGGCTCCCAAGAGGCGGACGACCTGAACCCAGTCGGGGAATACGCGAATAGCTGTCTTGGTCGAGAGCGTCTCTTCCAATACTTATCTAGGGTGCAGCAGACACCAGTCATTCTGATTCGATTGAACTATGCCAACGAGTTGCGGTATGGTGTCCTGATCGATCTTGCTCGCAAAGTGTTATCACAGGAGCCGATCAATTTGGCGATGGGTTGGGTCAATTTGATTTGGCAGGGAGACGCCAATGCGATGATTGCGGCCGCGATCTCGAAGGCTGCTAGCCCAGCAGTGATCATGAACGTGGCGGGAGCGCCGCACTTGCGTGTGCGCTCTCTTGTTGAACAACTGGGCGAGATCGCTGGGGTGGACCCGGTCCTTCAGGGCAAAGCAGGTCCTGATGCTCTGCTGAGCGATGCGAGTCTCTCACGGTTGTGGTTTGGGGAACCTGAGGTGCCCATTAACGTGATGCTTCAATGGGTCGTGCGGTGGCTTGAGCAGGGTGGCTCGACTCTCGGCAAACCAACAAAGTTTGAGAACCGGAGCGGAAATTTCTAGTGGAATCGAACAAGCGACGTGCATTGAGAGATGGAATGGTCATACCGGCGCATCCGTTGTGTTTGGACCGCGAACGTCGACTTGACGAACGCCGACAGCGTGCGCTTTCGCGTTACTATCTCGACGCGGGTGCCGGTGGTCTTGCCATTGGCGTGCACACGACACACTTTGCGATTCGCGACTCTAAGGTGGGCTTGTTAGAAACCGTGCTTCAACTTGGAATGGAAGAACTTCATCCCCACGGAGGAACGGCACTTGGCATCGCGGGAATTTGTGGAGATACACCCCAAGCCGTCACTGAAGCGACTCTGGCTCGCACGCTCGGCTACGATACAGGCCTGCTCAGCTTAGCAGCGATGGAGACTGACGCGTCGATCGATGCTTTAATCGAGCACTGCCGCGTGGTTGCCGAGATCATTCCGGTGATCGGCTTCTACCTTCAGCCCGCTGTGGGTGGTCGGGTCTTGCCAATCGACTTCTGGCGGGCGTTTGCCCAGATTGAGCATGTCGTCGCGATCAAGATCGCCCCGTTTAATCGCTACCAAACACTTGATGTCATACGAGCTGTTTGCGAAGTGGGTCGTAATGACCTTGCGCTCTACACAGGCAACGATGATAACATTGTTCTGGATCTCCTGACCCCGTTTCGTTTCGATGGAAATGAAAGGCGGATTGTCGGAGGCCTTTTAGGCCACTGGGCGGTTTGGACGCGGCAGGCGGTGCGATTGAGCATCTATCTCCAAGCAATTGTCAGCGAGAATGTCCCGATTGGAGCAGATCCTCTGGCTCTGAGTGCTGCGGTCACTGATTGCAATGCGGCCTTCTTCGATGCTGCGAATGGTTTCGCTGGATGCATCGCTGGCCTTCACGAAGTGCTCCGTCGCCAAGGCCTCCTTGAGGGGATCTGGTGCCTGGACTCGAACGAAGGCCTCAGTCCGGGCCAATTAGAAGAGATCGATCGGGTGTATCAGGCATATCCCGACTTGAACGATGACTTGTTCATTGCTGAGAACCGAGATCGTTGGTTGAGCGGGTAGGGTAGAGGGAGTCGACCGGATCTTCCCCAGGGTATTCGTCTAGGAACGATATCTACCAACCCTTATTACCTTGCGATAGCATTATTGTTAGATGCCAGGAGGCGGGAATACTTGCAGTTTTAAACATTAGGGCTAATCCATTAATTCAGATTTTCACCCAAGTGCTTATAGCCCAGAGGTTTAGAAACGATTCGAAGTGAGAAGCTTTACGC
>JAACDM010000310.1 GCA_009936795.1 Verrucomicrobiaceae bacterium | reverse complement strand
TGTGGCTCCCACTCCCTGTTGCGCGTTGATGTTGGCTCCATTCTTTAGAAGTGTCTCGACCATCTTCGCCTGATCGGGTGGTCCCGCCGCGAAGTGCAGTGGCGTGAGCTTGTTCGTGTCCGGGGCATTGACATTCACACCGAGTGCGATCACCAATTCCAACATCTCGTCGCGGCCTCCGTTGATGGCCGCCCAAAGAGGTGTGCGGTCCAATTGCATCGCATTCTTTGCCTTGATGTCCGTACCCTTCTTCAGCAGCAAGTCTACCATGGCCCGCGAGCCGAACTTTAGAGCCGTCTCGAGGGGTGTTGAGCCTTTCAATTCGCCGTCTCCACTTTGCTCGATGTCGGCGTCGTGTTCGATGAGCAAGTGGGCGATGCGTAAGTAATCAGCGTCCGAGCCGCCTTGAGAAGCCTTGAATCCTTTCTGTGATGTCTTGCCGAGGAGGTGCCCGCCTCCTGCGGCGGCAGCTCCGAGTACGCTGACCATGGCATTGGTGGCATTGACGTCGGCGCCGGCCTCAAGCAAATGGGCGACCATTTGCAGCCGTCCCAATCCCGCTGCCGTCATGAGCGGCGTCCAACCGAGGCTGTCACGTGCTTCCAACTTCGCTCCCGCCTTTGTGAGTAACCTGATGGTTTCCACATTGCCTCCTCCGGTACAGCCAACGCTCAAGGGTGTGCGCCTGTCTGTCGTCCGACTCTCCAAGTTAGCCCGACGCTCGAGTAGTAGCTTCACGGTTTCCTCGCGCCCTTTCTTGGCAGCATTGTGTAGAGGCGTGAAACCCATGTGATCCTTTGCGCCAACATCGGCACCAGCATCCAGTAATAGTCGAACCGACTCGGGCATATCCCGATGGGCGGCGAAATGAAGCGCCGTCATTTCCTGCGTGTTCGTCGCTCTGAAGTCAAAACCCTTGGCCAACGTCTTCTTCAACCAACCGGGATTTGGTAGAGCACTAACTAGAACTTCGAAATGCTTCGGTTTCGCCAGTTTGTCTGCCTTCAGTTCAGTGAGCATCAGCTCGAAGGCTTCAACGTTGTCGTGTAACACCGCCGTGTTCATTGCAGACATGCTGGAGACGTTGCCGAACTTCCCTTTGAGGAGGGGATCCGCTCCTGCTGCAAGCAAGAGCCGGAGCAGTTCAGCGGGCGCATGGCACATCACGGCCGCTGCGATCGGAGTGCCAGTGCCAGTGCCCAAATTACCATTTGGATCTGCACCCCTTTTGAGAAGAAGGCGCACGATTTCTGTTTCGCCGGAACCCGCCGCCTCGCCTATCGGATTGACTCCGCTGCCTCTGTTCGGGTCAGCCCCGGCATCGAGGAGTAGCTTTGCGATCTTGCGTTTGGCCGCTCGAGTCGCTTCCGGCTGGTGCACCAAAAGATCCTTAGTATAATCACCGAAAGGCTGGTCGCCGACTTCGCCGATGATCGCTTCGGGCCCACCTTGAAGGGCGGCTAACATGCTGTCCCAGCGTGCGTTCTTTGAGATCGTATTCGCCGCAGCGCTCAGCGGGGTGGCGAGCATAGAGGGCTGACTCTGTTCAAGTGATGTGGGATGAAGCTGCGCATGGTGCTCTAGCAGAAGTTCGACAGCCTCCACGTGGCCTCCCGAGGAAGCGAGGTAGAGAGCCGACTGAAATCCGTCTGGAGGCGTTGCCTTCACATCTGCGCCACGTTCGATGAGCAGCTTCAAGACAGCGATGTGGTTCTCCTTTGCGGCCACCATGGTCGCCGTGCTACCGGACGCGTCCTTCGCATCGAGCCATTTCGGGTTCTTATCGAGTTGCAGACCGACCTCCTTCGCGTCACCAGCCAGGACGGATGCCATGAATGGCTCAACGCCCGGTCGGACCGGGTGGAAGTTCAGCAGCACATCGCGAACTTCGTCAGTTCTGGCTGTCCTCAGCGGGGTTCGGGACACATCGTTGCGCGCACTTCGATCCGCACCTCGTTCTAACAGAAGTCGGCAGGTCGCGGTGTGACCATCTCTTGCGGCAAAGTGCAATGCGGTCCAGTCACCAGAATCGCGTGCTGCGATGTTCGCACCGCGGTCGAGCAGCAACGTGACCGCCTCGTCCTGGCCCTCCCACGCCGCCATGTGTAACGGCTGGATGCCGGAGTCGTCCTTGGCATTGATCAAATCGGGATCCTTGTCGAGGAGGGCCTTCAGGCGTTTTATATCCCCCACCTCGGCCGCTTCATGCGCTGGAGTCGTGGCAGCATGCACGAGAGTAGGAAAGAGCAAGGCTGCGGCTACCAGGGTGATGACGAGGAGCCCTAAGGGTGGCGCGCCTTGAGATGGCAGGCTGGAGAGGCCGAAGTGACACGTTCGGTGGAAGAATGGAATGGCACTCATATTAGTCTAATTGTTGCTGGCAGTAATTCCTGATTTGTCTCAACGATTCTGAAGCGAACAGTGGATTTCCAGAAACCATCCTGTTCAGCGTGTAATCCGGCCGAAATGCCATGGACCATCTCAATACCCTGTTACCCGAAACCGGAACAGTTGTTTGTCCTCATCGTGTGCGAGGTACTCCAGAGAGCCATCGTTTCGAAAGGCGGCACAGAGAATATATGGGTGTGTGGCTCTAATCTTGCCATCGACCACAATCCCATGTAAAGAATAGAAGGCGACATTTGAGGAGATTGATAGACGATCGCGTTTTCCAGTAGGGATAATATAGCAATGATGGCCGCTATCGGGACTGAAGTTGAAGTGGTCGAAATCTAAGTGTTCTGCCGCTGGGCCCGCTTTGCCGTCGACGACCCAATGGAATGTCGCAGTCCCATCGCTTTGGACTTCCAAAGGGTAAGCAAGCCGCTTCGAATTTGGGCTAAACCGAGGTGCCCCGAAGTGGTAGTTCTGTTTAACCTCAGAGTGGGCCTTCCCATCCAGCCAGATGGCCCTCTGGCCGCCACGTATACCGACGAAGGCAAGATGCTTGCCATCGGGACTGAACGTTAGGGTTCCATCAGCAAGGGCCTCGATTGGGAGCGGCTTTGCGGTTCTCCGTACGATCGCACGTTGGCCGTCCGGATAAGCCATATAGGCGTAGTCAGAGCCATGGGGAGGCAAGGCAAAATCAATACCAAGATTTTTATAAATGGATCCAGGCACTCCATCGATCACGTGCCGTCGCCCTTCCCTCACGAACTCTGAATAGGCGAAGTGCTTGCTGTCAGCGCTAAAGGTAAAGCCGAATTCATTTGGTTTGGCGGGAAGACCGGTTTCCGGTTTAACGGCGCCAAATCCCGATGACTGTCTCATCCCGATCCCACCATCATGATTCCAAGGGCCCGGCTTACCGTCCAAGACCACGCGCATCACAGGCTTCCCAGCTACCGTCTCAACATAAGCAAAGCGGCGGCCATCTGGACTAAAGAGAGGGGCTGCGTCCCAGGGAATGGGCTTTCCGGCCTCTCCACCAGCAACGATTTTCCCGTCCAATACGAGAACATTGAGAGGCCCGAAACCCAGGGTCGCTACATAGGCGTGGCGTTTGCCATCTGCGCTGAAGGCAAATGAGGTGGCGGTCAATGTCTGAAACGCTGGCCCTTCAACTTCGTCGATGACCCAGCGCCACTTGCCATCCTTCTGGGCACAATAAGCAACCGCCTGACCATTCGCACTGAACAGCGGGGTCTCCTCTCGAATGTCCTCGAAGCGTGGACCTTCTTTCCCATCGACTCTCACGACAAAACCATCGATGATGTTACCAACTAGGGCAGCTGCTCGACATCCATGCCGGGTTGCAGAATATGCCACCGAGACAGACCGAAAAATCTTCGCAGGCGGCTCATCGACTTTGGTTATTTCCAATTCGGCACCCTCCCAATTCTCACCGTTCATTGATGATGCAACACAGCAGAGGACAAGGGCTGAGATGACAGATCGCCAGGCGAAGGAAGCAGCCAGAACAGAGCTGTATGATAGGTATTTGTTTCGAGTTTTCATAGTTAATGTGAGACAAGCTTGCTGACACTTTCGCAATGTAATTCGGAATCTTCAGATACGGTTGCAACGCGGACAAAGATTATCGCCCAGCCGACGGACGGAATCGCTTGTCGAGGGCCTCGGCTTTCTCCTTCACAACGCTGAATGCACTCTCATCCACCCGCACGATCTGCAGATCCATTGCCAGGTCACTGCTACTGCCATTCGCCTGATGCACGCTGACGGCCATGACATTTTCCCCTTGCCGCATGTTTTTCGGATCGATCTCAAAGAACCAGTAGTGCCTCTCGCGGTAGTCATTTCCCCCTACGGTCGAACTGGCATACTGCGTTTCGTTAGGCTCACCTGGCTTGGCCTTGTCCACATTGCTGCGGAAGACTTCCACTCCATTGAGGTAGACGACGGCGCCGTCGTCATAGCGAATGCCCGCCGCATACCTGCTAGAGGAGTTTGCATCGCTCAGGGAAAACGTCGTCCGGAAAAAGGCGGCGCTATTCTTGGCCTTGGCGTCGCCGCCAAAACCAATGGTCGTCTTCAAGTCGTCGTCTCCGTACCCCAGTGGTGCCGTCCCCGTCTTCCATGTCGAATCGTTGAATGCAGGCGTCGTCCAGGCGTCGCCAGGAGAGCTGCCACCCTCGAAGTACTTCCAGCCTTGGTGGCCCTTTGGAAGAACTTCTGTGCCTCGACCAGCGTGGGTTTGGGGCTGCTGCGAAGAAACGAATGCACCCTGCGGTCATCCTTGAACTGCGCGATCAGGCGATCCGAAGCTTTCTTCACGTCCTCCTTCACTTCTTCGGGACAGCCATCCTGACAAGCCATGGCCATCACGCTCATCAACGCGCGGAACTCGATGTCCTTGCCGCGATGCGTGTCCGCGAAGGCGAGAAACTTCGGGACATGTTGGGCGCTGGGGTGCGTCGCCGGCTTAGACTTGCTTTTGTTAGAACCAAAGGAGGAAAAACCCGTTCCCATTCGCTGGGAGCTCACTTGCACTTGAAACTCCTTCTGCAACGTGAAGAATTCGGCGCTTGGTCGGGTGAATTCTGACAGATTTACCAGACTCTTTGGCTGTGCGAGTAGTTTGCGGAGAGAGGCCACATGCACGCCAAAGTTCATCGCCTGGCCATTACTGATCCACTGGATGACGCCGATCACCTTCCCTGACGCGTCGAGCATTGGTCCGCCGCTATTGCCGCCAGAGATCGCCGCAGTGGTTTGAATCCACACGACATCCGGCAGGGAGCGAACGAGGCCTCGGGCGCGAATCTGGGGCGGCAGCTTGTCGGTCTTGTGGGTCGCGCTGACGATGCCATCGGTGGCGACAAACTGAAAGCCCTGCGGATGGCCGAGAACGAAAACTTTCGCACCACGCACCGGCAATGTGTCCTCAGCGAGAGCGACAGGCCTGGCACCCTTTGGCATCTTCGCCAAGCGCAAAAGGGCGAGATCGACCGCGGCATCATGCGCCGTCAGACCGCTCACAATCCAGGTCTTTCCATTCTTGTCCAGCACCTCCAACGATCCGACTTCCACAATTCCCGGCCGGATCACATGTAGTGCGGTTGCCAGGGTGCCCTCCTCGTCGACTAGAAACGCGGTGCCCGAAGAGATGAGCTTGCCATCGGTATCCAGCACCCGGATGAAGAACACCCCCTTCTCAGTTTCGCTAATCATCTGGGGAAGCCCGCTGTCCTGGCTCCACCCGGGTGTGGCGGTCCATAGTTGAAGCAGTAACCCCAAAACGATGGCAACTCTCGCACTCGCGTTCAGCATCAGCATGTTGAGGATAGCCTTGAGAAAGGGGTGAAGAGCCAGGCAAGCGGGTGCCTTCGTGTTGGCCTGCAAAGAATCAGAGAATGTCAGTGATGTCATGATTACGGGAAACGCTCGACAGATTGTTAATTAGTTAGTTGGAACAGGAATGGTCGATGGTTGCCGGTGACTTGCTTCATCGGTCTGCTTTCCCATGCGCATTTCGATCTCCGAACCCGACACGAGTCGGAGATCTTTTTTTGGAACGCGTTCAAACCAGTCCAAAACTGTGGTGAATCGTTTTCGTCATGCCAACTGGCAACGCTTAGCAAAGACGCTCAATGTCCTCTCTGGCGACGATTTATCGTCGGATAGGACGCTGCTAGAGTCCATACACAGTGAACTCCACGCCAAGGCGTCTTCCAGAGAACAAGAAAAAGGTTGGTTTCCTGGGAGCGAGGCCAGTGTGTCCCACTGTTCATTTGTGTGGGTTTCCGGCAGGATATATTGGGAGACTAACAAGATGGCTGATGAGCCCAGCTGCGCCGCGCCCAAAAGTGTCTCTGCTGAAGTTCTTGCCTCTTCCTCGGTAACGGCGTGTGCCGGCAGGCCGTCAGATTTAGGAATGGTGGATAGTTGGTGACCTGTCTACAGGCCCCGTCATCACTGCCCACCATCAAAGGTGCCTTCCCACATGTTCCCAACCCACTCCCAAGGTAATTCAGCTTGCCCCATCGCCGCGAACACAGTCAGACCAGTATACGCTCCCGTAATGGCTGATTTCATTCCCACTTCACGGACAAGACCCATCGCGCCTCGATCTGCTCCGGCGATCTGGCGTTCTAACCGCTGAGTGAACGCTTCTTCGCGGAGCTGTGACTGGGTCCGACCATCAACGCCGTTCCTCGGAATGAACCAGCGAGCGCGACCATTCTCTGC
>JAACDM010000309.1 GCA_009936795.1 Verrucomicrobiaceae bacterium | reverse complement strand
GCTCTCACATCCATGGTGTCACTTTCCCTAACATCAACCCAAACAGCGCTCAGCGGTAGAATCATTCGCAGGAGGTTGAGTTTGTCGATGAAGACCGTCGCGACATCCGCTCGGCCATCGCCATCGGTATCGACGAGACGCTTCACTCGGCCGTTGCGTAGAGTCCTATTACCTGCTCCCTCGACATCCTGCAGGTAACTGCGCATCTCCGCGACATACATGGCGCCATCAGCATCCCAAACGGTTAGCACAGGCTCTTGGATCATCGGCTCAGCAGCGAAGAGTTCGGCAATGTATCCCGGTGCGAGTTCGAAGGTGGCGAGTTCTTCCTCCGGTGTGAGCATCCTGTAAGGATCCGCTTGCTTCTTCGCGACCATTGATTCGTAATCGCCCATCAAAACCGTCGGCCTTTCAGGCCAGCCAACTGTGTGGGGAGCCACCGAGTGGATATTGTCAGGATCTGGAAAGCTCTTCGGCACTGGGAGAGTTACCTGACCGGTGGCTGCATATTCGCAAGCGCGGGCCAAGATCGTCTGGAACCCGGCGCAATAAAGCGCGGCCTGTTCTCCACGTTCCATGTCACCTCGCCAAAGATGGCCCATACTCGTGACAATGACGCGCCCTTTTCCAAAGGAGACTTCCCAAGTCAGAGGTTCGTGCAACCCTGAACCTCGTTGGTTGGGATCTGAGTAAGCACTACTGAGAACGGTTAGATTCCTCGCTGGACCACGCATGTTGTGATACAATTCATCCCTAGCATGCATCCAAATCGGCGGAGTCCCTGCATGATGGGATGCTCAGGCGCACGCACCGTGACCTGGAAAGCGTGCTGGGATCCGTGACTGGAGTTGCCATTGTTAGGCAAATCGATCTCATTTGCGATGTATGTCTTGCCGGAATCGGGATCGATCTTGATCGCCTTTCCAATGAGTGCCGGTCGCCATCCAAGCCCTATCATTTCGTTGAATTCGGGCCAATTCCTGAACGCATTATTCGCTCCGTGAACCAGCACCACGCCACCTCCAGAACGCACAAAGTCGACAAACGCCCGGCGCATTCCGGCCGACCACTCGTCGCCATTGTAGTTCATGATCACCACATCGTTAGACTTAAAGTCGGGTGCCCACTTTTCCCACCTCGGCGCGAGGTCCGCCTTCGCCTCGGCCTGAGGTTTCTCAAAGTGTTCCCGTGCCGCGGTCAAGGCTGGCCAATCCTCCGAGCGCCTGGCCTTTCTTGGGACGTTTGGAAATCTCAGTTCGGGTGCGGTCGAAACGGTGACGTCAAATCGCCCCGCAGCCTCCAACGTCGCGCGCAGATGATCGGTCGTCGAGCGCCAGTCGTGATTGTTGCGTCCGTCGATGATGAGTGTGCGTCCTAACCCGCCCTGCACACCGCTTCAACTAACTAACAATACTAGGACGATAAGCTTTATTCGAATTAGTCTTACGCAGAGGGGCAGAGAGTCGGTTTAAAGCGGCTGGAAGATGAGCAAGCGTAGCTTCGACTGGAAGTCGAAGCGGCATAGTAATTCGATTATCAATCGAATCTTACCGATTCACAAATCATCTGCGCCTTTGCTTCTCTGAGTGATCCCTGAATCTCCTTCAGCTATTCTCCTCTACTCTCCATGGATTGCGAGCGTTCTCAGAAATCTCCTTGTCGATAGCAACCATCCGAGCACGGAGTTTTGTCACGACTTCCGGATGTTGCTCTGCTAGATTATTCTGCTCGCCGACATCTTTACTGAGATCAAAGAGGAGGATCTGTGCGGGTTTGGTTGCCGCTTTTTGGTTCTGGTTTCTCCGAGGACGAGGCACCTTCACGAGCAGTTTCCAGTTCCCTTGGCGAATGCCTTCCAGTCGTCCGTTCGACGTGTAGTGAACGAATTCTTTCCGAGGAGACTTGTCAGCAGAAGCCTTCCAAAGCCCAGAAGCATCTATACCGTCGATCTTCCTCCCTTCTGGCAAGGGTGTGCCTGTGATCGCCGCAATGCTGGGAAGAATATCGATGGTTCCCGTGAGTTCGTTGCAAACTGTCCCTGCAGGGATTCCGGGCCCGCGCATCAGGCATGGCACACGCTGACCTCCCTCAAAGGTCGTGCCTTTGCCTTCTCTCAAAGGACCGGCCGATCCGCCATGATGTTTGAAACTCAACCAAGGCCCATTGTCTGTGGTGTAAATGACATAAGTATTGCCAGTGAGCTTCAACTCATCAAGCGCCTTGAGTAACCGCCCGACCTCACTGTCGATGTGTTCGATGGTGCTAATGTAAGCTTTCTTCGGATCAGGATCGCGCACTTCATCTGGAACATAGAGCGGAATGTGAGGCATCGAGTGAGGCAAGTAGACGAAGAAAGGTTTGTCCTGATGAGCTTTGACGAAGTCGATGGCTTTCTGTGTGCAGCGTCGCGTGATCGTTCGTTGATCGACTGGCAATTCAACAATCTTCTCGTCCTCAAACAAGGGCGTCTTCCACTTCGTGAGCGTCGATTCCGGATCATTCCACAGAATGTCCATGCCGTCCGGACCGCCCTTTGGTTTGCCTTTGTTGTCCGGATGGTTCATGTCATTCGAGTATGGGATGCCGTAGTAAGTGTCGAAACCATTGGCCGTCGGTAGGACTTCGGAATGATGACCTAGATGCCATTTGCCAAAGCAGGCCGTGGCATAGTCTTGTGACTTCAAGTGATCAGCGATTGTATGTTCGCCAGGATGCAATCCTTTCTTAGACGCTGGAAAGAGCACGTGTTGGTGCATGCCGATGCGCTTGGGATAGCAAGCGGTGAGGAGCGCTGCCCGCGAAGGTGTGCAAACTGGCGAAGCCACCATGAAGTTGGTGAACTTCCTCCCTTCGCTGGCAAGTCGATCGATGTTCGGGGTTTTGATCGTCTTTGAACCAAAGCAGCTCAAGTCGCCATAACCTTGGTCATCGGTGAAGATGATAATGAAGTTAGGCTTGTTAGCCTGAGCAAATCCTTCCGTTAGCGGAACGAGAATACTGCCAATGGCAAGTAGAAACGCCGTTCGAAGATTGTTGGAGAGATGGTAAGTTGGCATGTAGGTGACAAAAGTTCTCGGAGATGAAACACGATATTAGGATCATGGTCGGTAGCGCAAGCGCATACGAGTGGTCAAATCCCTAGCGGTCGCCGTCTCAGACAAACGCATTGCCCTGGTGTTCGAGACATTGCGGGCGTTCACGTTTGATGGCCGTGGGCAGCCTGTTCGATTTCTATTGAACGGTGTCCAATTCCTCAAGGGCAAAGGCTTGTGGGGGGGAGAGATATCGTCCAGGGTGAGCTTGACCACTACTCCCGCAATGAACCTGATTTCTCTAATTTTTCCGGTAAGCTCCTTCGCAAGAACGGTCATCATAGGCATCTTTCCAGCTTTCACCTTTGGCCTTGGGGCGCAGGAAGCTGCCACTGCGTTTGTTTCGAAACCAAATGTCTTACTTATTCTCGTCGATGATCTAAAACCGGCTCTCGGATGTTACGGGGATTCGATGGCCAAGACGCCACACATGGATAAGCTCGCCACCTCAGGGATGCAGTTCGACCTCGCCTATTGCAATCAAGCAGTCTGTGCACCTTCGCGTTTCGCGCTGATGCTAGGCTCACATTCAACATCCACGGGGCTCTATGGATTGGGATCGCATCTTCGCAGGACGATCCCTGATGCTGTGACGATTCCCCAGCACTTTGCCAAACACGGTGGCTACCGGACGGAGTCACTGGGAAAAGTCTACCATATTGGTCATGGCAATCACGGCGATCCCGCTTCGTTCTCCGTCCCGCATTTTAAAGAGAAAGTCATTGAGTATCGTGATACTGCGAGCAAGCCCGAAGGCAAACTCACACGCGAGGAAGCGATGTTTCAAAATAAGAAAGCCCCTCCCGGAGGGATGAACAAACTCCCACGAGGCGCTGCCTTTGAGCATCCCGATGTTCCGGATGAAGCCTACGCCGACGGCCGCGTCGCCGCTGAAACGATTCGCCGACTTCAAGCCGCCAAGAAGCGCCGTGCCGCCGACGGCACGCCCTTCTTCATCACTGCAGGCTTCGCTCGTCCTCACCTACCATTCTCCGCGCCCAAAAAGTATTGGGCCCTCCACAACGCCGAGTCTTTCAAACTGCCAAAGTTTCGCGAGCACCCGAAAAATTCTCCTAAAGTCGCCCAGAAGCGTGGCGGTGAAATTCGAAATTACTTCCCGGTGCCTGACAAGAAGGATCCAGCTCCGATCAGTGATGAAACCGCGCGAAAATTGATTCACGGCTACTATGCCAGCGTTAGCTATGTCGATGCTCAGATCGGCAAGGTGTTAGAATCCCTCGATACGTTGGAACTCGACGACGACACCATCGTCGTGCTCTGGGGAGACCACGGCTTCCACCTCGGCGACCTTGGCATCTGGACCAAGCACACCAACTACGAGCAAGCCAACCGCATTCCGCTTCTCATCCGAGCACCAGGCTTCACCAGTCCCAACACTGCCACTAAGCAACCTGCTGAAAGTGCTGACGTCTTCCCCACGCTCGCTGAACTAGCGGGCTTACCTGCTCCAGGGGGACCTCAACCAATCGACGGAGTAAGCCTTGTTCCTGTCTTGAAGAACCCAATCAAACGCGTTCGCGATCACGCTTTCCACGCCTACCCCAAAGCCAAGCTAGGTCGTGCCATTCGCACCGAACGCTATCGATTGGTAGAGTGGCGTGGCGGCAATGGCAACACCGCTGTCTACGAACTCTACGACTACCAAATTGACCCACTCGAACGAGAGAACCTAGCGGAGAATCAGCCACAGATCGTCGAACAACTCAAAGCCATCCTTGCAAAGCATCCGAAACCTGTTTCACGCAAACGCAGGTAGCCCATATTAAAAATGCGCATCTTCTCAATACTCGTCACCCTCCTCTGTGTTTCCGCGTCTCTGTCCAAGGTTCACGCTGCCGATAGACCTAATATCATCGTTGTCTTTATCGATGACATGGGCTATTCCGACTTTTCCTGCTTTGGCGGCACCGTCGAAACGCAGCATGTCGATCGCCTCGCGGCCGAGGGTATCAGATTCACGAATTTCTACGTCAACTCGCCTATCTGTTCACCATCGCGAGTCGCTCTCACCACAGGCCAATACCCGCACCGCTGGCGCATTACCTCTTATCTCAATAACCGTCGTGGCAACACGAAGCGTGGTATGGCCCAGTGGCTCGATCCGAAAGCGCCAACCCTAGCACGACAGCTTAAAGCACACGGCTACTCCACGGGTCACTTTGGAAAATGGCACATGGGCGGGCAGCGTGATGTGGACGATGCGCCACCTATCACGGACTATGGTTTCGACACAAGCCTCACTAACTTTGAAGGTATGGGCCCCAAGCTCTTACCCCTGACAAAGAAACCGAACCCAGACGGAGGTGAACCCATTGTCGGGCGCATCTGGGACAAGGCCGAGCGGTTGGGCGATGGCTTTCAGTGGAGGCAGCGTTCTGAGATCACGACGGGTTTCGTCGATGCCGCCCTCACATTCATCGATCGATCAGCAGGCGAAGAGAAGCCCTTCTTTATCAATCTCTGGCCAGATGATGTCCACGGCCCCTTCTGGCCGCCTCTAGACAAATGGGGAGGAGACAAACGCGCCCTCTACCAAAGCGTGCTCGACTCCATGGACGAACAGTTCGCCAGACTCTTTGATCGGGTGCGCAACGATCCGAAACTTCGTGGCAACACCCTCATCACCGTCTGTTCCGACAATGGCCACGAACCTGGCGCTGGAACATCCGATCCCTTTCGCGGTGCCAAGACCTGGATGTATGAGGGAGGCATTCGATCCCCGCTGATCGTCTGGGCACCAGGCCTGATAGACGCCAAACTGGCAGGGACAACGAACGAGAAATCCGTCTTCAGCGCGCTCGATCTCAATCGATCCCTTTATGCCTTGGCTGGTACAGCACCGGCGGAGAAGCTTGACGGCGAAGATCTTTCCACCACGTTGTTAGGCCAATCCAAGGACTCTCGCAAAGCGCCCATCTTCTGGCGTCGTCCCCCTGATCGCCCTGGTTATAATCACGGTTACAAAGAGGACAACCCCGACCTTGCCGTCCGTGAAGGCAATTGGAAGTACTTGGTCAACCACGACGGTAGCGATCCTCAGCTCTACGATCTCCCCAATGATCCTGGCGAAACCTCCAATCTCGCCAAGGTCAATCCTGACGTCGTCGCCCAACTAGACAAGGCCCTACGTGCCTGGAATGCCACTATGCCCGTCGATGGCAGTCATCCAGACTACTCGAAGTAAGCTTCAGGGCTTCCTGACCAAATTCGCAAATGAAACGATGCGATAAGTCCGCAAGCCAGCGAACGAACTTTGCCAGATTTTGCACTGGGGCCGATGGTACAAACAGGCGTGTGATCAAGGGTGGCACCAGCTCAAAATAGATGTTCACGCGTGAATTGATTCTGGAATTTGCCTTGGGCATCCTATTTACGAGCGAGCTTTCGGAAGTCTTCGACCTTTTCGTAGCGCAATCGAAGTATCGATGAACCCATGGCAAACAACTTGCTACCGCGAGGTCGTGCCTCGAATGGAGCCAATTTGTCTTCGATTGCGGGAAACAAAACACGCACGCCGTCTTTGTCTGGCTTCCAGGTGAAATGAATTGCGAGGCTTGGTCGTTGATGACAGGGAAGCATCCAGAGGTTGTCAGCAGCAACCGTTCTGAGTTCAGAAGCGCGAAGAACCGGACGAATGCGGTCGCCAAGACTTGCGACGGCCCTCAGGGCTTCTGCCGCGTCTTCGATCTTAACAACGTAGTCCGACTGTAGTTCCTTGCCGCGCTTGGGCAGGGAGTCCATGCTGAAGAGCGGCAGGCGCTCGTACTAGATTTCCCCTTAGTTGCGCCTTTCATTCTTAACTGACTACGCACCGAAGAATTCCGGTTGCAGCTCAAAGTCCGAATCTTCACGAACTTTCAACCGCACACTGGCTTCACTCCAACAGGCCGAATACTGACACTATACTTATTACGCGCTATGGCACTCCCTCGCCGCGCGCAACGCTAAACTTTGTTAGCGCTTTGCCCTCTGCTAAATACTGGTAGTTAGGTCCCGCCGCCGGCGGCCAACCAGCAAGACAAAGTGTCGGGAGCGAGAGAACAAGAAGGGTGACTAAGCGGTTCATCTTGTCTTAGTTGAACAAAGTTTCAGGATTGGAATTTTACCGTATGCGACCAGCCCGAGTCTTCCGCTTTGATCGGATTTCGTTCTTCATTCATCGGATGAAATTGCAATTCGCTCTCTCTGCATTTCCATTAACGGAGGTAAGATCAATATTCAATTGAACCATCAGCTTCATGTTGCCAAGGTGCTGGCAGTACTGGCTCCAAAGTATTTCGGAAGCGGAAACAGGGTGTGATGAAACGCTTTGGCCAATAAGGATGGTTTGCAAGATTATCCTAGCGCCTGAATTTCTCATGACATGCTTCTCCCATACTTCTGCAGGGTTGGCCACCCAGGCGCGGTCTGCTTCCTACCTTGGCGTGAATCAATCTCGAATTGCTGTATTAGCTATTTCGAGAAATACTAACAGTAGATTAACCCTCCGCAATCATTGTTCGCGAACATCGAATAAACGAATCGATAGGTGACCTCGGCATACATTCTGTGTTTGCGTGTTCGGATGCGGCTAACACACTGTATCAGGAATTGGTGGCTTTGCGCCTTCATACTCATCGCAGCGCTATCCGCCGTGCGGGCGG
>JAACDM010000308.1 GCA_009936795.1 Verrucomicrobiaceae bacterium | reverse complement strand
GTCAGATTCGACATGGCGTTCGCCTTCGAGAAAGCCTGCCAATCCGAAGAGGAGCGCATCGATTGCTTGAGTCCCGTCGCGCGTCTGGAGTAGTGATAGGGGGGCTCGCTGGCTAAGCACGCGCATGGGGAGGGCATTGTTTCGGTAGCCCAAGGCTTCAGCAAGCCCCTGAAAGAGGGCTTGATCGATGCCATGGATTTCACGGACACGATTGAGGCGTTTGGCTTTCCGTTCCAGCCGGAATTGCGCAGCAGCCTCCAAGAGCGTGTGGATACGGCCATCATCTAATTCTGTGAAGGTGTAAGAGCACCTTCCTAGATGTGCATCAGCGGGAACATAGCTGTGGGTGCCGAGTTCTTCAAAATTCTCTAGCTCCAGTCGCACCTGGGGAACTTCACGATGATTTAGCGTGCGTGTGTAGAATTGTTCTGGGCCCGTTTCGAAGAAGACGTGGAGTACGACGTCTTCGTATTGAGGATTCTCCCCGTGGCCGTGCCGCTCCCAATCGCGGACATCGGGATCCAGTTCGATCGCTCCTCTCTGAACCTCCTTACCATCCACGCACACCGCTGCATCGGTGAAGTCGGGGCCTGCTGAGTGATTCCAGTGGCCGAACTGGGTAACCTCTACCTGTTGCCCGGCTGTCGTGACGAACTGACGTCCCAACGCTCCTGCGAACCAGAGGCTTTGCAGTTCGAGTTCAGAAAGGTGAACCGCGCCATCCTGGACGCTTGAAGCCCCGGCCTCCCGCAGTTGTTCTCGAAGAGTGGCGTAGCGTGCTGCTCCAGCCAGCTCGAATGCAGCGGACTTCATCGTTCGATAGCCGCTTGGCTCGTTATGAGCCAGCAGGACCGGGAGGGTCTAACTGATTCAGTAATGCTTTGACGGATTTGTACCTGGGCAGTGCTTTGTATTCTGCGGAAGCCTCCATTGCCCGAAGCACTTCTTTTGCCCGAGGCTTGTTGTTTCGGAGTCGTTCCATGTCTGCTATCTGCAGGTCGACTCGAAATTGGTCTTCGGCTCTGAGATACTTATCCTTGGCTTTCCTCAACAAACCAATGGCTCCATTGCGAGATCCTGCAGTGCGTAAACGGCCTGCTTGAGCCTCATGATAGAAGCCGGTCTTGTGATTCGAGGTGGCTGCTTCTAACTTACGTTGGTACTCTGGAGGATTGGCATCCCAAAGCTTGGTCGCTACGTGGTAAGTCTTATAGTGCAATGCTTCGTCGTTTCGATAGAACTGTGGCTCGTATGTTCGAAAGCCATCGTAGGGGCGATAGAGGGGATCCCCCACGACAACACTCATCCACGAGAGGTATGGCGTTGCCATGTAGGCTGCTTCAGCCAGCGTGTAACCCTCGAGCAATCGTTGTAAGAAGACGTCTAGATGCGTCGTGCCTGTGAGGAAGGGTTCATAAACGTTCCCAAGTGTTCCGGCTGCTCCATGGTGCACCAGTGGGCCTGTCCATTCATTCGTCTCGCTGCGTAGTGTAAGAGCACTGAAGCTGTGGATATGAGCGGCAATGGCGCCTTTCTTGAGTTTGAAGTTAGGGTCTTCAAAGGGCCCATTTGCATTGCGCGCGTACCATCCAAAGTAGAGGGCGGCTTCGTCCATCGGATAGTGGCTTGGGAAACTCGAGTTATTCGCGTCTACGATTGTTGGAATGCCATCGCGTTCGCATTGAGTTACGACATTGTTAAGCCAATCTTCTCCCTGCTTGTATCCGCCGTTAGTCTTCTTCGCAAGATCCACGTAGGCAAAACCCCAGAGGCCAGTGCGTTCGATCTCCGATGCATCATTGATCATGCGTCGACAATCAACGACTTTGGGACCGTCCACGCGACCAACCAGCATGAGGTTTGACAGCCCGGCATCTCCGAACGATTTCTCTTGGCGAAAGTATGGATTAGGGAGCCAGCCCGGCAACCGTTCGTTGAACTGGCCAAGCAGAGCCAGCTCGGAATCAACGCTAGCCGCGTCCGTTTGCATTTTAGCGGCATTGGTAGGGCGAGGTTCTGGACTTGTATCCTTAATCTTCAACGGCATGCCGTGAATCAGAACAAGGACACGCATCTTGTTCTCGACAACTTTCGGGCGTCCGGCGTTATTCTGAACGGTCCACCATTCCTTCTCAGTGAAGAGCTTTCGTAGAGGCCGTTCGATGGATGCGCGAAATTCCGCTCGGGAAATAACTTCATTAGATGAGCAATCGAGAGCTACGCGGTTGCCCTTTGAGATGCCTCGCTGCGAAATATAGTGAGCTGCGATTTCGGCAGAGCCTGGGAAGTTCTTGTTATAGACGACGATGGTCGATTTTGAGTAAACGGAGTCTTTCGCCTGCACGAGCGACACGCCTGCCGCCAAGACAAGGACAAAGCGCACGGATGAGGATTTGAGAAGGGCTAACATGATCAAATTTCCAACTTGAGGCCATCATAGGCCAGAGCCACTCCTTTGGGAAGTGTGGCTTGTGCCTTTTCATGGTCTATCTCGTCGCTAAAGTGAGTGAACCACGTTTCCCCAGCGCTGAGCCGGGCAGACATGGCGAGCGCCTCTTCAAAATTCATGTGAGTCGGGTGAGGCGTGAATCGAAGGGCATCGAGGACCAGCACGTCAACGCCTTCTAGCGCCGCGATGGTCTCTGGGCGGAGGGTCTTGCAATCGCTGACGTAGCCAAACCGTAGGCCTCCAGGGAGCTGGAAATGAAAGCCGATCGTTTCTACTTTCCCATGGTCGACAGGGAGTGGAATCACCTCACATTCGCCCAACTGAAAGGGCCCGGTAATCTCATGCGGGGCTGGTTTGATATAGCCAGTATAGCAATTCTCACCATTGAAGGCATAGGAAAACATGCGCTTGAGATCAGCCAGACACGATTTGGTCGCATGGAGCGGAAGATCCACGTCCCCGAACGTGAACCGTCGGAGATCATCGAATCCAACCACATGGTCTATGTGCGAATGCGTGTAGAGGACGGCATCCACCCGGCGGATATTCTCTCTGAGACACTGCGTGCGGAAATCGGGGCCGGTATCGACGATCCAACAACAGGCATCTGTCTCGACGTAAATAGAGGAACGGAGTCTCTTGTTGCGTGGATTTGAAGATTGGCACACGTCACAATCGCACCCAATGACCGGGACCCCGATTGAGGTGGCCGTGCCGAGAAAGGTGACGCGCAGCTTTTCCATTCAAGGTCGAGGTTGCAATGAACTCTGCGTTTACCTAAGCTCGCCGCCCGAGAAATCAACATGCTCTCCGTCCTCAAAATCACCAATCTCGCGCTCGTCGATGTTCTTACTTGGGAGCTCGGCGATGGCCTCGTCTGCGTGACGGGTGAGACGGGTGCTGGTAAATCCATCATCGTTGGCGCGATCAAATTGGTGCTGGGTGATCGTGCGGATCGTAGCCTCGTTCGAACAGGGACGGAGGCCTGCACGGTCGAAGCTGTTTTTGAGCTACCCAACGTCGCCTTGGTGAATGAACAGTTGGAGGCGTTCGGATTCGAGCCTTGTGAGGACAATCAGGTGGTGATCAAGCGTGTCATTGGGGCAAAGAGCGGTGGCAAGCAGTTCATCAATTGCTCGCCTGCGACGTTGACCGTGCTCAAAGCGTTAGGGCATTTCTTGGTAGACCTGCATGGCCCCCATGATCATCAGTCGCTCATTTCTCAAGATCGTCAGCTGAATATGTTGGATGCCTTTGCTGGTTCTGAGAAGGTGCGAATAAACTATGTGGAGGCCTACAAAAAATGGGCCGGGCTTGCCAAAGAATTGGAAGAACTCTCCACGAGCGAGCGGGCGAATGAGCAAGAGATCGATCTTTTGCGGTTCCAAATACAAGACATCGGCGATGCCGATCCCAAGCCAGACGAAGTCGGCCCGTTGGAGCAGCGGCACCAGGTTGCGTCGAATGCCGCGCATCTGATGTCTATCACTGGAAAGCTTCTCAATCAGTTGGCCGACAGTGACACCAGTGTGATTAATCAGTTAGCCGATTCAGCGAGGCTAATTCGAGATCTTCAATCGACTGATCCCCAGACATCCGAGTTTACCCGCGAGTTTGACAGTGCGCAGGGCGAGTTAGAGGAAATGGTAGGATCGCTACGAAGCTATGTGGAGGATCTGGAGATTGATCCGAAAGAAATCAGTGAGATTGAGGATCGCATCAATCTGCTGGAGACGCTCAAGCGCAAGTACGGCAACACGATCGAAGAAGTCATCGCCTTTCGTGAACGTGCTGTAGCTAAACTCAGCAAGATCGAAGGCCGTGGTGATGCCATTGCCAAGCTTGAGAGTGATCTCAAGAAGGTGCGCAAAGCGGTGGATAGCAAGGCGGTGAAACTCACCCAAGCGAGACGAGCTGCCGCGCCAAAGCTTTCGCGGCGCATAGCGGATCATTTGAAAGATTTGGGGTTCAAGCGCTCGAAGATCGAGATCGATCTCGTGCCCTTTGAGTTTCCTGCTCCACAAGGTGCCGAGACGGTCGATTTCATCTTCGCGCCAAATCCAGGCGAACCCTCGAAGCCATTGCGTATCATCGCCTCCAGTGGAGAGATGGCCAGGGTCATGCTGGCGGTCAAGAGCGCCCTGGCCAAACAGGATGCGATACCACTCCTCGTTTTCGATGAGATCGATGCCAACGTTGGTGGAGAGATTGCCAGTGCGGTCGGCGCGAAGATGTCTGAGCTTGCCAAGAACCACCAAGTGATTTCCATCACACACCTGCCTCAGGTGGCAGCGCTCGCTGATGGGCATTGTGTGGTCGAGAAGGAGTTTGCTAGTAATCGTACGCGCTCCCGTCTTCAGACAATCGATGGGAATGATAGGATCGCCGAGCTGGCACGTATGCTGGGAGGCGATGCCAAGTCGGCTAAAGCTCACGCAAAGAGTTTGTTAGGGAAGTAGTGAGTCACCTAGTGTAGAGGCGGCTTCCAGCCGCTGGGCTTGAGCCAGAAGTTCAAGCGACTCTCTTGCGCAGGTTGGCTTCTTCCCTGAGGCTCTGTGACGCCCCAAGACTACGACTTTCACACTGCGCTTGAACAGGGGTCGAGCGAAGCAGACAAGCTCCACGTGATGGAAAAGCTCGTGGATTTCAATGACTCACAGGCCGTCTCAGAGGGGATGCGTGATTAAGCGCTGTGATGGTGAGCTGGTCGGAGGACTTCGTGGCTTCACGCATTGGAATGGACTGTTCGTGAAATAACTCTGGCTGTGTGAGGAGGCGCGTGGGCGAGGCATGGGTGTGGGTGTGGAGCTCCTGCGTCAGGCTGAGGTCGAAGCCTTGCGACGTTCCTGTCTGTATTTCCACTTTGATACGTTCGATTTCCAAGCCTTGCCGTTTTACGAGAAGCTGGGCTAGCGCCTATTTGGGCAACTGGATGATTATCCTGTTGGACACACTCGTTACTTCCTGCATAAGCGAGATCTCTCGTGACACTTACGTAGCGCATAGATACAATTGCCTATTGTGAAAGCCACCGTTGGAATTCTTCTCGCACTCCTCCTTGGTCTCAATGTCTGGCAGTTTCTAGATCGCAAGATACTGCGAAAGGAATTGAGTCACGCTGAACAAGAGACGGTTGGGAAGATGGAAGACGTTGCCATGACATTTGGTGAGGAGATCGCGAGCCTTGAGAGAGGAAAGCGTGCATTGTCCAAGACGTTGGCGGTGTTTGCCAAGGGAGAGGAGTCTGGTGGTGTTGGAAAGAACCCCATGAAAGCATTTTCCAAAGCGATGGAGAATCCAGGGATGAAGGAGATTGTGGCGGCGGAACAGCGGGCGACCTTGGATGCGGTCTGCAGTCGCCTCTATGAACATCTCGGCATCAAAGGTGAAGAACTCGAACATTTCCAAAAGCTGATTACCGATGCGCAGATGACGATGATGAAGACTGGCATGAAGATGCTGGCCGGGGATCTTAGTCGAGAGGAGCGTCAGGAGCTTGCGACAGCCATTGCCGATGCTGAGGCAGCATTGAAGCCGTTCCTCAATGACGACGAGGACTTTGACTACTACAACTTCTACACAGGTACGACTGGTGAGCGCACGGCGATGAATGGTTTGCGGAGTGTGCTAGAGCTAGCGGGAAGCACGCTGGATTCTGAGACCGAAGAAGCGCTGGTCCAATTGATGTTTGACGAGCGCCAAGCGATTGATTTTGAAGAGCACTACTATGATCAGAAGCGGTTTGACCCAAGCAAAGATAGACCGGTTCATGGAGCAGTATGATCAGCTTCAGTCCAATCTCGATAGCCGAGCAGCAACGTTGCTCAGTGGCGCTCAGTTGGAAGCGTTTCGAGCAAACCAGAAGACCTCGCGTGCCATGCAAGAGATGGGGCGAGGCATGAGGATCAACATGTTCGGAAAGGAGATTCCTCAAAGCTGATGCGCGATGCTATTCTCCTCATTGTCTTGCTAGCCAATCTCATCGGAGTTGCGATGGTTGCCCTCGATAAACGTCGTGCTCGATTGGATCGTAGGCGAATCAGTGAACGGGCGCTGGTCGTCCCTGCGATGCTTGGAGGGTGGCCTGGGGTTCTCTGGGCGATGAAGCGCTTTCGCCATAAGACGCAGAAACGCAGCTTTCAGTGGAAGCTGGCCTTGGCGATTCTGATGTTTTTGCCTGTAGCTTGGCTCACCTGGCGCTTCCTATGGTAGAGTTCCTCTCCGCTAAGGGCACGTCCAGAATGTGATCTTGATCGTGAAGAAAGAGATCCTCTTTACCAGAGCTCACCACGAAGCCACATACGATTAAAAGAACCAATCGTCGTCGTCGTTGCCAAATTCGAGGCCCTTGGTGTCTTCGACATCGGCGTCTTCAAAATCTGCCCCCTGCGTGTTTGCTCCTCTGAAATCGCAACCGCGCATGCGCGTGTCTTCGAAATCCGCGTTCTTGCAGTTGGAGTCTTTGAAGTTCACCCGGTTTAACAGGCAGTTTTCGAAATCAGTGCCCGACAAGTGGGCGTGCGAGAGATTGCAGCGCACATAACGACCGCGTTCGGCGTGGAAATGGTCAAGATCAGCATTGCGGAGATTGCACAAGGTAAAGTCGATACGCTGCAAGCTGCTACGATTCATCTTTGCGTTGCGGAAATCAGCGTTGGTGAACGTGGCTTCGTTCAGATTGACTCGATCCATCTTGGTCATGTAGAAGATCACGGCGTCGCCTGTGGTGTGGGTGAGAATCGCGTCGTGCATGATCGTCTGACTGAAGTTGGCCCCGGTAAGGTGGCAGTTGCTGAGGTTGGCTCGCTCCATGAGCGCATCGTGAAACTGAGCGTCGGTTAAGTCGGCTCCGCTGAGATCGATATCTGTTAGATCAGCGCCACTAAAGTCCAAGCCAACCAGATCTGATTGCATGTCGATCGAGGTGACGATCCTGCAGAGCATCAAGGGCTTGGAGGCATCGAGTGGGAGGCGATGTTCTGGACGCAGATAGCTGAACTCGGAACTTAGCGTAGTGTCTGTGGGTAGCCATGTCTCACCACCATCTTCACTGATCTCCAAGGAGCAGCGGGTGTAGAGGTCGCCCTCTCCGGCGGATTGCGAGATCCCGTGTGGTCGGCAGATTAAGGTCAGGCTGCCATTAGTAGACTCGATGGTGATCTCAGCTGGTAGGACCGACGGTTCCGCTGCGACAGTGAGGCTGATCGCAAAGCCAATGCAGAGAATTCTTAGGAGCGACCTTGGGTTCACCAGAGGCATCATGATGGGGCGTTGACCTCCGCTGATCCCGATTATTCACCCTATTTTCAAGTTTCTGCGCTGAGGCCGCCATCCGTGAACTGGCTTAGGTAGCGAATACTCTGGTGAAGGGAGCCTTTGCGGCCTTCGAGGGTCTGCTCGTAGGGCCGGTCTTCGACCTCGACGCAGACGGGACCGCGGTAGGTGGTTTCGCTTAGTGCTGAGAAGAACTTGCTCCAGTCGACATCACCCAAGCCGGGGAGTTTCGGGGTATGATATTGTAGCGGCGTCCCTAAAATCCCGTGATCATTGAGGCCATTACGATCGATGCGCGCATCCTTGGCATGCACGTGAACGAACTTGTCTCCAAACTCATGGATGGCTTTCACATAGTCCATTTGTAGCCAGATGAAGTGTGATGGGTCGAAATTCAAGCCGAAGTGGTCACTGGGAATGTCATTGAACATGCGCCGCCAGATCGCGGGGGAGTAGGCGAGATTCTTTCCACTGGGCCATTCGTCGTCTGAGAAATACATGGGGCAGTTCTCGATACCGATCCGCACGGCATGCTCTTCTGCATGCTTGATTAGTGGTTTCCAGACCTCCATAAACCGCGCCCAGTTTGCATCGATAGATTTGCTCGGATCTCGGCCGATGAAGGTGTTCACAACGTTCAGGCCTAGCTTAGGGGCAGCTTCGATCAGCTTTTTAAGATGGTCTATGTAAGTTTGCGCTTCTTCGTGATCGGCTGTTAGTGGGTTCGGATAGTAGCCGAGGCCACTGATAGAGACGCCGGAGCTAGCCACTTCATAGCGGATTTCTGAAGCGCGAGTGTCGCTGAGATCAGACACGTCAACGTGAGTGACTCCGGCGTAACGGCGCTCGGCTTTGCCTACTGGCCAACACATCACCTCAACACATTGGTAGCCCGCTTGAGAGGCGACATCAAGAACATCGCTTAATGATAGTTCAGGAAGAATAGCGCTTACAAATCCTAGTTTCATGACGTGGTATTGGAACGGTGAAGGGGACAGTAGTAAACTGGAAAGAGACGGAACATTGATTGTTTATAAATTTCATGAAAGTTTGCGGTGCCTCTGAGCAGCACTGCCGGGTAAGTGGGTGATGATGGTGTACACATTTCTGCGACTTAAGCTTACGATTCCGTCCTTGAACTGAGGACGACCTCTTGCAGGATGGCCGTAGACGGATTGGTCTGCCAGAGATCTACCACCACTTCTTTAATCTATGGATACTGATGTTGCTGCTGATGATGGCATATTCCAAGCGTGCTGGATCACACACGTGGCTACCTGTATGGAAAGAACTCGCTTCTAGAGGAGATCATTTCCCGGTCTGAGCCTGCGTCTTCTAGTGTGTTGCCGGTGGTTATCGGGTGCCCTGCGAGTGCGCCTGAGCCGGGCTTGGTGAAGTTGCGTCGATCTCCTCGGTAAACCGTTCCGAAGGTGGCGGTGGGTAAGGGCTTTGTCAGCCTTTTTGAAGACACCTGCGTGAACGTGGAGGAATCAACAGACTTAACGACGGCGCTGTGGCATAAGCTCTGCATCAATATTGCCGGGGGGACTCGCAGCTCTTGCGGGAGTGCCACTGCCGGAGATTCAGCATCCACGATTGGCAGATCTCGCACATCGGCTTGCAAAAGAGTGCGCTGCCGTGGGACGAGCGGAAGGGGCGATGTTGAGTGAAAACGAGGTGCGTGGCATTGCCGATTCTGCAAGTCAAGCCACGAGTGGTGGTGTGCCTTCAACGTTGACTGATCGATTTGCGGACGGCCAGATTGAGGTGGATGCTAGGACCGGGGCGGTGGTTCGATTCGGAGCGCGGTATGGAATAGAGACGCCTATCAATGAGCGAGCCGTAGCCTTGCTTTCGCGGTGTCACCTGCGAGAGGGAAACCTCTTGGATGAACTCTGCGAATGACAGGCGATACCGTGGCCTAGAGGAGTTCGTCCAAGAGTTGTGTCAGAACTTCAGCCCAGCCTTCTGGGCCGTCTTTGGTGCTGCATGTGAGGCGATGGTCCGTCTCCACGTGCAACTGGTCGCGTATAGGCGACGCAATGACGACGCCTATGTCGGCTTGCTGAAGCATGGCGATGTCATTAGGACTGTCACCCAGAGCAATCACTGTGGGAGTGTCGGGACCATAGTATCTGCGCAAGGCGGCTAAAGGACGGCCTTTGTCTGTTTGGCCTAGTACATGAAGAAAGCGACCGCCTTCCAGGGTCATGAGTCCCTCACGCTGCAGCGTTTCTCTAAAGGATTGCTTTGAACCGTCCCCGCCTTTCCAAACCAGCGGTTCGCTATACTCGCGCTGCTGAGCGCGTTCAGCAGCTTCTTTGGACACCCCCGTGTGCTCTTGTACTTGGGTATTGGTCCAGTCTGCAAAGCCCTCGAACTGATAGTCGCGACGGAGAGGTGCGAGAAGATCTAGGATCTCTTCTCGAGATTTCCCCAAGACTTCACACTCCGAATTGGGGAAGTGAATTGCGGAGCCGTTCTCCGTGACAAAAGCATCTCGATTATCATGAAAGTTGGCCCGCATGGCAAGCCATTCGGCTCGTGTCTTACTTGTATTCGCGACAACTGGTATTCCGGCTTGTTTGAGACGTGCTATGACTGGCAGGACGGGTTCGAAATGGTAGTCGTGATGGTCGAGCAGCGTGCCATCGAGGTCTGTAACAACGAGCAGTGGCGTAGTCATTACTATGCTTGGCCTCTACGAATCTCCGAGCCTCGGAAGCGGATCGTGATTCGGTAGACTTTCTTCTCGCGGCATTCGATAGCGCCCGTTTCCAGATTCACCTGCTGGGGAACTTCGATTCGATGAAGGTCGACGACTGCATGATAGCCCCTGTCGGAGAAGATATCGATAAGCATGGCAAGCGCCGTGGGATTGTCTAACAAAGCGTCTTCTCGATTGACAATGGCGAGCCCAGAGATGGCATGACGCACGACGATGGGCATGATTTTCTGGTCGATGAATTCGACAACGTGTTGAAACAATTCAGGTTGATCGAATTCGTAATCATCGAGCCTGCGAACGAGGTCCTGGCGGGCATGGACGATAATTTCTCGAGCGAGGGGTAGGTGACGGAGGCGATCATAGGTCTTGGGATCAAGTTCGAGAGAGCTTTGGTAGGCGAGCTCCTTGACGATGTTTCCTTCAACATCATCGAATGATCCGGTGGCGTTGATGAGGTGATAGAAGAACGTCTCTTTGAGAGATTGTAGGGCTTCCCAGGTCTGATCCTTGAAGACCTTGTAGCGCTTTTGGGCGGCATCGATATCGAGGTCAGTGGCGCGGATCTCTTCTAGTTCACCTATTCCTGTCGCTTGCACTTCTGTGTTGTGTGCTTGGATATCGCGACCGCGTTTGAGCTGGCGTTCGACACTTACTTTCTCATCAACGAAGAGTACCATGATGTGAATGACAGGCCGACGGAAGTGAACATGCATAGGCGTGTCGTAGAACTCTCGACGGAGTTTCTGCATTTTATCTACGAGGAGCCTGAGGCAATCCACCTGAACCTTGGTCCTTGGGAATCCGTCGAGGACGGCACCGTCACGGTAGGTTTCTCTTATCAGCTGGCGTAGCACGAGATTGAGCACTTCACGGTCATCGACAAGCTCGCCGGCCTCTTTGATTGCACGGGCTTCAGGGCTATCCAAGAGCTCGCTCACAACGATAGGTGGGCATGTTAGGCCGCGCGTCTTTAATATAAACGATGTGTTCGTGCCTTTGCCAGCGCCCGGAGCTCCCCCGAGCAGGATGATCTCGCGAGCGAAACGAAGGTATTCTCTCCCCAGATCTTGCTCAAGCTCTAGCCAGACATCCTTGAAGATGATCTGAGCGTCCTCGGAGATTGCTGTTAATCCAGGTTGGACGGGGTCCGCAGAAGGCAGGGGAACGGGAGAATCAGGCATAGGTGAATTATGAGGTGAGAAGCCAACGATACGAGCAGTTGGGAAGCAACCCGATTCTCACCTGTTCAGGGATCTGTACGCACAAAGGGCAGCGCTGTAGCGCTGCCCTTTGGCCTGGTTAAATAATGATAGAGTTCAGTCGTTACTCACCAGTGACACCCCGGTAGAATCCTTGCTCGGCCGCTGCCCGTCCAGCATCAGTGTCCGTGTAGACTCCAGTCTGGTCTGTGGCGATCACTTCGAACGCCGTTTCTAAATCGGGAGAGTACTCCACGTTGTAAGACGCGCCTGCAGGAATGGCGAAGCTTGGATCAAACACGAATCCTTGCGTTGGGGCTCCACCGCCATAGCGACCGCCGTCAGCGAGGAACTGAATGTCCGGTTGTTCGAGGGCTTCATTGAAGATGCCGAAGTCGTCTAACAGGCCGGCTACGCTTTCGCCGCCGTCGAGGGACGAGCCCACCCATAACTCCGTGAAGTCATCTGGAAGGACACCATCGTTTTGACCTGTGAGGAACTCTACCCCGTCGATGTAAACCGTCTTGGTAGCGCCGTCTTTTGTGAACGCGAAGTGGTGCCAACCATCTGTTAGATCGATATCACCGATGCTCTGGCTAATCCGCTGCGAGCCGCCGTCGCAACAGCCAGCAGTATCATAGTAGACATTGTTGTCACTCCACGTGGTATGCACAGAAATGCCGCGTTCTGCACCGCTGGAACTTGGTGAGCGCCCTTTGAAGGTAGTTTGTGCGGTGACGCTGTCCAGCTTCTGCCAGAAGACCACTGTCATACTGTCATTGGCGACGACATCGTTGAAGAAGTCAGCATCTCTCACCACCATAGCTTGACCGTTCTGATCTGTGCCGAGATCGAGGGCGGAACCGACATTGCCGTCTGGGCTGATGGTGGCACCACCGGTGAGTTCACCTTCAATGCCGCTGAATTCGTCCGTGGTCCCATCGTCGAAGCTCCAGAAGGCCACCAAGCTGGCGGGGGCTGCTCCTGGAGGAGGATCTTGAGCATCGAGTGGATTCGGTCCTCGTGCGACCTCAGTCCCATCAGGGAATTGGTCGCCGTCGGTGTCGCGGTTCGTGCCACTCGTGCCTAGAGTCTTTTCTTCGCCATCCGATAGGCCGTCTCCATCTGTATCTGAGCTGCGCGGATTCGTGCCATCGGTGATCTCGACGCCATCGTCGACCCCGTCCTCGTCCGTATCTGCGATCGCTGGGTTGGTGCCAAGCTCTAGCTCTTCGTCACAGTCGGAGAGACCATCACCGTCCGTGTCGAGGTTAGGATCGTCACAGCCTGGGGTGCTACATTCTGGAGCATCGTTGAGTTTGAGCGTACCATCACCTGAGGTTTGGTCTTCATTGAATCCAATATCATTAACAAGATTGTCTGCGGTGAGTTCAGCATTCGGAAGGACCGCTTGGAGCCCGAAGAGAACACTGCCATCGTCGGCACTGATGCCTTTGAGATCGACGACTTCCAGCGTGTTCCCAAGATTGAGGATAAAGTCATCACCCACAATCAGGAGATCGCCACAGAACCGGGAAGGCGCGTTTACATGCAACTCGGCACCCTGTAGCGTAAGGCTACCGGCACCGGCACCGGCAAGTCCATTCTCCGTGAAGAGGAATAAGGCGGTGCCCGTGACGCTGACGTCTCCGACAAAGGAACTGGCTGCACCGCTGATACCAACGGAGCCAGCTCGAACATCAACACTGCCACCGGTGAAGGCGATCGAGCCTGAGCCAGACAACTGAGATCCGATGTTCAGCTCGTTGTCGCCTGCATCGATTGTGTTAGCTTCGTTGAGCGTGATCTTTCCGCTGAGGTTCGCATTTGCGTCTGCCGCGATGGTGCCATTAGTGACAACAAGATTGGCCTGGGAATCATCTGCGGTGAGCTCCAAGGTTGACCCGAGAAGTGTTAGAGAGTCGCCGCCGAAGGCTCCTTGGGTAGCAGATAACTTATTCACAAAGCCGCCGAGGGCGACATAGCTCTTACCTGCGGATGGTGCTAGGCCATCTTCCCAAGTGGTAGCGTCATTCCAATTGCCTGACTGGACGGCAGCTACTGCGTCGGGGCGTATCGCACCGTCGTTAGGATCAGTGCCGAATGCAATTTCAATGGCATCACCGGAACCGTCGTCGTCGGTATCTGCTTTGGCTGGGCTCGTGCCGTGGACATTCACTTCGTCGCCGTCCGTGAGGGTGTCACCGTCGGAATCTACGAGTGCTGGGCTACTGCCATGGGTATTTACCTCGGGGCCGTCTTCCACGCCATCACCGTCCGTGTCTCTCTCGGTTGGATTACCGAGGCTTTCATACTCAGCCTTGTCGTTAAGGCCATCACCGTCGTTGTCTGCAGTACCGGTGCTGGCAAGATCACCAAAGTAGAAGTTCTCCCAGAGGTCAGCCATGCCGTCCTCATCCGAGTCATCACCTTCGAGTGGTGCGAGGGCGATGTCGAAGGCGTTGAGGAGTTCGAAGTCCCCTTCGGTGAAGGTCGTGACTTCTCCAAAGCCGCGAGCGATGAACATGTTTGCACCAGCTCCTCCGCCGCGCTCCCACGTGATCATGCGTAGGTCGTGTTGGCCGGGCTCAAGGTCCACGGTCATCAAGCTGTTTGTTCGACCGCGATTTCCAGCCTCACCGACTTCTACACCGTCGATCCAAAGGACGAAGCCATCGTCACTGTTGACGCCAAAGGTGACCATGCCACCAGGAGATTGGATGAAGAACGTACCGGTGACATCGATTGCGAAGTCATCGTGAGCAGGGCCGTTGCCCAGATCTCCAAGTGCAGCAGAGGCGGCACCTTCACTGTTTCCGTCGATACCCCAAAGTGGATAAGGCTCGACCGTATCGGCGAAAGCCCCCACGGCGTTATCTACGAAGTTTACGAAGGGGCGGTCCACAGTGATGTCACCGAGATCGGCATCTCCGCCTTCATCGACGATAGCGAGGACGTCGTCCCGGCTACCGATGGCGCTAGAGCTGTCGACGTGGCGAATGGTGAAGTAGCCTCCCTTGAGCTGGATCGAGGCGACGCTCTTCGGATCTGTAGTATCGAAGCCACTGGTGACTTCAAGGCCGTCGGTTGCCCCATCTTCATCGGTGTCCTTCAGGAGAGGATTTGATCCAGTATCTTCAGCACTGACAAAGGTGCCCGTATTTGTCTCGACGCCATCCAACAAGCCGTCCTTGTCCGTATCGGGATTCGTAGGTCTAGTGCCTGTGTCTGAAGCGCTGACATAAATGCCAGTGCCGGTTTCGATATTGTCATCAAGCCCGTCTGAATCGGTGTCTTTGAGTTGTGGGCTGGTTCGATTTTCAAACTCAGCGAAGTTGGACAGCCCGTCGCCGTCGAGATCCGTGTCGCGGTCGCCGGCCTCGAAGGGATCGAGGCCATTGGCGGCTTCCAATTTGTCCCCCATGCCATCGCCATCGGTATCGACAAAGTCGGGCGCGATGATTGCGCGCGTTTCAAAGACCTGGAGGGCTTCTTCTGCCGTGAGTTGGCGATTCCACACAGCGACGTCATCCATTTCTCCGGTGAAGAAGTTGCCCGTGGCGTCATAGACACCAGCCCCACCAATGTCGAAAGGGAAAGCGGAGTTGGAGGGGTCGGAACCACCGCCTCTTGCTTCCTCCTCGCCGTTGACGTAAAGGATGCGCTCGGTTGGGGAGTTCACGAGGACAATGTTTGTCCACTGTTCAATCACGGGTCCGAAAGGAATGTCGAAACCTCCACCGGCAGCTGACCAGTGCTGCATGGTGGTTGGGTTTATCATACCAAACTCAACGGAGTCATTCTGACCAAACAAGCCGATGCGGTTGCCTGGTTGCTCGTCAAACTTGACCCAGCCCGACATGGTAAACGATGCGGTGTCGTTCAGGATCTGACCTTCGGTGGTCACCGCATCATCGACACCGTCGAAGACGATGGCGACATCACCCTCTCCGGCAGGACCCTCCGATAGTTCAGGGTCACCAAGTACAGTGCCGTTGCTTTTGGTATCGGCGCTATTGTTCGCATCGAGCGTTTCAGTATCGCCCGGCCCGAGGTCATTGAAAGACCAGTAGCCGAGGAGACCTTGCTCGAGAGTGTTGATGCCAGGAGGCAAGGTGAACTGCAAGGCGATGTTACCTTCGTTCTCGGTGTGCTTGAGTGTGGCGCTTAGATTACCTGGCTTGCCACCGTCGTCTTGATAGAGATTGATTTCAAGATTCTCCCAGCGTTGTGCGCAGCAACCGTCATTGCGCGGAAACATCCGCAAGGTCGTGACGTCGTATTGTTCACCTAGGTCCAAGGTATACTGAGCACTAGCGTCACCTAAGCCGTTGGCGGTTGACCAAACGGCACCAGCATTCTCTAGCGCATTGTTAGGATCTTTGTTGGCGCCGCCGTGTTCTAGGCTTGTCGTCGTGCCGACTTCAGGAAATTCTGCGCCGTCATTGTAGGTCGTCAGAAACTCGCCGTCGGCACCTCCAATGTCGTTGGTGCTGGTTGACATTTCGTCTAGTCCTTCGACGTTATTAGGCTGACCGTGTGTGGCGCCGCCGAGATCGTCTGGGACCACACCATTTTCGAAGGCTTCGAGCTCGCCTAGGTGAAGCCGAGTATCGGCATCGTCGACTTTGACCACTTGGATAAAGCGCGCTAGTTCGGCTCTTGATTGCGGCACGCTGCTTATTGCGAGCAAGCCAAGAGCTATCGCTGAGATCATTCGGGGTATTTTCATAATATATGAGTGAGGTCCTATCGAAGGTCCGGGATTTGTTCCGATTCGACAGAGTGAAAGGTTAAAGAATAGGGATTCATCTCCGCAATACTAATTATTAGGCATCTGGGGCTTGAATCTTCAGATAGCGATCGAGTTCTTCTATTGCAATTGTACTCACTCGACCATCCGGCCAGCTTACGGTTGCTTTCTCAACAGTTGTGATGTCGCCGAGGCCAAAGTGTGCAATTGTCGGGTGCTGAGCATAAAAGGAGTCCCCTGTCATGAGGTGTCGTTCCTTGATTCCAAATGGTCCGTGTAGCGAGACTTTGGCGCCGATAGGCGAGTGTCCAACGCTGCCGACGAGGTCAATGCCGAGCCAATGTCCTGACGGAGCCATATTTCGGTGTATTAAGAGTGCCTGAATACCAGTGAGTTTCTTCTCGTGGCTCCAGCCATTCTCAACGATCAGGAGGTCTTGTCTGCCGTCGGCATCCAGATCGGCAGCGACCACAGATCGGCAGTCTTTCTCGTGCGATACTCCCAGTAGGAAACCAACATCGGTGAGCGAAGTGCCTTGATGATTTAGGAAGAGCCGATTGTGTTCAAAGCCGTTCCACGAAATGCGCCCTGTCTGGAGGCCGCGAAGAGAAGGCGGCAGGAAACGGTCGGACAAAAGATGGGCCACCGCAGGGTCTTCTGTAGAGGATCCCGTGTAGAGATCGTGTCGCCAGAAAGCTGTGCAGTAGTCTGTGGCTGATTTGCCACTGATGTGTCCGTTTGCCACATAAAGGTCGTCATCGCCATCATTCTCCAAATCAAAACTCGCGGCTCCCCAAGCCCAGCCTGCCCTTGCGCAATCTTGGTTGAGCGGCGTTTGGACATACTGTCCTTCGCGGGCGACGTACATCCGATTGCCGTAAGCCATGGGGGCTCGAAGTTTCGTGTATTCCGGATAGTCCTCGCGTTTTAGGCCGAGCTGATCGAGGCGCCTTGCCGTGGTTGAACTCATGCCAACCATGTAGAGATCTTGTCGCCCGTCACTGTCGAAATCACCAAACGTGTGGGCCATGCCAAAGGCATGGCGTTCGCCGAAGAGGTCGTCTGGAGCCGCTGTGAATTTCCCCTTGCCGTCATTCATCCAAACATCGAGCCCGGCAAAGTCGCTTACGACCATGAGGTCTAGGTCGCGATCGCTGTCGAGGTCCACGAAGGACGCACTGTAGGTGCGTCGGTTTCGCTTCGAGGCAAGCCCGGCTTTCACCGTGCCGTCGGTGAACTTCCCGGTGCCATTGTTAAGAAAGAGTGAGGACGGATAGCCATCATTGGCGTCGTAAAATGGAGTGGGCATTTGTCCGCCTTCGTAGGGGATCTTGTACTGAGTGAGCCAAACATCGAGGTCGCCGTCGCTATCGACATCGCCGGTGGTGATTGCGCTGGGGCCCTTTGCCAGTTCTTTCCATGGCTGTTGTGCCTTGTCCGAGAATCGGCCGCCTTCGATGCCTGGGAGTAATTGCGATTTGCCGTTTGCTAGCACGCCAAGAAAGTCCAATCGACCATCTCCCGTCATGTCCGCGACAACACCCGTGTTGAGAACGGGGCCAGTAGGATTCGCGAATAAGGCACTGCGCTCGAATTTGAAGTTGCCCTGGTTCCAGAAGATACTGTTGACGCCGCCGAGGATCACTTCGGGGTAGCGATCTCCGTTCAGGTCTTGCACAATGACAGGAGCCAGAGACACGCCCGCGCCTGGGATGACTTCTTCGGGTGCAATCTGCAAGGTTTTTTGAAACAACGTGCCGCCCTTTCTGTGTACGATCCTGCACTCAGACACTCGGATGGTCTTTGGTTGGCGTTCCTTGTTCCAGTCGATTTCAAGCTTGCCTTTGACAATGAGAGGGGTGGTCAGTTTTCCCTCTTTTACTACATGTATCTCAAATGCGACGACGGATTGCGGATTGGCTGCCTTTGTCGCTGGAGTGAACTTATCGTGGTGCCATTCACTTTGCAGCAGCTTGTATCCCTCTGATTGACGACGGCGTAGCCAATCACGCCAAGCGGTTGGAGAAAGGGCGGTCGTCGGAGCCACAGAATCGAGTGTGGTGACAGCCACTCCAAGGTCGAGGGCTCGCATCTTGGGTGCCCACGGTTTCAGGTAGATCCTGTCAACATCGAGGCTGGCGAAGACCTCAAGATGCTTGGCAGATGATGCGTTACGAAGGCGATCCCAAAAATCAATGATGACCGCTTCGAACTTTTGAGCCTCAACTTCGTGAGCCCATGTCGTGAGGTCTTGTTCATTGCGTTTTTTAGCGAGTGATAGAGTCTGGGCGGGTGGCTCGCCAGGAATCTGGCCGGTTAAGTCGATGACACAGAGTATCGCCATGGCAAGGATTGCGCGATGAAGGGAGAATCTCATGGTTGGAAATCGGGCTTGCTAGGAGGTGAATGTCGGCCCGGAGGATGTCCCGCTTTGCTGGAGCGAGTCAACTGATCTCAAACTCATCTTGATAAGGAAACTTTCCACTCTCTGAGATAGCGTATCTTGCAGATTTGGCCTAAGAGACGTTTCCATGCCACCGGCTCTCGACACGTTGATGCTCGTCTTCTCTTCGGACGGAGAATTGCCGGTGTCGGTGCCCGAGCGCGGGTTGTTTCTCGGGGCTGTGGCGCATCCGGCGTTGCGGGATTGGCCGTCGGTCACCGGGTGGCAGCCGGACAAAGCGTTGGCGGATGCCTGGGAAAGGGCGGGCTATGTACGGATTGATGATCTTGGCAATGAGCGCTGGCCGGTTGTGTTGGTGTTGCCTGGGAAGTCGCGAGAAGAGACGCTGGCGTGGTTCACTTTAGCTCGGGATCATGTGGCTTCGGGGGGCACCATCGTTGTCGCCATGCCCAACACCGCCGGGGCTCGCCGGTTTGAGAAGTTACTGGCTCAGGCAACGGGCGATGTGGTGTCTTTGCAGAAACACAAATGCCGTGCCTTCCGGGCGACGAACAATGGGGGATTCAACGAATCGGTCTTTGATGAGTGGCGGGTGGGAATGGCTCCTCAAGCCATCCCTGAAACCTCCATGGTGGCCCAAGCGGGTACGTTTAGCGCCAATCGCATTGATCCCGGTTCGATCTTTCTTGCCGATCATTTGCCGAGGACGCTTCATGGATCTGTTGCTGACCTGGGGGCGGGTTGGGGATACCTTTCGGATGCCGTCTTGAAGCTGTGCCCGAAGATTGAGTCGCTAGACTTGGTTGAGGTTGATGCCAGGGCGGTGGCGTGTGCGCGTGCGAACCTTGGCGGGCACGACAGGTCGGTCACGTATCATTGGCACGATGTGACAACAGGGCTGCCTACGAGTTATGATGCAATTGTGATGAATCCTCCCTTCCATACTGGGCAGGCAACGAACATTGACTTGGGGCGCCGGTTTATGCAGGTAGCCATGGAATCGCTCAACCGAGACGGAGAGTTGTTTCTCGTCGCGAATCGCCAACTTCCCTACGAAAGCGTGCTTGAATCGAGTGGTTTGGAGTGGCGGATTGCAGCGGAAGACAAGACATACAAACTTCTCTTCGCCAAGCAGCACTGATTGATGGAATGTTATGAAGCTAATCAAACTTTTGGCTAATCTCGGCTACGGCTCTCGAAAGGAAGTGCAGGCGATGATTCGTTCTGGTTGGGTCAAGGACGCCCACGGACAAGTCATCAAAGACGGTGCGGCGGTCACGCACGAAGAGGTTCGCTTTCGAGAAGAACCCATTGACCCTCCAGCCCCACTAACGATTATCTTGAATAAGCCTGACGGTTTCACCTGTAGCACGGAAGATCCCGGAGAGACGATCTACGATCTCCTGCCGGAGCGCTTTGCTCACCGCAAGCCGGGCCTCAATTCGATTGGTCGATTGGACAAAGACACGACGGGGCTTCTCCTGATGACGGATGATGGGAAGCTTCTTCATCGCATCATTCATCCGAAGCATGGCTGCTTGAAGGTTTATCATGCGACCCTGGATCGCCCTCTTGAAGGTCATGAGGCTGAGCAGTTTGCTTCAGGCACGTTGCAGTTGAAGGGGGATAGCAAGCCGCTGTTGCCAGCGCCTCTGGAAGTGCTGGGTGATATGGAGGCACTCGTGACGTTGCACGAGGGGCGTTATCACCAAGTACGTCGTATGTTTGCTGCCGTGGGAAACCATGTCGTGACCCTCAAGCGTGTTTCCCTTGGAGGGCTGAAGTTGCCATCCGATTTGGAAGAGGGGGCCTGGCGTGTGCTGACGTCAGGCGAGTTGGATCAGGTGTTTGGTTAGCGACTTGTGGCGTTGTTGGCGTTGGTGGAATGTGAGAACCACGAAATAGCTGTCTGGGATTGGTCGTAATAGAACGGTGTGGTGAACGGAGGCCCAAGGTCCATGTCCTGCTTCTCCTGAAAAGACTTCTCAAACTCGTGTAAGAGATCTCATTGGGCTGGATATCCCGTGTCGTGAGTTCCTTGCGAATCGTCCTTCTTGCCCTCGCCATCCCGTTGCTTCAAGGCCTCAGCGCGGTTCCTGGTTTGTATATCCTCGAGGGCCGCGGGGCCCGCGAGTGGAATGTCTATGGGCTTCTCGACAATCATGGACAGACGTTCGCCCACAAGGATCTGTTCAGCAGCCTATTCTTCACCGATACCCTGCAGAATTCCGGCAGTATCTTCCTCAAGGAAGGAACCTTCACCGCTCGCTGGTCGCACGCTATCCGGCTCATCTACAACTACCCGCCATTGGTTGATAAGAGACAAGCAAGTAGTGTCGACGGCGATTCCCAGATCGTAAAGAAAGTTCAGTTGCACTACGCTGCTCTCACCTCAGTTTGGTGGTTACGTTTGTGAAGAGAGCTCGCTACGAGGTCTTGCTATTTGGAGTCGCGTGTGCGGGCAAGGCCAGCTTTGGCTTCAGCAGATGTGGGTTGGAGTTTTAGTGCGGTGGCGTAGTGCTGCGCGGCCTCGTTATTTCGATTACTGGTTTCCAAGAGGCGAGCAAGGTTGAGCTGAGCGCCAACATGGTTTGGAGCAACTTGAATGGCGGATTTGAAATGGCGTTCGGCTTCTGTCGGCTGATTGCTACGCGCGTATGCGGAGCCGAGGTTGTTGTGGGCGATTGGGTTTTGCGGATTCTTCTTGATCGCTCGGTGGAGAACGTCGACGGCTTCGGGGAATTTCTTCTCTTCAATTCGGGCGACGCCTAACAAGATGGTGGCCATGGAATGGTTAGGATTCCATTTCTCGAGCTGTTGGAAGGCGGCAACTGCTTCAGAGGGTTGGGCAGCCTTCAGAGAATTCTTGCCATGGGCTTCGAGAACACGCGGGAAGGCTTCTCGTGCTTTGGCGTGATCAGCCTATAGTTTCAGAGTCTTCTTGAGCAAGCGCAGGCTTTCAGTGGTATTACCGCGTGGACCAACGATTTGGGCTAATTGATAGTGCGCATCTGGATAGTAGGTAGCGACATTTGGATCGAGTTCGAATTTGGTCAGCTCGCGAAAGCGGGCCTCTGCTTCAGCGGTTTTGCCGAGGGAGCTAGCAAGATCACCAGCAAGGTAATGTCCATACGCATCGCCAGGGGCGAGTTCGAGTGATTTGGTTACCGCCTGATAGGCTTCACGTTTCTTGCCTGCCCAGTTCAGCACATTACCCAAATTGCGAAGGGCGATACCGTGGGCGTTGTTGTCGATATTTCCAAGGACGCGGTTCTTGATCGAGTCGATGGAGCTATCGGTGAGCGCACTCTTGTTTGCCAAGAGGCCTTGTGTTTCAAAAGCAGCGATGAGTTTCAGTGCGAGCAGGCGATGCCCTTCGATCGTGGGGTGTACGTGATCGAGAAACCAGTCGTCGCCAGGCACTCCGTGGGCACTGCGTTCGGCGAGAAAGGTGTGATAATCGACCAAGGGCACGCTCCGGGCATTGGCGGTGTTTGCGAGTACATCGCGCATCACGGGAAGCATACGAAGCGGGCAGACATCGTGAATCACGGCGACCTCATAGGCTGTGGCGGCCTCCTCGTCTCTTTCGAGTGCGGTCAAGATCTCGCCTCGAAGAAAGTGGCCGTGGGCATGTAGTTTATCAATGTTCGTGGCTTGGTCGACATGGCTTAGTGCTTTTGCATGCTGTTCATTGGCAACAGCCTTTGTCGCGGAGGTCATGTGCGATTGGAATGTTGCTTTTAGTGATTCTGTTAATGTTTTTGCGTGTTCGCTCTTGAATGGGGAAGAGTTTCGCAGGTTGGCTGCCGGAGTGATGAAGATAACTTGGACGCCACTGCTTTCGGCGATGTCGACCATGCGCGAAAGGTTGTAGCGGTAATGGGCGATGATCTTGCTCTCAAGTTGTGGATCTCGGGTGTAGCGATCCAATCCCGCGCTTTGATCTAGGATGGTGTTGACCTCTTCCGTCAGGGTAGGAGTTTTTGGATCAATCTTATTGCTAGAGTTTAGCATGCCTGACGCCATGCTGTAAGTCCGCGTGCGGCCGAGAAGGGACTGCATACCTCGTACCGCGTCAGGGGTCTCGATTATACCAGAGTAAGTGCGTT